>NZ_JAGWCW010000013.1:0-107862 GCF_020657835.1 Clostridioides sp. ZZV14-6387
ATATTAATATATATTAATAATAAAACTAATATAATTCATTTATATTAGTAGAATGATTTTAGTATTTTAACAAATAATTTTGTATGATATATTTGTATATTTCTGTTGTTTTATAAAAAGTAATAGATTAATATAAAAAATTTAAAGTTTTAAAAAGTTTAATACTTGAAATAATTATATTTAAAGAAGGTGAAAATACAATGAAGCCAAAGTGAGGGTTAAAGAGGGGACAGATTATGAAAAAAAATACACTTTTACATACAAATATTGTTGTTTGTATTATTATTACTCTTGGTTTTGTAGCTACTTCTGTAATTGGATATCAATCTAATACTAATATTTTTAAAAATGATATTGAGCATGTATCTACATTAGCTGCTGAAGGTATTTATTATCAGATAGATAAAATCCTTTCAGAGCCTATAAATGTGTCTCTTACCATGGCAAATGATAGTTTATTAAAAAACTTTTTAAATGGAGAGAAAGAACATTTAAATGATGAAGAGTTTATTCATAAACTACAAGATTACTTGAATGCATACAGGAATAAGTACTCATATGATTCTGTTTTTCTAGTATCGACCAAAACGAATAATTATTATCATTTTAATGGTCTTGATAGAAATCTTAGTGATAAGAATTCTGAGAATCAATGGTATTATGATTTCCTAAAGAATAATGAGGAATATTCATTAAATGTTGATAATGATGAAGCAAGTAATAATAGTATTACAGTGTTTGTAAACTGTAAGATAAAAGATAATGATGGTTCAACTATGGGAATTATAGGAGTTGGATTAAAGGTTAATTCATTACAAAAGTTGCTTAAAGAATATGATGATAAATTCGATGTTGTAGCACGTTTAATTGATGATAAAGGATTTGTACAATTAACATCAGATAAAACTGGTTATGAGCATATAAATTTTTTTGAAAATTCTAGTAGTGATTTATCTGATTCAAAAGAGTTAATACTAAATAATAAAAAAGAACAAAAGAGTTTTTGGAATTCATCTGAAAAATCAAAAAGTTATGTTGTATGTCAATATATATCTAGTTTAAAATGGCATCTTGTTTTAGAAAATGATTTGACTATAATGAGTAAGCAATTTCAAACACAATTTCTAAAAGGAATTGCAATTATAATTTTGATTATAATATTTGTACTTTTTACAATTACACGTGTGCTTAAGAAGTATAAGAACCAAATAATGAAGCTTAGTGTATCCCAGAAATTAGAATATCAAAAGTTGCTGAGTCAATCTACTGAAGAACTTTATGAAAATATTTTTGAGATTGATGTCACTAATAATAGAGCTGGTTGTGAAGATTTAAATAGATATTTTCATGATTTTGGGTTAGATATTAATACACCATATGATGAAGCACTACATACAATTGCTAAAGAACAAATAAAAGAAGAGTATGCACAGGGGTATTTAGATACATTCTTACCAGAAAATGTTCTTAAGTGTTATAATAGTGGAATTAATAATATTAGCTATGATTTTTTAATTAAGACAGACGAGGAAAATTATCACTGGATTAGAATTAATGCACGAATTTTCTTTTGGACATCAGATGAATCTGTTCGTATGATATCTTATCGTAAAAATATAGATGAAGAGAAAAATAGAGAATTGTTACTCCTTGAACGTTCTCAACGTGATTCTCTTACTGGTCTTTACAATAAGGGGGTAACAGAGGAATTTATTAGTTCATTTTTAGAAAATAAAAATAATCAAGATTCAGAACATGTTTTTCTAATATTTGATATTGATGATTTTAAAAATGTAAATGATAAGTATGGTCATGCATTTGGAGATTTTATTATAAGTGAGTTTGCATTGGAGTTGAAATCTCAATTTCGTGAGGATGATATTGTAGGGCGTATTGGTGGAGATGAGTTTGTGGTATTAATAAAAAACTTTAACACCAATAACTATGTACTTGTAGATAAATTAGAGCGTTTTTGTTCTAAAATTAACCAAAAAAGATTTGCTGGACACATGGAGTTTTCTATTACATGTAGTATTGGGGTAGCGATGTATCCTGAACATGGTTATGTATATTCTGAGTTATATGAAAAAGCAGACCAAGCACTTTATTATGCAAAAAGTCATGGAAAAAATTCTTATCATGTATTTTCAGATGATTCTGCTGATAGCATGTCATTTCACATAGACCCTAGAGATATAAAGGTATTATTAGAAATGGCTACTGATGGTGTTGTCAAATTTGCTTGCATGGAGAATTTGAAATTACTTTATTTTAATCAAAAAATGCTTGAATTCACTGGATATTCTGCACAATCTGTTTCATCTGAAGATTTTGATGTTCTTTCACCAGTATTACAAGATGACTTGCAAATAGTAACTGATACATTGGAAAAAGCAATTTCTAAAAGAGAAACTTTTGAAGTAGTTTTCCGCTTCTGCCATACAGATGGTCATGTTTTTCCTGTAAGAATGCAAGGTAAGTTTGTAAACGAATTATATCAAAATCGTTATCCTGTTTTTTATGCGATTTATACAGATATATCAAATCTTAATATTATATCAGAAGATAAAAATTAAACATTATAGTAAAATAAAAAAATTAATATAATAGTATCAACATGTAAAGATTATAAATAAAACCTGCTAATAAAAATAGATAGTTTTTTGGCAGGTTTTTAAATTTTTTAATAATAAATTTTTATGTTTTTAGACGATAAAGTTTGGCATTTTAAAGACATTACTTATCATTTTAAAAATTAATTATGAAATTTATTATTTACATAAAACATTTTATAAGAATAAGTATCTATACTTATTACAACTTTTCTTCAAAAGTTTTGTATTTATTTGTATTTATTTTGAATTTATTTACTAAATTTGCCTATAAAAAGTATATATAAAAATATAGTTCAAAATGGTATAATTAAGTATAACAGAAGGAGGTAATGTAAGTGAGCCAATACATAAATATAAACTCTCAGTTAGACGCCCTAAAATTGAAAGAATTCGAGAAATTATTTTACGGAGATATCAATGAGGACGTTAAAGTAGTGCCAAAAGTTACTCCTTTTAAAGGAATAAATACTGATTTGTTGTATGTCAAAGATGGAAAAATTTTATTTATAAAATTTATGGATACAACAGAAGATATATTTTTTATTTTGGAAGAAGAGTTACTTGAAGTTATGAATGAGGAATATGAGCTTTTGAAACTAAAAATGGGACAAAAGAATAGAAATATAAGCTATAATTACGTTTACATTATGCCATATGTTGAAGTAGAAGAAGCATATGAGTTTGGAGAATTTGTTAATAATAATATAATAGATAAAAATAAGCTTCAAGATATAATGAATAAAGGTTCACTAGATGAATTTCTTAGTGAAAAAAATGATGAAATAAATTTAAATTTATTTTTATTAGATATATGCTCAGAGTACTATATAATAAATGATAAACTTCATTTAAATGAAAAATTTAAAAAGATTTCTTTCTATAATGATGACTATAAGTATACAGCAACTATGATGGAAGAAGTTCAAATTAAAGATGCTGTTTCTATTAAATATGGAAATACACTTATTGAAGGTGGTTCTGGTATAGGAAAGACAGCAATTATGCTTTCAAGAGCTATAAAGCTAGCAAAAGTATATCCACATCATAAATTAATCATATTTACACATACAAAGCAATTATGCAATGAGCTTCGAGAGAGGATAGAGCTATTGTATAAAGATAATAATAATTTAGAAGTCCATACATTTAGTTCTTTTATATTTAAACTCGCTAAAAAATACAACTTAATTGTAGACTACAATATGTTAAAAAATGATTATGAAAAAACTTTTAATAATCTAGTAAAACAAGCACAGAACATTATAAAAAATAAAAATATGTTTAAAGCTATTTTCGTAGATGAAGCAGAAAGTTTTTTAGATTATGAGATAGATTTTATAAGAGAGTTTTTATATAAAACCAAATTTATATTTAATGTGTGTTCTTGTAATTCTTTGAATATCTCTAATAGATTAAATATATTTAAAACGTTATATAGCAATATAGAGTTTGATGATAAGCTTATCTTAAGCAGAAATTATAGACAAGCTAAAGAAATTGTAGATTTTTCAAATAAATTTTCAAATAATTCTAACTCATATATTAATGAATTAAGACCAAATACAAAGTTTAATACTTTTTTTAATACTGAAGCACTTAGAAGTGGTAATAAATCTGTTGATATAATAAAGGTAAGTGACCTTGATGACCAGATAAGTTCTGTAATATGGGAAATTGAGTACCTGATAGGTAAAAAGGGGCTTGATTATTCTGAAGTTGCTATTGTATATCCTTACAATAAGAAAAAGTTAAAAAGTGGAAAAACTATTTATTTTCAATACATGCTAAAAAAAGCTTTAGAAGAAGCAAAAATTCCTTATATATGTGCAGAAGACAATCTGACAAATATAAGTAAGAAGGTAGGAACTACAATAGCAAATATATATTCTATAAAGAACTTGGAATACAAAGCAGTGATAATATGTGAGCTAGAAATGTTATACAATCAAACTATAAATGATACAGAGCAAGATTACCAAGTAAATGACTTTGTGGGAGATTTAAATAAGGTTTATTTGGCTATAAGTAGAGCAACTGATTATTTAAGTATAGTAACAACTTTTAATGAAGATGCAAGTGATATAATAAGAATTATCACAGAATCAAAAGAGAACTAGAAAAAACTTCTATAAGTAAATTAAAAGAGACTGAGATGTGTAAAATAAATTTTACCAATTCAGTCTCTTATTTTCTTAATCCACTTTTCCAATATTATTAAGAGGTAAAAGTCTTACCATAACCTTACCAAGAATTTCATCCTCATCAACCATACCTACATCAGGAAATCTACTATCATTACTGTTTTCTCTATTATCTCCCATCGTAAATAGTTTACCTTTTGGAACAACTGTATCTATATCTCCAGAAGTGTAATTATTGTGTATATATGGTTCATTTAATAACTTTCCATTTACATATACTTTGGAATCTGATATTTTTATACTGTCACCTTCAGTAGCTATAACTCTTTTTATTAAGTCTTTTTTCTTTCCTGTATCGCCGTCAACTAAATTGGTTTTAAAAACGACAATATCGCCTTTCTCAGGTTTACCAACTCTGTATGATATTCTATTTAAAATTAGATAGTCTTTATCGTCTAAAGTAGGATACATCGATTCTCCACTGACAATAGAAGGTCTTATAAATTGTAGGATTACAAATGCAAGTACAATAGCCATAGCTATTGACTTAGCCCAATCAAATATTTCTTTTTTAACACTCATAATTTTTCTCCTTATCATTTGTTATTAAATTAGAATAGATTAGAATAGAAAGAAATAAGCAAGAACAATTATACCCAAGACTATTCTATAATAACCAAAGACTTTGAAGTCATGTTTTTTGATATAGTCCATAAAGAATTTAATAACTACAATTGAAACAATAAATGCTACTATAGAACCAACACCTAAAATAAGCCATTCAAATCCACTAAATCCAAATCCAGCTTTTAGAAGCTTTAATGCACTAGCTCCAAGCATTGTAGGGATAGCCAAGAAGAATGAAAATTCTGCAGCTACATATCTAGAAGCACCAAGTAACACTGCACCTATTATAGTTGAACCAGACCTAGATGTACCTGGTATAAGAGCTAAACATTGGAATAATCCTATACAAAGAGCTAACTTATATGTAACTTGAGAAAAATCCTTATACTTAGGTCTTTTATTTCTCTTTTCAAGTCCTATCATTATTATACCATATACAATAAGAGCAATAGCAACTACTGTTGAATTGAAGAATAATCTATCTATATCATCTTCAAAAAGTATTCCAATAACTCCAGATGGTATAACTGCAATTATAACCTTAAGCCATAAGCGAACTGTTTCTTTTTTTTGTTTAATATTCTTTGAGCTATCAAAAGGATTTAACTTTTTAAAGAATATAACAAGTACTGCTAATATTGAACCAAATTGAATTACAACCAAAAATGTACTTATAAATGTATCTGAAAAATTCAATTTTATAAACTCATCAACTAATATCATATGCCCTGTACTACTTACTGGTAGCCATTCTGTGATTCCTTGAACTATTCCTAAAATGACTGCCTTAAAAACTTCAAGCAAACTAAATGTTTCCAAACCAAAATACCTCCAATACAAATTTATAGTAGCATATTTTATTCATATATTAACAAAAAAATGCCACCTTTTACTAACTTATAATACCATAGTACTGTGTAGTGCACAATGGAAGATTGATATTTTCATAAAACCTTCATAATTTAACAAAGTAAAGTTAGAGCTTATCTATTGAATAAGGGGTATATTTGAAGGGGAAATATATGGTATAGTAAAAGTATAACGATTTTATTTTATGAGAAGGAAAGGAGTTATTATGTATAGTACAAAAATACTAGATGATTATGAGTACGAAACCTTTAATGTTTTTTCTACAAAATTAAACCCAAATACAAAACACGATTATTTATCAAAGGTTATACTGTTTAAAGAGTTCTTAAAAGGGAAAGAATTGATTTATGCGACAAAAGAAGATTGTAAAAATTTTGTAGACTATATACAGACCAAATATGCAAAATCAACTTGTGAAAAGATATATAGTTATTTACATAGTTTTTATAACTTCTTAAAGAAAGAAGGATACATAGATATAAATCCATTTAGGTATGTAGAGAAACCAACAGTAACAAGAATAAAAACAAAAGATGATGTCCTAAGTATACAAGAAATAAATAAACTTATAGGTATTTTACCAAAATTAAATATAAGAGATAGAGTAATAATAGTCTGTCTAGTTACTACTGGGTGTTTATTAAATGAATTGGTTAGCTTGAAGTGGAAAGACCTTATGGTAGATGAAAACGATAACTCGTACGTGAGACTGGGAAAAGGAAGAAAAGAGAGGGTAGTTAAGTTGCATCCATACTTCTTTAAACTATTAGAAGATTATAGGAATTATTCTGGGCTTCCTGAGGTAATAATACCTAATGATGACTTTATTTTTACTACTCAAAAAAGTAATTCTATAACAGATAGAAATGTCAGACTTATAGTCAAAAAAGCTTTAGATTTAGCAGGGCTTTCTCAATATTCAGCAAGAGACTTTAGACATTCATTTGCAGCAATAAGTTTAAGACTTGGAGCAGATGAAAGTGATGTAAAAAATCAACTTGGTTGGAGTGACAAATACTATGCAATTAGATATAAATATGTATTAAATTTTGTCGATAGCGAAATAGTGGATTATCTTATTGAAAAAGATAATTTAGATATAAATAAAAAATAGTAATAAATAAAAAATACTATATATAAATGTGAACAAAAAATAAAAAAGCCTTGTTATAGTTCGTGAAATTATATATAATTATTTATGTACTAATTTGTACACACTAATCACATGACAAAAGATTTAAGGAAGGTGCTAAATAATGATAGATAATAAATATACTACGTACTCAAATCCACTTACAGATAGATACTGTAGCAAAGATATGAGCTATATATTTTCTCCACAATTTAAATTTTCTACATGGAGAAGACTATGGGTTGCTCTTGCAGAAGGTGAACATGAGTTAGGAATAAATATAACTGAAGAACAATTAGATGAGCTAAGAGCTAATATAGATAATATAAATTTTGACGAAGCTAGAAAAATAGAGAAAGAAGTGAGACATGATGTAATGTCTCATGTAAAAGCATATGGTTTACAGTGTGAAAAAGCCAAAGGAATAATACATTTAGGGGCAACATCTGCATATGTTGGAGATAATACAGATGTTATACAAATGAATGAAGCTTTAAAACTTCTAAGAGTAAAGCTTGTAAACTTAATAAATAATTTAAAAGAATTTGCACTTAAGTATAAGGATATGCCAGCTCTTGGGTTTACACATTTTCAAGCAGCACAACTTACAACAGTAGGTAAAAGAGCTTGTTTATGGGCTCAAGATTTAATACTTGATTTGGAAGATTTGAATTACAGAATAGATAATATGAAATTAAGAGGAGTTAAAGGAACTACTGGTACTCAAGCAAGTTTTTTAAGCTTATTTGAGGGAGACCATGAAAAAGTGAAAGAGTTAGATAAAAAAATCTGCAAAAAGATGGGATATAATTCTTCTTATGCAGTAAGTGGACAAACATATACTAGAAAATTAGACTATCAAGTGATAAGTATATTATCAGGGATAGCTCAAAGTATGCATAAAATGACTAATGATATAAGACTTTTACAAAGTTTAAAGGAATTAGAAGAGCCATTTGAAAAGAATCAAATAGGTTCATCAGCAATGGCTTATAAGAGAAATCCAATGAGAAGTGAGAGAATAGCATCTTTATCTAAGTATATAATCTCTGAATCTTTAAGTCCTGCAATGGTACAAGCTACTCAATGGTTAGAGAGAACATTAGATGATTCAGCTAATAAGAGATTAGCTATACCTCAAGCTTTTATGGCAGCAGATGCAATACTTGAAATAGGCATAAATGTAACTGATGGTTTAGTAGTATACGAGAATATGATAAATAAACGTGTAAATGAGGAACTTCCTTTTATGGCTACAGAAACAATACTTATGGAAGCTGTAAAAAGAGGTGGAGATAGACAAGAGTTACATGAGATAATAAGAGAATACTCTATGAAAGCTGCATATAGAGTTAAACATGAAGGTAAGGATAATAATCTAATTGAGCTTATAATGAATGATGATTCATTTAAAATGAGCAAAGAAGAAATATTATCTATAATGGACCCAAAAAACTTTATAGGTAGAGCACCAGAACAAGTTGTGGAGTTTGCAAATGAAGTTGTAGAACCAGCTATAAAAGATTATAAAGAAGATTTAGGAAAAGTAGATGTGGATTTAAGAGTATAGAAGTATACAGATAAAATATAATCAAAAATGGCTATCTTATTTATAAATAAGATAGCCATTTTAATGGGCTAGCGTCTGCTCTTCATCGCTATGAAGAGTTCTTCCTTATTTACTATACCATGAATTAAAGAAAATAGCTATATAAATAGTGTTTAATAAGAATAATATAAATAAAATTAAATAAAATAATAAGATTACTAATTAAATTTAAACATTCAGTAAAAACTATTGTGCTTGCAATATTTTTAATGTAAACTGAAATAAAGTTATTTAGATAATTTAATAAATTTAAAAACAACCGAGGTGATTGTATGAACTACGTAGTAAAAGATACCATAAGTTTTCTAGTAAAAACATTTCCTAAGATTTATTCTAGCCTATACTTAGAGGACCTAAAAAAATTTGCACCAGACTATAATGTAAATAAAACACAATTAAGAGCATTAGTATTTATAAAAAATTATGGAGTAATAAGTATGACTGATTTATGCTCTAAATTAAATATAGAAAAAGGCAGTTTAACTAGTATGGTTGATGATTTAACTGAAAAGAAATATGTAACAAGAGAAAGAGACTTAGTTGATAGAAGAAAGTATTTAATTGATATTACTGAAGAAGGGGGCAATATAGCTTCTGATTTTATGGATAAATTAAGTGATGGTCTAGGAGAAAAGCTTTCTAAATTGACTGAAGAGGATAGAAGAAAGTATTTAGAGGCAATAAATACTCTTCAATATATATTAAATAAAGAAGAATTTAAATAGAAAAAATATCCCCTCTTCAAATAATATCTGAAAAGGGGATATTTTTATATCATTAAATTTATATAAATTAATATTTCAATAATTTATTTGTGTAAAGCTACATATTGCTCTAAACCTTCTTTTAATAATGTAGCAGCTCTATGAAGGTCAGTTTCATTTAGGATGTAAGCCAATCTTATTTCGTCACGTCCTAAACCTGGAGTAGCATAGAATCCTTCAGCAGGGCAAACCATAACTGTTTCATTGTTTTTGTTGAATTCTTTTAACATCCAGATTGTGAAATCTTCTGCATTTTCAACTGGTAATTTAGCAACTATATAGAAAGCACCAGTTGGTTTTTTACATATAACGCCATCAACTTTCATTAATTCATTGTATAATACATCTCTTCTTTTTTTGTATTCTTCATTAACTTCTTTGAAATAAGAAACTGGAGTTTTGTATAATTCAACAGCTCCTATTTGCTCTAATGTAGGAACACAAAGTCTTCCTTGACATAATTTAAGTATTTGAGCGATAAGACCTTTATTTTTACAAGCGATAGAACCAATTCTAGCACCACAAGCACTGTATCTTTTAGAAACACTGTCTATTATGATAACTCTATCTTGTACACCTTCTAAGTTACCACAGCTTGTGTACTCAAGTCCATCATAAACAAATTCTCTATAAACTTCATCTGCTATTATCCATAAATCTTTTTCTTTAGCTATTTCAGCTAGGATATTAAGTTCTTCTTTTGTATAGATTGCACCAGTTGGATTTCCTGGATTAGAAAGAATTATAGCTTTAGTTTTATCATCTACTTTAGACATTATTTCTTCTTTAGATGGAAGGTGGAAACCGTTTTCTGCTTTTGTTGTAACAGCATTAACTTCTACATTTACACATTGACCAAATCCATTGTAGTTAGTGTAGAATGGTTCTGGAACTAATAGATTATCCCCTGGGTCACAAACTGCCATCATAGTGAAAAGTAAAGCTTCACTACCACCATTAGTTACTAGTAATTCATCTTTTTCAAAATGCATATCATAAGTTTTATAATAGTTTTGAAGTGCTTCTAATAATTCTGGAATACCTTCTGATGTAGCATATTCTAAGACTTCACTATCAAAGTTTTTAACAGCATCAAAAAACCCTTTAGGAGTTTTTATATCTGGTTGTCCTATGTTTAAGTGATATACTTTGATTCCTCTATCTTTTGCTGCTTGTGCAAATGGAACAAGTTTTCTGATTGGAGAGGCCTGCATTGCACTAACTCTGTTTGAATAATTCATTTTAATACCCCCTATTTAATTTAAATACGTATATTGTATTATGTAAATTGTATGTTTGAATACAAGACATCTTTACAAGATAATAATAACATACTTATAGGTAAAAATCATCAAAAAAAATTAATATAGCTCTAAAATAAACTTTTAACAAATTACAGTGAAATACCTGTGTCCATGCCAATAAATTATACATCAGTAAATTAATTTATGATAAGATAATGTTTTGATGTATGGATAGTAATTTTTTGTTATAATCTTCTATTTATAGATAAAAATATATAAGGGTAAATACGCAAATTTATAAAAAATATTATAAATTTATTTAACAGATACGATAAATATCATATAATTATATTAAAGGCTATTAACTAAGAGGTGTTAATTATGAAAGAATTAAGAATAGATCCAATTACTAATGATGTTGTTATATTTGCTACTGATAGATTGAAAAGACCTTTGGATACAGCAGATATACCAAATGAAGATGAAGAGACTAAGGAATATGAAGAAGGATGCCCATTTTGTAAGGGAAATGAGGCTTATGCAACTGATACACTATTTGAAATAGAGGGTGAAGAAGGATGGCTTGTGAAGTCTATTTATAATAAATTTCCTATAATTGATGATATGGCAAGAGATGTATATGGTATTCATGAAGTGATGATAGAGAGTGATAAACATAATAGTAATTTTTATAACATGAATCAAAAAGAATTTGAAGATGTTTTTTTTATGTATAGAGACAGATTTAGAGAAATGTCGAAAAATGACAAAGTAGAGTATGTTAGTATCTTTAAAAACTTCTTGAGAAAAGCTGGGGCATCTTTAATGCATCCACATGCTCAGATACTGTCTATGTCTTTTATTCCTCCTGAAATTACTAATGAATTACTAGTTTCAAAAGAGTATTATGATAGTAATAATAGCTCTTTGTATGATGATTTAATAGAAAATGAAATAAATTTAAATACAAGAGTTGTTTATAATGGAGAAGCTTTTATAGTGCTTGTTCCATATGCAACTAAATATAGTGGAGAAGTAAGAGTAATATTTAAAGATAAAATAAAATTTGATGAGTTAAATGATAATAATGTAAAAGAACTTTCCATGATATTTGAGAAGTTATTTAAGAAACTGTACCATGTCAATGGATATATTCCATTTAACTTATGTATTCACACTCATCCAACAAATATTGAAACAAAATCATATTTTAATGTTCATATGCATATAATCCCAAGAAAATATAATTTTGGAGGATTCGAGCTTGGAACAAATATGTATGTTTCCTCAATAATCCCTGAAGAGTTAACAAAAAAATTAAAAATTGATTAAAATATATATTTTTAAGGTATTAAGTAAATAGTAATTTTTAGATAAAATTATAGTGTCATGTTGTTAAAATAAAAACAAATGAAAAAATTAAACGAAATTTACTGTTTAGATGAGGAGTATAATATGAAATTTATATCATGGAATGTTAATGGAATAAGAGCTTGTGTTGGGAAAGGATTTTTAGACTTTTTCAAAGAGGTTGATGCAGATATATTTTGCTTACAAGAAACTAAATTACAAGAAGGACAAATAGAATTAGATTTACCAGGATATTTTCAATACTGGAATTATGCTGAGAGAAAAGGTTATTCAGGTACTGCTATATTTACAAAAAAAGAGCCTTTAAAAGTAATGTATGGAATAAATATAGAAGAACATGATAAGGAAGGTAGAGTCATAACTCTAGAATTTGAAGATTTTTATTTTGTCACTGTATATACACCAAATTCTCAATCTGAGTTGAAGAGATTAGAATATAGAACTAGATGGGAAGATGATTTTATAGACTATTTAGTTAAATTAGATAATCAGAAGCCTGTAATTGTATGTGGGGATATGAATGTTGCACATACAGAGATAGATTTAAAAAATCCTAAAAATAATATGAAAAATGCAGGTTTTACTAAGGAAGAAAGAGAAAAATTTTCTAAACTATTAGATAGTGGGTTCATAGATACATATAGATACTTTAATCCTGATAAAGAAGGTGTCTATAGTTGGTGGTCATATAGATTTAATGCAAGAAAAAATAATGCAGGATGGAGAATAGATTATTTTTGTGCATCTAAGAAATTAGAAGATAGATTGATAGGTGCAAACATTCACACTGAAGTACTAGGTTCAGACCATTGTCCAGTTGAATTAGAGATAAAATAAAGATTAATAAGGATAAAAATTGGGCTGTAGATATACATTTAAAGATGATTATGTTTTAATCTACATGCCTATTTTTAACCTAAGTAAATTCTATTTGTTTTTTCTTTGAGTAGCATTTTCTAATGCAAATTGATTTGTTTTTCCCATGTTATAAGCTAAGTTAATAATTCTTTTCTCATCTTTACTCAATTCACGATTTAAAATCTTCTTAAATTCATCAAATAACTTATCATAATCAACTTTCTTTTTATTAGAATATTTTATAGTTTTAGGTCTAATGCTTGTATACACATATATATCTGGCACTATACTTGGATTGTATATATTAATAAAGACCTTAGCAGTATAGTATGCATCGTTTAAAGCGTTGTGATAAGACATTTTTTCATCGAGTTGCAATAAGGAAATAGCATTTTGTAATCCAATACTTTTTCCTGCTGGGTTATTGAAATATTTAGATGCATGCTGTTGAATATTAATATAAGACTTAGGTAAGGTATTTGATGCTAGCTTATGGTAATTAATGTTCCTGTACAATTCCTTTAAATCTCCAGCTCCCCATACACATAATATAGGGTCTTGTGATGATATAAATTTTATGAACTTGTTGTAAACTTCAGGAAAAGTAGGTGAACCATTAAAATCAGAATCTTTAATATTAGTCATGCGACTAATAAAAGGGTGTATTTCTTTGTATATTGTAGGCTTCACATAGCTATTAAATGTATCTATTATATTGAATTTAGAATCCAATTTAATTGCTCCTATTTGTATGATTTCAAAAGGACACCTTTCATTGGATACAGTCTTGTTAAATTTTTTATCAAATCCTTGATTAAATTCCAAATCGAAAATTATGTATTCCATAAAGTTTATCTCCTAAATTTTTTTATTATTGCTACTATAGATTATATTATAAGTCAAATTAAATTTTTAAACAAAAATACTTTTATTTTAGTATACCCCATATTTATAAAAATGTTAAACTATTGTATGTAGAATATTTTTTCCAATAAAAAATATTGCGAACTTTTTGTACTTGATATATAATAATATAAATAAAAACACGAATAAAATACGAATATTTTGCAAGAAAAATTCATAAATGTAAGTTAAAATGAATTTTATCTTGTATTTAACAAAATAAAATTTACATAAAAATTATGGGAGAGTGAAAAAATGGATAGTCTATTATATGTAATAGAGAAAGATAAACATACTAATGAAGAAATAAGAGAAATCCTAAAAAACAATAAAAATATAAGATTTGTTTCCTTAATGGGTGTTGACTTAGGGGGAAATGCAACAGATGAAAAGATTCCTGTAGAAATATTTTTAGAAGATATAGATAAATTTTTAGAATCAGCTATACAGACTGATGGTTCGAGTGTTGAACTTTATAACATAGCGACATTAAATAATGCAAAAGTTGATTTAATGCCAGATAAAAGTTGTCATTGGTATGTAGATTACAATATGGAATATATAGACGAAGAAGTAGGTTTACCTGTTGGAACATTAAAGATACCTGCATTTTTAATACATGATAACAAAAAAGTATGTTCAAGAGGAGTGCTTCAAAAAGCAGACAAGTATTTCAAAAAATCTATGTTTGAGATATTTAGAGAATACCCACATGTATTAAATAACATAGGAATAGATTCAGTAGATGATATAGAAGAAATAATGTTAACAGCAGCTACAGAACTTGAGTTTTGGGTTAATACTCCTGAAGATAAAGCTGACTTAGAGAAATTATATGTATCACAAAGCCTAAAAGAGCAATACTGGAAAAGAACTCATGGTATCATAAGAACTTGCTTAGAGCAAAGTTTGATAATACTTCAAAAACTAGGTGTAAGCCCTGAAATGGCTCATAAAGAGGTTGGAGGGATACAAAGTTCTATTAGTATAGATGGAAGAACAAATCATGCTATGGAGCAACTAGAGGTTTCTTGGAAGTTTTCTACACCATTACAAGCAGCAGATAATGAATTATTAGTAAGAGACGTTATAGAAGATGTATTTACATCACATGGACTAGAAGTTACGTTTAAAGCAAAACCAATTCATGGAGTTGCAGGAAGTGGTGGACATACACATGTAGGAGTAAGTGCAAGACTAAAAGATGGAAGTATCAGAAATCTATTTGCCCCAAAAGATTTAAAAGAAGATTATCTAAGTGAACTAGGATATGGGGCCCTTATGGGACTTCTTTACAATTATGAAGTATTAAATCCAATTGTAACAGCTTCTAATGATGGATTTAATAGATTAGTTCCTGGATTTGAGGCACCTGTATGCATAGTTACATCTTTAGGTCATAGTTATGAGATTCCATCAAGAAATAGGTCAGTACTTGTTGGATTAATAAGAGACATGAAAAATCCAAAGACTGTAAGATTTGAATTAAGATCACCAAGTCCTTTATCTAATACATATCTAGTAATAGCAGGGTGTTATCAGACAATGTTAGATGGTATAAAAGCAGCAGCTAAGAGTGGTCTTAGTACAAAAGAACTTGAAAAAGAATTGTCTAAAAATGTAGGTGAAGAAGGATTCTATTTAGAAAAAGATAGAGCATATAGAGATGAAAATGATGTATTTGAGCATTATAGCTTAGAAGAAAGAAATGCAAGATTTGGAACTCCTCCAGCTACAGTTTATGAAAATATGAAAAATTTAGAAATATATGCTTCAAAATTAAAATCTTTAAAACAAGGTGATGTATTTACTGATAGTATAATAGAATCATTTAAGGTTGGAGCAATAGATAAGTGGCAAAAAAAATTAAAAACTAGAATAATAGAGGCTGGAATACAAAAGATAAGAAGTATTGTCAAAATACACACAAAAGAAAATATGGATGCACTTGATGAAGTCGTTTGGAATTCAATATCAGATTTGAAGTTCAACATTATGAAGGACACTTTAACTAGAGAATCTCTATTTACTAGAGTAAGAGAAGCTGTGGAAAATAAAGATTATCAGACTGCTTCAGATTTACAAATAGAATTAAAAAGAAGTATGGAAGAAATACAACAACTGTATATGCAATACAAGAAAAATATATACTAAGATAAATTAGTAACTTGATTCTAATATTATAAAGGCAATCGAGTATGCTTAGGTCATTTTGAGTAAAATCTCAAATATGAAAGCATACTTGATTGCCTTTGGTTTTATTATTTTAAGTTTTATAATAACATACTAATTGTAATGAGTATCTATTAATTCTGAGATATAATCAGCAATTTCATCTGGGTGAATGACTGTTTTAAACTCTTCTAAATTTTTCTTCATAAAGTTTATTATAGAGTCAAATTCATTTGATACTAATTTATAAAATATATTCTTAAGGTCTAAGTCATCACTATAAATCATCCCAAGTCCTTTATCTATTATAAACTTAGCATTTTCAATCTCTTGTCCGACCTTTGGCATTTTTACAAGTACTGGAGTTTGTGACTGGATAGCTTCAAATATAGTTGCTCCTCCAGGTTTAGTTAACATTAAGTCACATTCTCTTATTAGATTATACATATCATTTACAAATCCAAGTACTTTTATATTTTTTAAAGGTTTTTTATAAGTTAATGTGTCATATAATTTTTTGTTTTTGCCTGTAACTATTGTAATTTCTATAGAATCAATATGTTCTTCAATAAATTCATCTATCCAATGCATAAAATCCTCATCTATATCGAACAGACCTCGTCCTCCTCCAAGAAGTAGTAATCTGTATTTATCATGACAGAGTTCTTTACTTTCAATTTGGAATCTCTTATCTACAGGAACACCAGTAACCTTTATAGAGTCTGGATTTATCCCCTTTTGAAAAAATCTATTTTTTATTTCAGGAGATGGAACAAAATACAAATCTGTATGCTCAAAAACCCACTCCATACTATCTACAACGTCTGTTATAACTGTAAGTGTTGGTATATTTATATCAGGATTTTTTATCTTAAAATTATTTACACAAGCAGCTGCTAGTGGAAATGTAGAGATAATTAAATCTGGATTTATATCAGAAATATACTCAGAAAGTTTAGGTGTATATAATTTATGAGAGAAATCATGTCTTGAATCAAACGATTTCTTAAAATAATAATAGTAATTATATAATCCTGGAGTATATTTTGTATTGTTCTCATAAAGTTTTACCATAGGCTTATTCATCATAGGTATACTTGCATTTATAAAATTTTGTATAACAACATTGTAGTTACTATATTTTTCAATAATGCATTCTTTTACTGCTTTTGCAGCACTTATATGGCCAGCACCAAATTGAGCAGTTAAGATTAATATTGTTTTATCTTCTTTCGTTTTAGCCAATTTATCACCACTTTCATAAAATATATCTGATTAGAGTATTATACATTTATAGAAGAATTTAATCAACAATAATATTTAAAAATAACTATTGTGTAAGACATAGTACTGTGTTATTATGAAAATATAAGAAGTTTTAACATAGTACCTTGTAAAACACAATACTGTGTATTTAAAGAAAGGATGGAGTATATGAACACACAATTTAGAAAGGGTGTTTTAGAAATTTGTGTACTTGCACTAATATCTAAAAAGGATATGTATGGATATGAAATAGTACATAATATCTCTAAAGTAATAGATGTAAATGAAGGAACAATATATCCTATTCTAAGAAGACTTACAAAAGATTTGTATTTCGAAACATATATACTAGAATCTAATGAAGGTCCTGCTAGAAAATACTATAGAATAACTTCACTAGGAAAAGAAAATTTATCCAATCTAATGGAAGAGTGGAGAGAATTTGTAAAGGCTGTTGAGATTTTAATAAGTGAAGATGAGGGAGGTAATGAACTTGAATAAAACTGAGTTTCTTGAAATTTTAAAGGATTATCTAAAAAAAGATTTTTCTGAGAGCGAAGTTAATGATATATTGAGAGATTATGAAGAGTATTTTGTAGATGGTCTTATAGAAGGAAAGAGTGATATGGAGATAATAGCATCACTTGGTTCACCAAAATCTATAGCAAGAGAACTTATCTTACAGACTAAAGAAAAAGATACTGAAGAAGAAAAAATAATAAATACAGATGTTTTAAACGATAAATTTAGTAAATTTAAGTCAGATATGAAAAAGGGTTATTCTATCTTAAAAGATGAGGCTAAAGAAAAATACAACAAATCAAAGGAAAATATAAATGATAAGCTTACACCAAGTATAGAAGAAGGTGTTGGAGGTTTATCTAGGCAAGTTATAAAGGTATTATTAGTAGCATTATCTTTATTCTTAATTATTCCAGCATTCGCATTCGTATGTGCAATTGTATCTGTCGCTATTGGATTAATATGTACATTGATTGCTTTTGTTATATCAATTCCATTTGTGATTAAGTTTATAACAATGGTTCCAGATATTACGATGTTTTGTATATTTGCGATTATAGCATTTGTAGGACTTGAAATACTTGCATGGCAAATTTTACTGTTTGTTATAAAATTAGGGAAACAGTTGGTAAGTAGCTATATAAATTGGATAAAGAGAAAAAATATTTATATAAATGCAAATGAAAAAATGGAAAAAAGAAATAAAGATATTTTAAGAGATGAAGACTTGAATAAAGATATTAATGAAGATTTATATAGTAATGACTATTATAATACAAAAGAAGAAAGTATTAAAAAAACTGATGATTATGATGATAGTATAAACTTTGAGGCAATGTATAAGGATTTTGAAGATTTAGATGATAAGAAAGGAGAAGATAAACATGAATAAGAAACTTGCCATATTTGCTGCAGTATTATTGGTAATAGGCATAATTGGAACGACATGGTCAGGTATTTTAGTTATGCCAAGCTTAATAAACTTTGGGCTAGAAAAGGAAGCTGAATTTAAAAAAGAAAATAAACTTTATCAAGAAAAAGTAAATATTGACAAGTTAGATGTATCTGTTGACAATATAAATATTACGATAAAGAAACATGCAAGTGAAGATGTGCGTGTAACAACAAAAGGAAATAATGAGTTTTACAAGTATAATGTTACTTTAAAAGATAAAACTTTAGTGGTAAAAGGTGAAAGAAAATATGAAAATCAGCTTAAAAGGATTAAAAATTTCGACCAGTTACTAAATACATCTATAGATAATATGTTTTCACATGATTATAGAGAACTTGTAATATATGTACCAAATAATGTAGACGTAAATGTATCAAGTGTAAGTTCATATTTATTGGTATATGATAATGTAGCTTCAAATAATATAACATATAAGACTTCTTATGGAAGCTTTGGAAGAGTTATAACAGAAAATAATGTAAATAAATTAGAGACTTTGAATTTAATATCTAATAGTAATATTGACTTATTAACAAAGTCAATTTTAGGTGTTAAAAATGTAAATATAGAATCAGAATCATTAGATATATCTTCAGAATATGAAGATGTGTTTATCAATAATGTAGAAGATTATATACCTGAAAATGTAAATATAAATGAAAAAATAAGTAGAAATTCACATTATGATAATGAATTTAATTTAGATTCTAATTTGCCAATTGCTAAGCATCTGAATATAGAAGTTCCAAATTCTAAGGTAAGTCTTAATTTACCAGTAGATAAGTATAAATTTAATTGTGATATAAAGGCAAAAGAAGTAATAGAAGAATTTAATAATGATGAAGAGTATAGTAGCGATGAAGAATATAGTAATGATTCGTCTGACTATGAACATAGTAATAAGTATAAAAATATTAGAGAAATAAAAGGGCTTTTGAATAAAAATATGTCGAATTTAGAACAAGAATATACTATAAAAATAAATTCAAATCGATTAGAACTGTAAAAAATTTACTACAATAATTGATAAATTGGCTTAAAAGTATAAAAATATAATCTATACTATGGTATAATAAGTATCGAAAGAGAATTAGGAGAGGGATACTTATGAATAAAATAGCAGTAAGTTTTTTAATAATTGCTACTACTTTATCGAGTACAGCATGTATGGATTATAGCATCAGCACAGTTGAATTGGTTGATTCTAATGAGTCAGCAGTTGTAAAGAAGGATGAGAGTGTCGAAGAAGAAGCAACTAGTAAAATAATTAATCCTAAGACTACTACTAAAATACCCATAGAGATAATTTCAAAAGATGATAAAATAGTAAAATACTTACAAATTGATGTAGAAAGTACACTTAAAGATAAGTTACAATTAATCTTAGATACATTATCAAATGAATATTTTAATGGTTTAGATATGGAAGTAGAAGTTAAGGAAAAAGACAGACTCGTTAGAATAAGTTTAATAGAACCAGATAAAAAAAGTAGGGTTTCTTGGAAAGACGATTATTTAAATGAACAAAATATAAAATATACTATAAACAATATTATCAAAAATGTCATCCAAGAAGATGATGATAGTATCTGGATTGAAGAAGTAGAAATATACTATAATGGAAAATTAATAGAGTTAATATAAAAAATGATGTGTTTAAAAAAACACATCATTTTTTTTATTAATTTTTAATCCTTATAAAATCCTTATATTTATGATTTAGAATGATTCTTGTAAACAAGTTCGATAAAAGAAAGGATGAAAATTATGAGTAATTATATTTTAGAGTTAAGGGGAGTTACTAAAAAGTTTAAGAATGAGGTTGCAGTTGATAATATTTCAATAAAAATTAGACCTAATTCTATTTACGGATTATTAGGGCCAAATGGAGCTGGAAAGTCTACTTTATTAAAAATGATAACTGGGATTTTAAATGCGACTTCAGGAAAAATAATGTTTGAGGGACATAAATGGACTAGAAAAGACCTAGCATATATTGGTTCTCTTATTGAGTCTCCTGCTATATATGAAAATTTAACAGCAAGAGAAAATTTAAAAGTTCATACTACTTTATTAGGCCTACCAGATTCTCGTATTGAAGAAGTCTTAAAAATTGTTGATTTAAGAGATACTTTTAAAAAGCGTTCAGGTCAATTTTCTCTAGGGATGAAGCAACGTCTTGGCATTGCTATTGCATTATTAAATCACCCAAAACTTTTAATCTTAGATGAGCCTACAAATGGTCTTGACCCTATTGGTATTGAAGAGCTTAGAGAATTGATTCGTTCTTTTCCAAAGGAAGGAATTACAGTTATTTTATCAAGCCATATTTTATCTGAAGTTGAGCAAATTGTAGATGAAATAGGAATAATTTCTAATGGAGTAATAGGTTATCAAGGAAAGATATCAAAAGAAGAAAACTTAGAAGAGCTTTTTATGAAAGTAGTAGCTGAAAATAGAAAGAAAGGAAATTAATATGGAAAAATTAGTTAGAGCAGAATTTCAAAAAATGAAAAGAACTTTTGGAATTAGATTGATATGGATAGCCCCAGTATTTTCTATAATTATTGTATTTTTATTTGGTGGAGGACAAAATGGTGTTTACAATTGGTGGTATACTATGTTTCTTCCAGGGGCATTAACATTGATTTCTTCCCTAATAGTACAAAAAGATGAAAAAAAGAAGTATCGTGGTATTTTATCATTACCAATTGAAAAAAAAGATGTTTGGACTGGAAAAATACTTTATTGCATTATCTGCTGTTTTATAACATCAATTATTTTTATGATAGGTATAGTTCTTGTTGGGATAGTATATAAGGAAGTTATTTCAATAAGTCAAAATATTATTGGAACCATATTATTAGTTTTATTATTTATGTGGCAGATTCCTCTTTGTATGTTTTTAGCTTCAAAATTTGGTTTGTTTATTACAATTATAATAAACATGTTTTTTACTATTATTGGTGTTGCAGTTTTTTCGACTACAGAAATATGGTACATATTTCCGTATTCAATTACTACACGATTAATGGCTCCTGTATTGCATATTCTACCAAATGGACTTCCTGTACCAGAAGGAAGTGAGTTTTTAAATAGTAATGTAATTTTGCCAGGAGTGTTAATATCTCTTGTTTTATTTATAGTGCTTTCTTTAGTTACAAATGCTTGGTTTAATAATAGAGAGGTGAAGTAATATGGAACAACTAGTAAGAATTTTTTTTTCTGATTTAATAAAATTAAAGCGAACTTTTATAATACTAATGCACTTTTGCATTGCTTTGATAGGTATGGGACTGTGTTTAGGATATTATAAGTATTCAAGTGCTGATGATATATCAAAGATAGCTGCATATTTACAAGTTATAGCAATAGCTTTTCCTTTATTATCAAGTATTATGTGTTCATTATGTATTGAACAAGAATATTATTCAGGAAGTTATAAACATATGTTAACATCATCTAATCCAAAATATCTTACACTTATAAGTAAGTATATAATATTAATATGCCTTGGTTTTGGAGCGACACTAGTATCTGTATTAGGTTTTAAATTTGGTGTATCTAGTATTTCTAATGAGGTTTATTTTACATTAGATTTTTATGTGATTTCAATTTTAATTTTAGTTGGGAGTAATTTATTTGTATATATATTACATTTATTCTTAAGTTTAAGATTCGGAAAAGGAGCCTCAATTGGAGTGGGTATAGTAGAAACTTTACTTTCAGCAGTGTTATTAACTGGATTAGGTACTAGAATTTGGCCTTATATTCCTTGTGTATGGGGTGTTAGATTTATAAGTATTTGGTCATCTTTTTCAAGTTCTAAGACAATTGAATATATTAAAGTTGAATCATTTAAAGAATATCAATCAATAGGATTAGTATGTGGATTTGTAACCATTTTAGCATTTATAATTTTATGTATATGGTTTTCTAAATGGGAGGGTAAAAAGTCTGAAGAATAAAAATAAAAAAGTTACTATTTACTCATATTATTATGTTAGAATATAGTCTAGTGATAAAAATAATCAAATCAAAAGCTAGTTTGTAATTAACTATAAACTAATTAAAGTTTGGAGGAGGTGGTGAGGATACTTGTAGGTAAAAAGTCTAATAATAAAAAGGTTGTAACACTTAGAACCGTTTTTGTAAGATATTTATCTTTATTCTTTGCTATAACCGTTGTCTTAGTATCTATATTGATATTATCATTTCCTATATTATTATCATTAAATATAATATTACCTGCCAATTATACGGAAAAACAAATCTATGAAAATAAAGATAAAATTATTTCAAGTAAACAAGTAACTAAAGATTTAATTCCAGATTCATGTGAGTATGGAGTGTATACTTTAAATGGCAAAGTAATTTCAGGAACTTTCAATAAGGATGAGTCAAAAGAAGTATGGGATTTAATGCAAGGTTTTGAAAGAAGGACTATCAAGTCATCAAAAAACTATATCAAATTGTCCAGAGAAAATGAAGTTTGCATAATACGTTATAGTATAGTAGTAGAATTTGTTTCTCCAACTTTAAGGACATATTTACCAAAGCCAGAACTATTAGGAATGATTATTTTTAGTATAATATTTCTTATTGAAATTATTATACTATCAAAATTATTTGGCAAAAAATTAAATGCTGAAATGGAACTTTTAAAAAATACTACAGAAAAAATAGAACAGCAGGATTTAAATTTTATTGTAGAATCTAGTAAAATTTGTGAAATCAATAATGTTCTTTTTTCTATGGATAAAATGAAGTCAGCTTTAAAAGATTCTTTAGAAAAACAGTGGATGTTAGAAGAGAATCGTAAGGAACAGATATCTGCATTAGCACATGATATAAAAACACCATTGACTATTATACATGGAAATACTGATTTATTAATTGAAATAAATGAAAATCCAGAGTTATCAGAGTACATGGAATACATAGCAAAAGGTGTCACCCAAATAGAAAAATATATTAATACACTAATAGACATATCAAAAACAGAGGCTGGTTATGTATTAAATAAAGAAGTAATTAATGTAAGTGAATTTATAGAAGATGTCTTGATTCAAATAGAAGCATTAGCTCGTACACAAAACTTAGATGTTGAGTTTTCTAAACAAGATAATTTGCCTGAAAGTATAACTATAGATAAAGAATTATTATTTAGAGCCATTATGAATATAATTTCAAATGCTATAGATTATTCACCAAGCCAGAGCAAACTATACATAAGTGTATCACTAAGTAATAAATACTTAAAATTTGTGGTTACAGATTGTGGAAGTGGTTTTTCTAAAGCAGATTTGTCAAAAGCTACAGAACAATTTTATACAGGAGATTTAAGTAGAAACTCTAAATCTCATTATGGCATGGGTCTTTATATTGTAAATAATATTGTACAAAAACATAATGGGATTTTAAATATTGAAAACTCTATAAAAACTGGAGGCGCTATGGTAACAATTGAAATACCAATGATTTAATAAATAATATCCATTTTGTAAATACCTAGATTTTGTGGTCTATAGGTATTTATAAAATGGATAATTTTTTTGAAATTTATATACTAGTTAAATCTGATAAAAAGTTTTCAAACATAACTCCATCATTTCTATCAGTGTCAAATTGAGATGTATAATTTATAGTTTTATATATGAAATCTGTTGCTGTATTAACAGCCACTCCTAAGTCGTGTTTATTTACTAACATACCACAAAGGATAGATGTGAATATGTCTCCTGTTCCACTATAAGAGCAGTTATTGTATTTAACTGATGTAAAAAATACATGGTCATTATCTCTATCATAGGCTAAATTTAATATATTATCATCTTCTAATATACCAGTAATAACAACCTTGCTAGGTCCTAAATCAGATACAGCTTTTGCAATATGTATAAGTTCTTCTCTATTATAGTCACTTTTTGTATAGTCATTTCCAGTTAAAAAACAAGCTTCTGTTAAATTAGGCGTAGTTAAATCTGAATGTTTAACTAATTCTTTGATTTCTTGTCTCATTTCTTCTGTAAAGATTGGATACATTACTCCATTATCACCCATAACAGGGTCAACTACGATAAAAGCATTAGGATAATCATTTATAAAATTAGCCACTATTTCGATTTGGTGTTTTGAACCTAAAAAACCACTATATATACTGTCAAAGTTGACTTTTAAATTTTTCCAAACATTTGAATATCTTACCATTTCATCAGTACAATCTAAAAAAGTAAATTCAGGATAACCAGTTTGACTTGAAAGTATAGCTGTTGGAAATGGACAACATTGAACCTTTAATGCTGAAAGTATAGGTATAGCAACTGATAATGAACATTTTCCTATTCCAGATAAGTCATTAATTGCTGCGACTTTTTTTTGCATAAAAAACCCTCCATTAGTATGTATTAATTATAATGATGCCAAAATATTTATATACATATATATTACTATAAAAAAAAGAAAAAAGTTGATTATAAAATAAAAAATTGTAAAAAAAACAGTGTATCGATACAATTAATTTTTAATATTGGACATAATAGAATAGAGAATTATTAAATATGAAAATTATTATATGTGACAGAATATTCTTTGTAATTTCATTTGTAAGGTGTACTATTTGGGAGGTGTAGCTTTGAAAATACTGAAAAATAAGAATAAGTACATCAAAGGTATAATGGCATTTGTATTTTTGTCTTTAGCTACTACAGCAGGTGTATTTCTAGTTAATGATTTAAGTATTAAAAATATGGAAGAAAAAGTCATAGAATCTGCAACTGTTGAAGGTGATGATGTAAAAGACCAATATAAACTATTGCTTGAAAACTTATTTGATTACAGAAATAAGGCAATATTAGAGAAAAATGAAAATATTTTAAAAGGTCTTTATGAGACAGATAAAAAGTTTGGTCTTTGGGCTTATGAAAATGAAGTAAAGAAGATGAAGTATTTAGAGAATTGGTCCAGTAAACAAGGTGTAAAATTTAAGGACATAAAAACAAGGGTTAAGGTTAAAAAGATAAAGGAAAAAGAAAAATACCTATATGGTATAATCTGCTCTGTATCGACTGAGTATAAATATTCATATGAAAATCAAAAGGACAAAGAAAATGTCTTTAGAATAGGTACATATCATTATCTAAATGTAAAAATTATGGATAATCAGTATGTCATAACTAAAGAGTGGTATACAGATCCTTTTGCAGATTCTTTAAATTTAGAAAACATAAAATCTGATGATATAAGAAACTATATTGGTCAACAAAATGGTGTAGAGTTACAACTTACAGATGAGCAAAAAAAGGCTATAGATTATGCACACAAATACTGTGGAGCAGCAGCTGATGAGGAACATGGTATGAAATTTAATCCAAACTATAGAGATTATAATCCAGAAGGTGGAGATTGCGCAAATTTTGCATCACAGATAATGTTTGAAAGTGGAAGGTTTAAGAAGAACTCAATTTGGAATTATAGTGAAAGAGCAGGTACAAAAGCATGGGTAAATGCACAAGCCTTTAAAAATTATTCTCTCTATAGCGGAAGAGGTTCATTAATAGCAAAAGGCTCCTATGAAGAAGTTTATAAACAGGCTTATAATCTACGTCCAGGAGATTTTGTCGGATATGAGAAAAAAGGCAGAATAACACATGTTTCAACAGTAACAGGATTAGATTCAAGAGGATATCCTTTGGTAACATGTCATAATACTGATAGAATGCTGGTTCCATGGGATTTAGGTTGGAGTGATAAGTCCATAAGATTCCATATAATAAAAATAAATTATTAAAAATCTATAAAGAAAAATAAAGTATAAAAGAGAATAATGGCTTAATATTATAAAGTAAAAAAAATGATTATTAATGTATAAAAATAATAATAATTGACAAACATAGCTATATATGATAGAGTAGTACTAAGGTTACAGAAAAGAGTAGCTAAATAATTGTGTTTTTTTAGGAGGATTTATTAATGAAAACTGGTGTAGTTAAATGGTTTAACAATGAAAAAGGATTTGGATTTATATCTGTAGAAGGTGAAGGAGATGTTTTCGTACATTTCTCAGCTATAACTGGAGACGGATACAAAACATTAGAAGAAGGACAAAGTGTTGAATTCGAAGTAGTAGATGGAGCTAAAGGTCCTCAAGCTGCTAACGTAGTTAGATTATAATTAAAAATTCATATATATTAGTGTTCTAGTAATATGAGAGATAAGCCGCTAATCATTTAGCGGTTTTTTCATTTTTTGTAAATAAAATAAATTGCAAAATAAATTAAATTTATTAAAATAAAAGCATTAATAATAAGATAAATATGTTAAAATTGATATTGTAGAGTAAATTTATTATGGCTAAGTTTAAGTCAATTGATTTTTAGTTAATTTTGCTAAAAAGAGAATAAGTGATACTGATAGACCATATAAAAATATTAATAAAGCATAAACAAGATTAAAATGACCAAAGGAAAAACGCTTGTTACAGCGTATAGTATTTAAGAATACTTAGAAAATAAGAAAGGAGAAAGTTACTGCAAAAAAGTAACATTATAAATATTCAATAATATTTATAAGTTTTCAGTAACGGTGGGTAGTGTAATGAACATATTATTCTTTCTAACACCAAAAAGTGAAGTGGCATATATATATGAAGACTACACTATAAGGCAAGCCCTAGAAAAAATGGAATATCACAAATACTCTGCAATTCCAATAATAAGTAAGGATGGTAAATACATTGGGACTATAACAGAAGGTGATTTTTTATGGACATTAAAAAACGACTTAAATCTGGACTTAAAAGGATTGGAAGATGTTCCTGTGACAGATATTAATAGAAAAATGGATAATTCTCCTGTTTCCATCAATGCAGATATAGAAGATTTAGTTATAAAATCTTTAAATCAAAATTTTATTCCTGTTATAGATGACCAAGATACATTTATTGGGATAATAAAAAGAAGAGATGTTATAGGTTATTGTTATGAGATAATACGAGGATATAAAAATCTAGCTAATGATAATTAAAAATCTTATTGAAATTTTTTAAGCTAAGTTCTTTATAATAAAAGAATAAAAATCTGAAATTAAAAATTAAAATTTTAATATAAGAAGCTGTCTTTTACAATAAAAATTGTGAAAAGACAGCTTTTTTTATACGCCGTTTTACGATTAATCGTTGTATTTTACAAGGTTTCCATATTTAGCATTAAGAGCATTTATTTTATTTCCATAAACCTCATTTTGCTTTTGGTATAATAAACTTTTTTCAACTTCAGCTTTAGCTTCATCAAATGAAGATTCTGTGCTTTCTTGAAGGTCTTCTAATTTTATTATGTGATATCCAAATTGAGTCTTAACTGGCTCACTTACTTCACCTTTAGCCATAGAGAATACAGCTTCTTCAAATTCAGGAACCATTTGTCCTCTACCGAATGTTCCTAAATCACCACCCATGTCTTTAGATGGACAAGAAGAATGTTTAACAGCTGCATCTTCAAAAGATATTTCTTCTGATTTTATTTGAGCAAGTATTTCTTTAGCTTTTTCATCACTATCTACTAATATATGTTTAGCAGTTGCACTTTCTGGCTTAGAGAAAGAACTCTTGTTAGCTTCGAAAAATTCTACTTTTTCATCTTCTGTCACATTAACACTAGATAAAACTTTATTTATAGCAAATTGCTTTAATACATTTTCTTCTATCTTTTTCATTTCTGACTTGAATATTTCTTCTTCATTTAATTTTTCGTCTTTAGCATCTAATAAGAATAATTCTTGGTTTACTAAATCATTTAACAAGTGCTTTTTACCTTCTTCAGTTTTAAATTGCATAGCTTGATAAGGGTCTAATGATTTTAATGCATTTTCAATATCAATATTAGTTATTTCTTTTTCTCCAACTGTTGCTAAAACTTTTTTTTCCATAATAGTTAACTCCTTTATAGTGTATTTCATTATTAATATAAAAACTACCATCTTAAATAATATCAGAAAACAATGTAGATGTCTAATATTTAAAGTCATATTAAGTCAAATAGAATTAAATTTAGTAGAACAAAGTTATTACAATCAATAAAAGTGAGCTCATAATACCTACCACACCCTCTTCATGTTTAAATTTAAGTGTTTTTACCATTGAGTAATAAAAATATATCCCAGTAAAAATTATCTTTAAATATAGGAAAGATAAACTCTTTGGATATATTAAAAAGCTAAAAAGAGTAAATATAAAAGCAAGTAGAGTACTTATCCTGTAAAAGAAATCTATTTGTGTAATGTCTTTATATTTTATCATAAACACTGAATATAAAATGATGAAACCAATTGCGACAATTGCATATACGGTAAATAATATGTTTTCAATAGTTCCATTTGAAATTACTATCCACTTATACCACATAATTGGCCAAAAAAATAATGCTAAGAACTTAAAATAATTATCAAACAACTTTTCTTTATACATTCATCAAACAACCTTTCTTAACAAAAGCATATATTTGTTTTTAGAATTTTAAATAATGTAATACCATTATTATATATTAATATTGAATTTATAGAAACCAAAATTTGTTAAAATAAATATATAGATTTTACTGTTAGATTAATTGAAATTGCTATTATTTTTATTATGAAATTGGATCAAATATGTAGAAATATGGCAAGTTGGTTAATATTAGATATTTATTGCTTCCAAGTGATAAAGACTGTTTTTTTAATGATAGGAATTCCAATCTTTTTTGAAAAAAATTAATATCTACATTAAATATATCTGCCATTTCGTAAACGCAAGTGATGCCAGAATTAATTATGTTTATTATATCTTCCTCAGTAATTAAGAATTCACAGGCCCATTTTAAGGCCTTATTTTCACATTTATCTATAACGATTTTTGTATAATAATCGTTATAAGAAGATACATAGTATCCAAAGCTAGTGAAATGATGACCAAGCTCCTCAGCTAAGATAGATGTAAGTTTTTTTGTATTTTGTTTTAAATTACTGAGTAATGATATGATTTTCATACCATGTTTATTTATATAGAGCCCTTCTAAATCACCTGCAATATAAGTGGTATAATGAATTATTATCTCTTCTTGAGACGCTAATTCAAAGAGCTTATCCAAATTATTCATAAAAATCCCCCTAAAATAGAATGTATGTTTGTTTTGAAATTATATTAAAAGAGCAGAAAAATAGACTGCTCATCATGTGGTTTATTTTTTTTTATATTTATTTAGTAAAAATTCTATATACTCATTAAGTTGTTCTTGTGCTTCTTCAGGTAATTCTTCATGTGGATTTTTTCTATGTGCAGCTACTGTGTCAATATTTTCCTTAACTAAGGTTCTTCCAAGAAGGTAATCAACTGACACATTAAACACATCAGCTAATTTATTTAAAATATGTTCATCAGGAAATCTGTTTTCTGTTTCATAGTATCCTAAGACTCTCTGAGAAACTCCTACTTTTTCGCCAAGTTCTCTTTGAGTCAATCCAAATTCCTTTCTAAGTTCTCGTAATCTTTTGGCAAACATTATAACACCACCTTATGTATAGATTATAACAAATTGTTCTAAAAAATAAAACTATGAAAGCATAAAAAGAATGTTTTTTTCTAAAATCTATTGATAAAGAACAAATAATTCTATATAATGTGAATATGGAAGAACAAAATATTCTTAATAGTGATGGAGGTATGAAGATTATGTTTAAAAACAATTTGAAATATTATAGAAAATGTAAAGGTATGACACAAATTCAACTTGCTAAAAAGGCAGGAATTACAAATGACTATATATCTCAAATAGAAAGAGGTATAAAAAATCCTGGACTTCTTATGGCTAAGAAAATTTCTAATATTTTAGAACAAAATATAGATGAAGTTTTTTTTATATAGTTATAGAACAAAATGTTCTTGAATGTTATAGGATTAGTAAAAAAGATATACAGTAAAGGGATTATTGCAAATTAGAAGTTAATAATAAGCTTATAAAAAGGAGAAATACTATGGAAAACAAAAAAGAGATATTATTTAAAGAAACAGATGAAAGATTACATAATTATAAATATTTGGATATAAAGATAAAGAACATTAATTTGGATATAAAAAGATGTGAGAATGAATACTCTGGATGTGGAGCAATGGTGTATAAAGAAAAAACTAGTGCTACATATAATATAAGTTCTTCTGTTGAAAATGAAGTTGTAAAAAAAGAAGAGAGATTAAGAAAGTTAAAGATGGAAAAAGAAGATATAGAAATAGAAAAAGAAAAGATAGAAAATGCTCTAACATGCCTAAATGATATGGAAACGGAATTTTTTAATCTTTTTTACAATAGTAAGACAAAAAATAATATGACGTATATTTCTATGAAATTACATTTAGATAGAACCTCTTGCTATAACTTAAAGAAAAAGATGATATTTAAATTGAACGAGATATTATAAAAAAATAGGACAAATCTTCAACACTTTATATACACCATTACAACAATAGACTATAAAATATGTGAGATAATGTTATTGTGAAAGAAATCCATATTGAAGGAGGTGATGAGTTGAAAAGAATGATATTACCTAAAAATATAGAAGATACTTGATAAGAATAAATGAGATGTGTATTTAAAAATGACTTATATCATTTATAGTAAGATTATCAGATTAAGCAAAAATATTTAGTGATAGAGTGGTGATTGTTTGCTTAAATACAAAGAAATAATAGAAACAATTATTGAGACTCTCAAAAAAAACTTTACTGAAAGTGTTTTTATTGATGATGAAAGTGTGCAAGGCTCAGAAGGGTCTTGTTTTTTTGTAAGTATATTGTCAGTTATTTGTACACCTATAATGTTAAATACAAATAACAAAGATATTGTTATCTCTATAAAATACTTGCCAAAACCACAATCAAACGGTATTAGAATGTATGAAGTCTCAGACGAATTAAATAAGCTATTCAACAGAAATATAAAGATAACAGATAGAAAATTAAATATAACAAAACTAGAACAAAGTATCAAAAAAGAGGAGTCAATATATACATTGAACTTTTCAATCACATTAAACTATCTTGATAGTGTATATGAAGAAGAAGTAGTATATGAAAATATGGAAGAAATCAATTTGAATTTAGGAGAGTGATAGTATGGCTATAGGATTACCAAGTATCAATATATCATTTAAGGAGTTAGCTACAACTGTTAAAGAACGTTCAGCTAGAGGAATAATTGCAATGGTGCTTAAAGACACTAAAGCACTAGGTTTTAATGAGATACATGAAAAAGAGGATATACCAGCTGATTTATCTGCTGAAAATAAAGAATATATAAATTTGGCTTTGATGGGAAATGTTAATACTCCAAATAAGTTATTAGCTTATGTAATAGATGGAGAGGCAGATATTCAAACTGCATTAGATTTTTTAGAGACTAAGGAATTTAATTATCTATGTATGCCTAAAGCAGTAGAAGTTGATAAGACTGCTATAAAAAATTGGATAATTAAACTTAGAGATACAGATAAGGTTAAAGTTAAGGCTATATTAGGAAAAGTTGTAGGAAATCATGAAGGTATAATTAATTTTACTACAGAAGATGTACTAGTTGGAGACAAGAAATATAGTGTTGATGAGTTTACAAGTAGAGTGGCAGGTATTATAGCAGGGACACCTTTAAGTCAGTCAGTAACTTATACTAAGCTTAGCGATGTAGTTGATATACCTAAGATGACTAAAATTGATGCAGAATCAAAGGTTAATAAAGGAGAGCTTACACTTATTAAGGAAGCAGGGGCTATAAGAATTGCTAGAGGAGTAAATTCTTTAACTGAGTTAACAGAAGAAAAAGGAGAACTGTTCCAAAAGATAAAAATAGTTGATACTTTAGATATTATACAAAGTGATATAAGAAAGGTTATAATAGATGACTATATAGGAAAGATTACTAACAGTTATGACAACAAATGCTTGTTGATAGTGGCTATAAAGAGTTATTTAGAAGAGCTAGAAAAATCTGCACTTATAGAATCTAATTCTACAGTTGAAATAGATTTTGAAGCACAAAAATCGTACTTGAAATCAAAGGGAGTAGATTTATCTTATATGACTTTACAGGAAATAAAAGAAGCTAATACAGGTTCTAAAGTATTTTTAAAAGCGAAAATAAAGGTACTTGATGCTATGGAAGATATAGATTTATCAATAGAGATATAGGAGGATTAATTAATATGGCAAATATGGAAGCTAGAAATGTAATGAGTGGTACTTGGGGAGAGCTTTGGCTTGATGGAAATAAAGTAGCAGAAGTAAAGAAGTTTCAAGCAAAGATGGAATTTACAAAAGAAGATATTATAATAGCAGGTCAAATGGGTACTGATACAAAGTATATGGGATACAAAGGAAAAGGTTCAATAACTTTATATCACGTCAGCTCAAGAATGCACAAATTAATTGGCGAAAAGATAAAGAGAGGTTCTGAACCCAGATTTGTTGCTATATCTAAATTAAATGATCCAGATTCTTATGGGGCAGAAAGAATAGCAGTAAAGAATATAGCATTTGATGATTTAACTTTAGCTGATTGGGAAGTTGGAGTAAAAGGAGAGATAGAAGCTCCATTCACATTTACTGAATATGACTTTCTTGATATAATTTAGTTTTACTTGGATAATTGTTAAATATAGATGGTTATTAAATATGTTTAGTTAATGGATATATGTAGTTATTTAATAGAAATTGATTGATAAAGGAGCAAATAATAATGAGTGAAAATGGATTATCAAAGAATGTAAATATAGTAGACTTACTTTTAAATACAGATACAGAAAATTTAGAAAGACCAAGTACGATAGTTGAACTTAAGAGATTATCTAATATATTTGGTCAAGAGTTTAAGGTAATGTGTAGAGCTTTAACAATAAGTAAGGATGAAGAAATACAAAACACTTGCCTTAAAATTGATGAAAATATGAAAACAGATATAGATTTACCAGAGATGCAGATGCTTACAGTAATAGAAGGTATTTGTGATTTGGATGGAAAGCTTCTATTTAAAAATAAGGAGTTAATGGAGAAATTTAAGGCCCCAACTCCAAAAGAATTGGCAAGAAAATTATTACTGCCAGGTGAAATTACTAACTTATATAGAATACTTCAAGATATTATGGGTTATGGTAAAAATGCAGTTATAGAAGAGGTAAAAAACTAATAGGGACGGATACCAAGACTACAATAATGTATTATTATTGGAAGAAAAAAGGTATTAGACCGTCCCTTTTTTATGCAATGGATAAAGGCGAATTAAAGCTTATTGAAGCTTTTTTCGCCTTGGAAATTGAGGAAGAAGTTGAAAAAATGAAACATGGATATGGAGTTTGTCCTTTGACAGGAGGTGATATATAGTGGGGAATGTAAAAGAAGAAGGTATAAATATGTATCTTACAGACAATTACACACCAAAAATGAATCAAATTATATCAGTAACTGACAATTTTAGGAGAGCAACTGTGGCTGTTTCGCTTTCAACTAATGTAATGGCTAATAGTATAAATAATTCTATTGGAAGTGCAAGTAGTAGAGTAAACAGTTTAAATTCTTCTTTAAGAAAAGTTCAGGTTGCTGCTAGTAGTGTAAGTTCTACTATTACAAAATTAAGTTCTAGTATTAATGCTGTTTCAGGAGCTATTGGGAGTTTAAACGGTAGTATTATGAGATTAGCAGTAACTATAGCTATGATTATTAATTATTTTAGTAAGTTGATTCAAAAGAAAAATGAGTTGAATTCAAATCTTATAATTATATTAATATTTAAAGCTAAAAGTGATGAAATAGAAAAAACTAATTCAAAAATAAGTTTATTAAAGAGCATTGCTTCTAATATAAGGTTAAAGATAGAAAGTTTTAGTGCAAAGAAAGCTATTGATAAAGTACTTGGAGGATTAAAAAAGCTTAGTGGAAGGATATGGGAAGTTGTAATAAAAACAAAAGATACTGCTAAGAAAGTGGTAAGTAGCCTTTTAGAAAAATTAAAACATCTAACTAAAAATCGTTGGCAAAGTATTGTTAATATTAAAGATATGGCAAGTAGTGTTATAGGTAGAATTTTACCTAAGTTAATGTTATTTAAAGGTTCTTTTTGGAATGGTGTAATAGCTATAAAAGATATGGCAAGTAGCATTATAAGTAGAGTATTTCCTAAGTTGAAATTGTTTGCAGGTACGGTATGGAAAGGTGCAATAGCTGTAAAGGATATGGCAAGTGGAATACTTGGTTCAATAAAAGGGAAGATATCTGACTTGACAAATGGAGCTACTATAGGTGTTGCTATGAAAAAGGGTGTTGACTTAGTTGGCCAAGAACAAAATCAGAAAGTACTTTTAGAAAATATAATGCAGAGGAATACTGGTAGAGCGGGAGTGAGCTATGTTGATAAGTATTATAGTGATTTAGAGAACTTTTCATTAAGTACCCCTTTTGACCCTAAAGAAGTTATTTCAATGGGAACTAAAGCAATGATGCTTAGTAATGGAAATCGTGATAAAGCTGATGACATAACTAAAGCTATGGTAGGTGTTAGAGCTTTCAATATGGATACAACTAGCGACCAAGATGTATCAGCAGCTTTTGTGAGTGCTTCAAGAGGAAATATGGAGGCTATTAATACTTTAGTAGGAGAAAATTATAAAACATTTGATGAAGCTATAAAAGGTATAACTGAAAAGCAGGGTGCATTAGCTGGGAAAATGGCAAAAACAATACCAGGTTTGATAGCTAGTGCACAGACCAGTATCGATTTAGGTTTAAAACATATGATGGAACCATTTGATGGTGTTTTGAAGCTTAGTTTAAATAAAATTGATACATTTATAAAAAAAGCATTCAAAAATTTAAGTGATTTTTCACAAAAGATAGCTAATGTAATGAATGGTGAGATAATTATTGGTAACAAATATGACCAAATGCAGTTTAGAAGTATGAAAAGTGGCAAAGAGTTTTCTGATTCTAGTCAATATCGAATCTCTAATGTAGTTGAAAAGCGAAAAATGATGTCTGAAAATAAACAAGAAAATTTTGAGAATCATGCAGCGACAATGATAGGAAATGCACCAAAAGCAATTGTTAACACAGGAAGTATGTTAATGCAAAATATTGACTTTACTGCATTAATAGATTCATTATTTCCAGTAGTAAACTTAGTAAATAATTTATTAGATAATATAAATAATAAATCACCAGTTGCACAAGGCTTAATAAGTATATTTGGAACAATAGTAACTACAGCATTTCAATTAATTGGACCTGTAGTTGAGGCTGTTAGTCCTATTATTACGAGAATTTTTTCTTTTTTAGGTGAATATGCTCCTCAAATAAACAATTTTATAGAGACACTGGGTGTTATTTGGGAAACAGTTTGGGCAACGATAGGACCAATTTTAGAGGATGCTTGGATTATTGTAGAACCAGTCTTAGGAGGTCTTTTTAATCTATTTAATGATATATGCAATATTATAAAAGATGTTTGTAAATGGTGGCAAAATTTAGTTGAAAAAATTAATAAAAACCCAATTATTGATACAGTTAGATCTATAATTGATGATTGGAACTCGGGGACAAGTAAATCTGGAGGAAACGCATTTGGATTAAACTATGTACCTTATAATGATTATTCAACAAGACTTCATGAGGGTGAGATGGTCTTAACTAAACAAGAAGCAAATCAATATAGAAGTGGAAAAAGTGGTGGAAACATAAGCATAGCAAAATTAGCTGACACAATAGTAATTAGAGAAGAAGCTGATATAGAAAAAGTTACATCAAAATTAGTTTCAAGTATAAAAATAGCACAATTAGGAGGGGTATTATAATGGAAATGTGGCTTAGACAAGCAGAAGATAGATTTAGATTTCCAGTATTTCCATCATCTTTTAGTATTAATGGAAAAGCTGCTGTAAATTCCTCTAGTATACTCAAAATAGGTGAAATAGCCACTTTTGGAGGTGTAGCTCTTAAAAGTATTTCAATATCTAGTTTTTTTCCAAATAAAGACTATACTTTTTGTGATTATACAGGTTTTCCATCACCTTATGACTGTGTAAATAAGATTGAAAAATGGATGAAGGAAGGCTTTATACTAAGATTTACAATTACAGAAACCAATATAAATATGGAAGTCATAATTGAGGGTTTTAGTTATGAAGAAAAAGATGGAACTAGAGATGTATATTTTACATTAGATTTAAAGGAATATAAAAGGATAAAAATACCAAAAGTAACTCCAAAACAATAACTATTATGGATAATAAGTTATAAATAACTGCTGACAGAGCTAAATGAAAAGGCAGGTGATTTTTTATTATTAAAATTTGGGTACACATAAAAAATGGAAGTATCTATGATATTACTGATATAGTAAATAAAGTCTCTTGGTCAGGTGATTATAAATCTCCATCAAGAACACTAGAATTTTCAATAATCCAATCTTCTTTTGATGTAAATTTTCAACAGATAGATATACCAATAGCTAGTACGATTTGTTTCTATGTAGATGAGAAAGAACTCTTTAGAGGAATGATAATTAATAGGTCTAAAGATTCAAGTAGTAATGAAATTAGTTTTGTATCTAAAGACATGGGATTTTTACTTACACAAAGTGAAGTATCATGTAATTTTAAAGACAAGTTAGTTGAAGATATAGCAAAACAAGTATTTGCTGAAAATAGACTTGCAGTTGGGACAATAGCAAAGACCAATGTCAAGTACACAAAGATGTTTATAGGTGTAACTGGTTATGATACCATAATGAGTGCATATACAGAAGCAAGTAAGAAGACTAAGAAAAAATACATGATAGAAGCTAATTTAGATAAGTTTAATGTTATTGAAAAAGGAACTATAACTTTAAGTGTTATGTTTGAAGAGGGATTTAATATTATAAATACTACTTTTTCAGAAAGTATGGAAAATGTAAAAAATAAGGTGATAGTAGTAGACCAATATGGAAGTAAAATTAGTGAAAAAATAGATAATGAAGTTTTTAAAGAAGTAAACGTAATAATGCAAAAAGTAATTCAGCAACAAGAAAATCAAGATGTAGATGTGGATAGTGAATTTAAAGGGATAGAAAAAAGCTGTTCTCTTAGAGGTTATGGAGATGTAAGTTGTATAACTGGCAGAGGTGTAAAAGTTAAAGATTCTTATACAAAGCTTGTGGGATTGTTTTATATAGATACAGATAAACATACATGGCAAAATGGAGAGTACCAAATTGAACTTGAACTTAACTTTCAAAATCTTATGGATGAAAAGTCAGTAGGACAAGATGAACCTAAGGAAGAAAGTAATTTAGGTGGAGATGATTATACAGGAGGAACAGAATTCTCAGCTGTATTTACAGGTTATTGTCCTACCAAAGCAGAAGGTGGAGACACAGATTGTAGAGAAAAAAAATTAGACCCATCTAAAAAAACTTGTGCAGCACCTATGGTAGATGTCTATGACCAACCTCATTATAGTAAAGACTTTCTTTCTAAACATCCAAGGTTAAAATATGGAGATAAGATACAAATAATAGGTACTAAAAACCGTGATGGAATTTACACAGTAAATGATAATGGACCAAAAATAATCATAGAGAAAAATGGAAAATATCATATAGACATTCTATTTGGTAACCAAAAAGAATCTGACAATTTTAAGGAAAATGGAAAAATAATTATTGGTGGAAGTTATTCATCTAATACAACTGGAAAAGCTAAACAATTAATAAATCTTGCATTTTCTAAAAAAGGATGTAAGTATGTTTGGGGAGCTACTGGCCCAAATACATTTGACTGTAGCGGATTTACTCAATGGTGTTATAAAAATGCATTGGGAATAAAGATACCTAGAGTATCTAGAGAACAAGGTCGTTTAGGAAAATCAGTTGAAAAGAAAAACTTACAACCAGGAGACTTAGTTTTCTTTTCTAGTGAAGGGCCTAAAGGTACAATAAACCATGTTGGTATATTTATAGGTAATGGAGAGTTTATTCACTCGCCAAAGACTGGTGATGTAGTTAAAGTATCTAGCCTAAATGGTAGCTATTACAATAAAAATTATATAACAGCTAGAAGGTATTTATAAAAAGGTGGTGATATAATGGCAAATCCGATTAATGAATTTATAGGAATAATAAGAGAAGAAGGAAAGTATCATAATCAACCTTCTTTTTTTATTGGAAAAGTTAAAAATAAATTACCAGATTTAAAAATAGAAACAAATAACATTATATTAGAAAAAGAAGATATCTTAATAGATAGTTGGATGCTTGATAGACAGATAGAATTATTTGATACAGAAACAAGTCAAGAACATAAACATGAAATAAAAAATCCCTTTATAGATACTTTTGAATCTGGAGACACAGTAATAATGTTTAGAATAGGTGAGAAATTTGCTATTGTAAGTAAGTTGGTGAGCTTATAATGAGTACAATATTCCCTTTTATAGGTGTACCAGAAGATTATATCTTACCTAAAGCAGAAGAGCTACCAATCTTTCGTGAAGTAGCATGGGATTTTGAAAAAGACCAACCTATTTTAGAAAAAAGTGATTTTAAAATAGTTGAGAAAAAAGAAGCTTTAAAAGTTTGGATATACAAGTGCATAAAAACAAATAGGTATGAACATGAGATATACTCTTTAGAGTATGGTACAGAGCTTTCAGAACTTATAGGACAAAAGTATACAAAAGGTCTTACAGAAAGTGAAGCTAGCAGATTTATAAAAGAAGCTCTTTTAATAAATCCATATATATTAGAAGTAAATGTAAAAAGTGCTAACTTTAACAGAGACATATTAAGTGCAAATGTAAAAGTATCCACTATCTATGGGGAGGTGGAATTAAATGTATAGTGACCAGACATATGAAGTAATAAAAAATAGAACTCTTGAAAATATCAAGCTTGATATTTATAAAGGTGAGGGTTCTTTTATAAACAACATGGTATCTGGAAATAATCTAGAACTCGCAAAAATGTATATGGAACTTTCTAAAATACATAAAATGGCTTTTATACAAGATACATATAACCAATTTCTTGATAAAAGAGTTAATGAATTTGGTGTATATAGAAAGTTGGGAACTGAGTCAAATGGAGAAGTTGAGTTCATTGGAGAGAAAGGAACTGTAATAACTAATGGCACAGTAATATCATACAGAGATTTACTATTTGTAGTAATAAAAGATGTAACTATTGGTAGTGAAGAAGGTGATAATAGCCCAGTTCAAGCTCTAGAAGTTGGTAAGAGATATAATTTACCTACAAATTGTGAATTTAAATTAACCGATAATATATCTGGAGTAATTAAGATTATTAACACTAAAAGTTTTGAAGGTGGTACAGATATAGAGACAGATGAAGAATTAAAGGAAAGATTTTATAAAATACAGAAAAATCAAGCTACAAGTGGAAATAAAGCTCACTATGAAGAATGGGCTTTAGAGGTAGATGGAGTCTATAATGTGAAGGTTTATCCAAGATGGGATGGTCCAGGAACTATTAAAGTTTTGATATTTGGTAAAAACAATCAAGCTGTTGATACAGAAACAATTGAAAGATGTCAGCAACATATAGATGAAGAAAAACCTATTGGACCAACTGTAACAGTTGCAACACCATTACCAATAGAAATAAATATAAGTGCAGTAATGAAACTAGAAGATGGATATACATTAGATAATGTCAAAGAATCTTTCTTAGAAAGTATAAATTCATATTTTAGAGAGATTAGAGGAGAAATAATATATACAAAAGTCATGGGGATACTTATAAATACTGCTGGTGTGCATGATTTAAGTAACTTACTTATAAATGGAAGCACAGATAATATAACTATTAATGAAGATAAAATACCAAGTGTAACATCTGTTGATTTTAGTGAGGTGGAAAATCAATGAAACTAATTGATAAACTACCATCATTTGATAGAAATCGCATTGTAGAAGAGATACAAGGCGCATATGATATAGAGTTAAATATTCTTAAAGAAGATATTGATGATACTTTTGACCAATTATTTGTTGACACTGCAACATGGGGATTAGATATGTGGGAAGATATACTCTGCATTGAAAAGAAAGACCTTGGTTTTGAAGCAAGACGTAATAATATAAAAGCCAAAATGAGGAGCAGAGGTACTAGTACTATTGAAGTTATAAAAAATATATGTGAGGCATATACAAAATCAGAAGCAGATGTAAAAGTTTATAGTGATGAATTTACATTCGTATTGAGTTTTATAGCAAATAATTGTGACTATAAAACTCTTTTAGATTGTAGTGATATGATTGAAAAAGTAAAACCTGCTCACTTAGTACACTATTTAGAGCCCATAATACTAGATAAAAGTATGGTCTATTGTGGTGGAGGTATGGTTTGTAGTGAGGAAGTAAAAGTTCATCCATATTTTGAACCAATTATAAAATGTAGTGCTGTTATAAATTGTGGGGCTGGAATGCTAAGTAGAGAAGAAATAAAGGTTTATCCTTTAAGTATTAAGTATATTGAAAGTAATTGTAAGATTAATATAGCTATTGCAAATGATACAGGAGTTGAAAATGTAGTAGTTTATCCTAAACAGGAGGTGGTATAGTTGGAAGAAAAATTTTATATAATATTAACCAAAATTGGTAGAGAAAAAATAGCAAATGCAACTGCGCTGGGAGAACTTGTAGGATTGACAAAGTTTCAAGTTGGAGATAGTAATGGAGAATATTATGAGCCAACAGAAGAACAAACTGCTTTAAAGAATGTAGTTTGGGAAGGAAATATAAATTCTTTAAGAATTGATGAGAAAAATCCTAATTGGATAGTTATAGAGACTATTTTACCAGGAACAGTTGGTGGATTTATGATAAGAGAAGCTGCTGTTTTGGATAATGAGAACAATATAATAGCTATAGGAAAATATCCAGAGACGTATAAGCCACGTGCTGAAGATGGTAGTATTAAAGACTTAGTTGTAAAGATGATTTTACAATTGTCTAATACTTCAAATGTGACATTAGAAGTAGACCCAACGCTGGTTTTTGTGACTCAAAAGGATATTCAAGATTTGGATGATAAGTTTAATAATAATATAAAAGAAATAAAAGTAAAAATTGGGGATGTAAATATATTAACTACAGATTCTAAAAATTTATCAGGGGCTATAAATGAAGTAGTTAAAAAAATAGAAAATATATCTTTTGACGATGTTATAAGTGGTCAGATACAAACTGATATATCAGTTCTAAAAAATAGCTATAACAAATTATCTGAAAAAGTATTAGATATATTAATATACTTAGAATTAGAGTCAGAAGTAACTGTAGATGAAGCTGGTTACTGGTATGATACATTGGCAAATGGAAACAACATAGTAGCTATAGAAGGTCTAAAATTAGATTTAAATAGAAAGTGTATAACAGGCGAAGTTGGTAATGTGGTTTTTAGAGATGTGGTATTACCATTTAGTGCAAATAGAGTTAGATATATACATGATATGGACAATAATTTTGTTGAGACAAAATCTAGTAATACTTATTTAAAAGAACAAAAAGATATAACTCTAAATAAGTATTCATATGAAATAAGATAAATAAAGGGGGTAGTTTTGATAATGAAGCAAAATAAACTTTTACAACGTGGTGCTTATTTTAACGATAAGAACATACTGGTTGATGATTTTGATAAAAGATATAACGATTATGATTTCGTAGAATTTTTTGCTGGTATAAGTAATAGTACCTTTGGATTAAAGTCAGATGGTAACTTATATGCTTGTGGAGACAACACAGGTTTTCAATTAGGTGTGGGAAAAGATTCATCAGAAAGAAGGATGTTTAGCAAAGTAAAGATTGACAATGTAAAATATGTATCTTGTGGCTCAAAGCATAGTGTAGCAGTGACTAAAGATGGATTTGCATATGGAGCAGGAACAAGTAATGTAGGTCAATTGGGAGTAATTGAGTCTACAGTATATTATGAATTTACTAAATTACCAATAGATGATGTAAAATCTGTTGCATGTGGTTATGACTTTACTTTTGTACTTAAAAATGATGGAACTCTATATTCAGTAGGGTTAAATTCAAGTGGTCAACTTGGATTAGGTGATACTAATAATAGGGCTACTTTTACTAAAGTAAATATAGATAGTGTAAAGGATGTAGTAACTTATAATCAATCTGTATTCATTATAAAAATGGATGGAACAGCACATGCTTGTGGGTTAAATTCAAGTGGTCAATTGGGAATTAATAGTACTTTGAATAAAAGTGTCTTTAATAAAATAGAAGGTATGGACAATGTAAAACAAATAGCATGTGGTAGTAGTCATACAATACTTATTAAAAATGATGGAACTATGTATACTACAGGTGCTAATGGTTATGGTCAGCTTGGTACAGGAAATAATAATAATTCTATTGTATTTACTCTTTCGAATATAAATAATGTTAAATACGCTTCTTGTGGAAATAATCATACGATGATATTGAAATATGATAATACTTTATTTAGTACAGGACAAAACAATTATGGTCAACTAGCAAATGCCAATAAAGATGTAGCAGCAAGAAATACTTTTGCTAAGATTAATTTAGAAAATATAAAAGATATTAAGTGTGGCTCTCAATCTAATTTTTTAATAAATGCTTCAAAAGAGATATTTGTATGTGGATGTAATTTATCAGGTCAACTTGGTTCATTCTTTCATACAACTTTTTTATATGAGTTTTCAAAGGTACAATCTTCAAATTTAGATAATTATTCAGGATTATTGGTTAATGATGATTATTTATATGTTACTAAAGATAATAGTGAATTTTTAAATGTAAAGTTAAGTGATAATTTTCAGGATTATAAGAAGATAGAATTAACAGATAGCAATATGTTTATTGTTATGAATGATGGAACATTGTATGCTTGTGGGTTAAATAATTATGGACAGTTAGGATTAGGAGATAATGTTAATAGGTCAGTTATGACTAAGGTAGATATAGATAATGTTTTGGATGTAAAGGGAAGCGGAAGTTCTACTTTTGTGCTTAAGAATAATGGAACTTTATATTCTTGTGGATACAATAGTTCTGGTATATTGGGATTAAAGGACAATACAAATAGAAATATATTTACAAAAATTGAGATAGAAAATGTAAAAGAATTTTGTGTAGAAAGTAATTATATTGTAGCATTAAATCATTCAAAGGAATTATATGCTTGGGGAAATGAGTCTTATATAGTTTATGGTAATAGTAAAAATTATCCATTTAAAGATACTAGAGTTAGTAATGTAGAAAAAATAGCTACATGGAGTAATACTATGTATATACTAGATTCAACTGGGGTTGCAAAGACTATAGGATATTCTTACAATGGTAGTGGTGGATATCCGGCACCTAGTACTAGCTCATCATATCAGAGTAATGGATATAATACATGGAATATATCATATAGAACATTAGAATTTTATAATACAACTCAAACTAAATTAATAAATTTATTTGCTTTTTATCATGGATGTATGTTTTTTGACGAAAGTGACCGAGCTTATTGTATTGGTGAAAATAATATGAAATTTACAAGTTCTTCTCAAATAACTCCAGAATATGGATTAAGATTTAGTAATAGCACAGGTGTATATCATACAAGTTCAGATGGGGGAGAATATACTTGCTATCAATGGACGCATAAACTAATTCGTTGTTCAGTATTTGATAGTTCAAAAAGTATTATAGGAAATAATAAAAATATTTTATCTTTGTTAAAAAATAATTCTACATTTAGATGCACAGGAAGTTGTTTGACCTATGGGAAAACTAGCCAAAGTTGGTCTAGTTATCTTGATGATAATTGTAATGGTGCAGTAGTATTAGGAAATGAATTTATACTAAAAAATTATTCTGGAGAAAGTTTATTAAAAGGATATGGGAAAGCTAATAATGGAGAATTTGGGAATTTAATAAATATAGACAGTACAAGTAATTATGATACAGGATTAAAAGAAATAAAAGATATAATTATAAAAAATAATACAGTAGTAGTAGTAGATAAAAATAATAACATATATGTAACAGGAATGAATCAAAATAACAAACTAGGTATAGGAGAATATAACAATGAACCAGTAAAAAAATTCACAAATATAACTGAACAATCAAACTCATTTATATTTATGGATGATATAAAAGAAATTACAACATCAAGAAATACAATGTTTATAGTCAAAAATGATGGAACAGCTTATGCCACAGGAAACAATAGTTCTGGACAATTAGGTCTAGGAGATACAATAAATAGAAATAAATTCACTCAAATAAATCTTGATAATATAAAGAAAATATCAACAAGTATAGATGGGAACACAACATTTGCAATAAAAAATGATGGAACTCTATACTCTACAGGATTAAATACCAAAGGACAGTTAGGATTGGGTGATATAGTAAATAGAAATACATTTACCAAAGTAAACATACAAAATGTAAGAGATGTAGTCTTAGGCACTACTCACTCACATGCAATTAAAGATGATAACACACTATATTCATGTGGAGAAAATACTCATGGGCAACTAGGTCTAGGAAGTGAAAGTAATCATCCAGATGTACTAACATTTACTGTAAATAACATAACTAATGTAAGGGATGTATACTGCTCAGATACAACAACATTCATTGTAAAAGATACAAATATTGCATATTGTTGTGGATACAATAATAATTCACAATTAGGTATGGGAAATACTACTGACCAATATAGTTTTATAAAGTGTATGGAAAATGTAAAAGAAGTCATACCAAATGAAATAAATACTTATATAATAACAATCTATAATACTGCATATAGTACAGGGCTAAATACTGACTATTGCCTAGGACTAAATAGTAATAGCAACCAAAGTGCATTTTCTGAAATTCCAATTTCAAATGTAGTAAAAGTAGCTCCAAATAGAAATAATGCAGTACTTTTACTTACAAGCGAAGGTGATGTATATACTGCAGGTAAATGTAGTAATGGTTCAGGTACAGGAAGTGAAACACCAGAAAAGATTAAAAAAATAGCATCAAAAGCAAAAGACATAGGTATGAGTTATAGATGTGGATATTATGTAAGTGATAATGGTGATTTATATGGCACAGGTTCAAATGCTTATGGGCAATTAGGTGTTGGTGATGTAACTAAAAGAGATACATTTGTAAAAACAAATACAAGAGTAAAGAAAATACTTCCTTTAGAATATGCAAATATAGCAATAAAAGATACTAATGATATATATATTTGTGGCTTAAATAATTCTGGACAATTAGGTGTTGGAAATAGGTACGATAGTAGAAATAATGATAATCGAATCTTTAACTATAAACACATGAACTTTGTAATGGGCGATATAACATCTATTAAAAATAGACACAACTTCATACTTCTAAATAATAAGATAGTTATACCAACTACAAAAGATATTGACTATGGTCTTGTATTAGGAAATTTATATAAAGGAGACCTTTATACTGAACTTCCATATGAAAATATAAAAGAGGTGTCTATTTCTAAAACTCATATTATTATATTACTTAATGATGGAACAATGTACGGATGTGGTACAAACTATCATGGAGAGCTATTACAAGATTTATCTATAAATCAAGTAGATGAATTTGTACAGATTAATGTATCAGATGTAAAACATGTTTCATGTGGAGATAACTTTACTTATTTTATAAAATCTGATGATAGCCTTTGGTCAATTGGGAAAAATTCTGAATATCAGTTAGGTATAGGTCATAATAATCCAGTTAGTGAATTACAAAGAATTACAACTGTATCTAGCTGTAAAGAGGTACATTGTGGTAAAAACTATACCTTAGTAGTAACTACAGGGAATGAATTATTTGTACAAGGATATAATGACAAGGGTGCCCTGGGATTGGGAAGTGATAGTGAAAATACTATAATCAAGTTCTTCACAAAAGCACTAGCAGATATAAGAGAAATAAAGTCATATGGAAGTGACCATATATTAGTACTTAAAAATGATAATTCAGTGTGGGTCACTGGAAAAAATAGGGATGTTTATAAGATTGAACAACCAGTAGAGTTTTTAAAAGAATTTACTATAGTACCTATTTCTGAAGATGTAAATACAGTGAAGGATGTACTTGTAACAGACAATACATTATATATTATATCAGAAGTAGGAACAACAAATGCTGCTATAGAAATTACTGAAAAGTCAATTTCATCAATTAAGATAAAAATACAAGACCCAAATAAAGATATAAGCAGAATAGAGATGCTTATAAATGGAGAAAGCATAAAATCTGTAAGTGATTTAACTACTGAGAAGATATCATTTGAGATACCAACAGATAAAATTAAAATAGGAGAAAATAAAATATTATTTAGAGCTTATTGTAAAGGTGATGATTTATATGCATCTTTATTTATTTTTAAAGAGAGTACTGGTAATTCTATAATTAAAGACTCTTATGTTATGATAGGAAATAGAATGTATAAGGTAGTCAATACAACATCTAATGAACAAGATATTACGATTACACTAGATAGAGGACTTGAAGAAGATTTAAATCTTGGAGACCCTATATATCAATTGATAAATAAAACTAAGGTTCAAGTAAAAATAAATAAATCTGACTTATTCAAAGATATGAAACTAGTTGAAATTAAAAAATCAGACTCAAGTTATCAAGAAATATATGAATTAGAAGAAGCCAATATAAAAAGTGCTCAACCTAAAATCATAGTAGAAAAAGGAGATAAATGGACAGCTATAAAACGTCCATCTATGATTTTTAGATATGATGCTGAAAACAACGAGCCACAAGCTTAAAATGGAGGTGTAAAAATTGTTTAAATTTGATAAAAATAAAATAGAGCAAATCAAACAAGGTAGAAAAGTAGAAGTACAACATAAAGATATCTCTGAGATAAGTATAAGTCAAATAAAGCAAGATGATGATATAACAAGCAACTTTATAGCAAATGCAGAAATATATGAGATGTTGTTAAATCAAAATCCTGTTGATGAACTAAATAATATAAGTACTTTTAGTGTAGCAAAATCTGGTGGTGAGAGTGGAATGGTAGAAGTATATGTAGCATTGATTCTAAGAGGAAAGAAAACAATAGAAGAAGTACCAGCAGTAATTAGAGAGCAGGTTAGAATTAGATGTAAAGAATTAGAAATACCAGTTGAATAATAAATTCAGAATAACTATATACTAGTTATTTTTTTTATATAAAGTACAAGGTCTTAACTTCAATAAGTAAGCCTTGTACTTATTTTTTGTTATATTAGTAAATTGTAGGTATACCTAATCAATCTACAAAATATATCTACAATTTAAAATACTAAAAATTAAAATAATAGTACTTAAAATATAACATTGTATGACATGAAAATATAACAAAAATTAAAGTTATAAGTGTAGAAAATTTAGACAACAGGAGGATATAATGGAGAAATTAATAACAGAATTGAGTAGCCTAGGGGCAATAGGTATACTATGTGCTCTATTATTTAAAAATACTATGCAGGAGAAAAAGGAAGATAGAGACATGTATAAAAAGACTGTAGAAAATTTTATAGAATTGTCCACACAACAGCAAGAAATAAATAAGAATGTACTTGTTCAAATGGGAACAATGAAAACAGATGTAGAGGAAATTAAAGAAAATGTAACTGATATAAAGGGGATGTTACAAAAAGAAGGTGTATAACATGAAAGTAGCAGTAGTACCAGGACATACATTGTCAGGAAAAGGAACTGGAGCAGTTGGGTATATAGATGAGGGAAAGGAAAATAGAATCCTAACAGACTTAATAATAAAATGGCTAAAACTAGGAGGAGCGACAACCTATACTGGAAAAATTGATAAATCAGATAACTATTTGTCAGAGCAATGTCAAATAGCCAACAAACAAGATATAGACCTAGCAGTACAAATCCATTTTAATGCAAATAAGACAACCCTAAATCCTATGGGAACAGAAACAATATATAAGACAGATAATGGAAAAATATATGCAGAAAAAGTAAACTCAAAGCTTTCAACTGTATTTAAAAATCGAGGGTCAAAAAAAGATACAAGAGGTCTATACTGGCTTAATCATACAAAAGCACCAGCAATACTAATTGAAACTTGCTTTGTAGATAGTAAAGAAGATACAGACTATTATATTAGAAGCAAACATACAATTGCAAAATTAATAGCAGAAGGAATTTTAAACAAAGATATAAAAGAAGATATTTCACAAGAAAAATCTGAAAATATAATATTATATTCTGGAGCAGTGGATAAAGCAATTGCAACCATAATGTCGTTTTATATAAATAACAGTATATTAATCGATGTAAAAGACTATAAAAATGAAATAGCAACTAATATATTTTCCATAGGAGGGAAAGCTTCTAAAACAATAAATAAAGATGTTAATAAGTATATTGAATTTATTGGAAAAGACAGAAAAGAGACTTTTGAACTTGTGTTAAAATATTTAGGAAGATATATTTAAAATAAATAAAAAATAAACAGACAAAACAAAAAGAGGTAGCATTATGCTACCTCTTTTTTTATTAAATTATTGTCTATTAACCAAAATAGCTATTTTAGCATCTGGATTATAACTTATTTGAACCATTTGATTTTTCTTAATATGTTCAAGGTCCTCACCACCATAAGCTATTTGTAACTTAACTGGTAACTTACCTTGTTTTATAATAGCAACATACTCTTTTTTACCTTTTTTCTCTAAACTAATCAAATTGCCAACATAAGGTTTGAAGTTCTGATACTTTTTACTAGAATTTCTTATGTAGAAGAAAGCACCAACAGCAATAACTAAATTTATGCCAAGTGTAACCCAAGAATTAATTTTAAGCATAGCTCCAGCGATTATTATCACGAACATTAAAACGATAGGTAATATAGCTTTCTTAAGAAGCAATTTACCCATTATTTCATTAGCCTTTTTCTCAGGGCCACTCATAGTTTTTGATCTAGCAAATGATTGCGCGAATTTGTCTCTTAAGCCCATTTTATCCTCCTAATTTTAATAAATATTTAGTTATAATAACGAGATATTACTTGAAACTAAAAATTTACCACATTTATATTATGTTTGACTTTTGTATAAATAATTACATTCAAGTAAAGCAAAATATACTAATTATTTTATCATAAAACTATAAAAAAGAAAATAAATGAAATAAAAATATTAGAACTAAGAAATGATGTAAAATCGTATCAAAAGCAACATAAAAATTATTTATCTATTTTCTCATCCTTATTTTTATTATATTCAGTTTCTTTCAAATCTTTCTCTTTTTCATATTCATGAAGTTTTAATTCAATCATACCTTCTATTTTGGCCTTATCATAATCACTTAACTTTCTAAAATTATTTAAAAGATTTATTTCATTAGAGTTTATACTATTAAGTGGATAATTTGAGGATAAATCACAAATTAAATCTGGCTCTTGTGAAGAAGTTCCATTTAATAGCCAGTCCACTGAAACATTAAATATCTCAGCTATAGATTTTAATATTTCATAATTTGGCTTTCTAATATTTCTCTCAAATTTACTTAAATTATCACAGTCTAACATTTCTTCTAATTCATATTGTTTAAGATTTTTTGTTTTTCTTAAATAAACAATTCTTTCTCCTAAAGTATTCATAAACACTCTCCATTCAATTAATGTCAAAAAGACTTTCTAAAATGTAAATAGCTGCAAAATAAAGGTCAAAATGACATGAAAAACATTGACTTAAGGTCAAAATGACTTTATAATTAATTTAATGATACGAAATTACATCCTAATTTTAGCATAAAGTAATCAAAAAATCTTATTTAGTATCAAATAAATTTATGTACTTAATATTTGTATATATCAAAAAAATATACTAAATATAGGAAGGTGTGTAAACTAAAAAACAAAAGGAAGTATAAATCACTTAGAAAGGAACTTGATAAATGGATGCTCGAAAAAAATGGATACCTTTTTTAGGAGTACAAGTTAAACAAAGACTTATTGAATTAAATATGACTCAAAGAGAATTAGCAAAGAAAATAGGTGTTAATGAAAACTATTTGTCAGCCATTCTAAATGGCAGAAGGACAGGTAAAAAGTATAAATCATCAATTTATCAATTGCTTAATATAGAATATTCAGAAGATGATTAGCAAATAGTGTGTGAAGTAGGTGAGTATTCTTATGTGTAAATCAGATTTGGATGGAGTAATAGAGTGCTGTAGAGCGATTGACGATTTTATTACGGCTCTCAATGGTATAAAAAGTTTAAATATGGAAAGATTAGATATCTTAACTATATACTCTAGTACATGCTCAAGCCTTCTTAAAGAGGGTAATTACAAAGGATGCACAATTGTATATAAAAAGATGCTGGAAGAGTTGAAAACATGAATAATACATTTCTTGGGAACATAAATAATATATAGGAATGTACAACACTGTTCAAAATACATAAACTAAAATATGGATAGGTAATCTAAATATTATTGAAATTAGATTATGCTTATTTTTAAATAACTTAATATCCATATTTTAGTAGTCTGTTACAAAAAAAGAAAGTTAATAGATGATGTAAAATCGTATCAAATTATGTATGTTTAAACCATTTTATCTTCATTAGTATTAGAGGAATGCTTTTTTAAGTCTTTATATTCAGATATCTTAAGTTCAAGTATTCCTTCTATTTTTATTTTATCACGCTCATTTAATTGTCTGTATAGATTTAATATCTTCATCTCATCATCAGTAACATGTAGGTAATCTTCCTTATTTTCTTTTACACTATTGTTAGAGTTTACTTTTTCTTTGCCATATAGAAGCCAGTCAGTAGTAACATCAAAATAATCAGCTATTGACATTAATATATCACAATTAGGTTTTCTATCTCCAGTTTCATACTTACCTAAATTTTCAAACTTTAAAATATTCATAAGTTTACGCTGAGTAAGTTTTTTGGAATTTCTTAAATAAGCAATTCTTTTTCCTAAAGTATCCACAAAATACACTCCTTTCTTTTTATTGTCAAGGTCAAAATGACATTTAAAATAAAGATATCAAAATTTATATGTAAAAAACTAACAAAATAAAGTCTAATTGACATTTGGCTTAAATTAATATGCTCATACTATGATTTTAACATATTATAGTTGAAAAGATGTGGTTTATTTTGATTTGTATATATTTTTTGATAGACGTAATTAGGTATGAAAGGTGAAAGAGTTAAGAATAGGGTTTGTAAATTAATCTATAAATTTGGTTTGATAAACTAATGTTATTTTTTAACTGATTATAAAAATGACAAACAGTAAAAGAGAAATAGTATTATATTGTAGTTTATGTTAATCAATTATAAAAAAATTTATGAATTTAACATTTAAGACAACATATTTAAGATATAAGATAAATCTACAATATAATACTATAACACTCTTTTATCTAGTTTTATTTTCTTTATAGAATAACAATATTACGAATGCAAGTAAATTTATACAGAATACTGTTATATACATCTGTTTAAACCCTGAGTTTAGAGTAGATTGAAGTGTATTCTCTATTTTTGTTCTATTGTTTTCTATAGAATTTATATAATCTAATTTTGATTTATCAAAAGCCTTTGGTATTTCAGTTTTTACTTCTTGTGTCTTTGCTAAAACTGATTGAAGTGATTTTTTTTGTTGTTCCATAGTGCCAAGGCCTTTTTCCATGTCTTTCTTTTTATTTATAGAATCATTTAGCTTACTTTGAAGTTCCTTTTTTTGACTTTCCATTGTTTTGAGTTTTTTATTCAATTGTTTCTTTTGAGTTTTACTTTTCTGTAGCTTTGTGTTTAATTCAGCTCTTGCTTTTTTTAATTGTTGTATTTGAGCATTTAAACTTTCCTTTTTTTCGTTTAAATCTGGTTTATTATCACCAGAATTATTATTTTTATTTTCTGTAGAATTATTTTTATTGCTGTCAGGATTAGAATTACTAGTATTATTTTGTTCTTGGTCATTTGAGTTATTTTCGTTATTAGTAGGAGTATTTTCTTGTGGTATAGTAGGTATTTTATTGTAAGCAATTGTCAATTCATTTATGGCTTTATCTTGCTTTACAAGACCTTGTTCCATACCTTTAATACCTTTATTAACACCATCAATGCCTTTTTTTATACCATCTATTCCTTGATTAATGCCAGCCCTAGCTTTTATCATATTGTCAATACCTGTTTGAATTCCTTTAATACCACTATTTAGTTTATTTTCACCTTCTTCGATACCATTTATTCCACTTTGTGTTCCATCTATTCCTTTTTGTACATTTGTCTGGATTTTATTAATTACAGATGGAACTTTTTCATCAAACATGGTTGTTGATATTTCCTTTGTGATATTGGTAATGTTGGTTGTATCTGCTGACTGAACCTTATCCAACAAGTATTTTGGTAGTTTTCCACCTGTCATATCCATGTTGATATTTGATGTATCATCCATATTTGGTATAGAAACATTTTTTAAATTCTTTGCCATTTCAGGGTCTGACTTTAAATCATCTATCATATTTTCAAGTTCTTCAAGTTGAACTATTTTAGGTGTTGATGGTTTTCCAACTAAGTCCATAATATTATCTTGTACAGATAACCCTGCATGTGCTATAAAGCCAATCATTATAGCTGGAGAAATTGAAGTTCCAATTGAGCGTATCAGAGACAATGTAGCAAGTGCTGAGTTAGATTCTTCTAATCTTGTATTTGATAACATCATATAGTTTAGAGGAGTTCCCATAGTAAATCCCATACCTAAGCCCATAAACATTAGACTTATACATACACTAAATACTGTATTTGTTTTTAGTGCAATTAATACCAGATAAAGAGACCCTATCATGGATACAGAAAACCCTAATAATAGTATTTTCTTTGCACCAAACTTATCAATAAGTCTCCCGCTTAAAGGAGCAGCAACACCTGCAAATAATCCCAATATAGCAACAAAATATCCACCAGAACCAGCATTTATCTTTAATGCATTTTCAGCATATTGTGGAACAAATACCATACCCATCATTCCAATACCAACAATTAAAGATAAAATAAGAACTATCAGTATTCTTGGATTTAAAAAATATTCAAAATTTAAAATAGGGTCTTTAGCCTTATTTTCAATAAATATAAAAATAGGTATAAGTATAATAAATGCCAATAAGTAAGGATAAACTGATATATCTTGCATAGAATTTGTAAAGTTAAAAAAGTCTATATTCATAAGACCATACAATAATGATACAATTATACATATCAACATTAATGTACCAAGTTTATCTATTTTTTCTGTAGATGTAGACTTATTATTTTTAATACACAAAATTCCACCAATAAGTATGATTAAGCAAATCGGAAGATTTACAAAAAATAGCCATTTCCAATTTTGAGTTCCAAATATACTTAGAATTGTGCTGCCAATACTTGAACCTAAAATATTGGCAATACCATACGTTGCTCCAACTAAACCTAAAGCCATACCTCTTTTATTCTCTGGGAAGGTAGTTCCAAACTCTGCTGTAGCAATAGGCATAATTCCGCCACCACCAATTGCCTGAATAACACGACCAATTAGTAAAATATTGAAATTGGAAAATAATGATGATAATCCACATATTAATGAACCACTACCAAATAGAAATATACTAACTAAATACACATATTTTCTTCCTATTTTATCTGCTAATTTTCCAGAAATAGGGATTACAGATGCATATGTTAATGTATATATGGTAATCATCCAAATTCCTGTCTTTTCATTTACTCCAAGACTATTTTGTATAATCGTTCTTGCTGGTGATACTATTCCTGTATCAATAGCTCCCATAAATATACCTAAGAGATAAAGTATAAGTACTAAAAATATTTTTGGATTACTATCCTTGTTCTGAATACTAGTATTAGAATTCAAGGCAAACACCACCTTAATGTATTAATTTTTCAATATAGGGTTTTAAATCTTTAAATTCTATATGAGTATATGTTGAGTATGAAAAAAACATTTTAATAATTATATTGCATACTAATGTATCATTATTAAAAAACTTTTCTTTTTCTAAAGCCTCATATATTTTATTTGAAAGCTGCTCATGAAAATCATCTTTATGTTTTTTCATTTCAAAAAATCTTTTAGTCTCAAAAGTGTTTAAAAAATCATTGTATTGAATATTATGAACCTTGTTTATAAAATTTCTTATTTCTGTAAAAATAATATCTAATTTTTTAATATAATCTTCAGTATTTTTGTTGGAGTATTCAATTCGCCTTATCAATAAATCCCATTCCGATTTTGTTATGTATTCTATTATTTCTTGTTTTGAATCAAAATAATTATATACTGTGCCTGCACTTATACCACATCTTTGAGCTATTTTCCTGATACTAATATTGGAGTAGTCTTCTTCTAGAATCATGTCTCGAGCCACTTTTAGTATATCTTCTTTTACATTTTCTAAAATCTTTGGCATATTACCACCTCTTTTATTAAAATTATTATGAACACTGTTTATTATAAACCTTTAAAATTTATTAATCAATATGTAAGCTATAATGTATAATATTATTATATAGATATGATATAAAATAAGTGTCTTATTAGAAGTATCTAATTTATTAAATTTATACTTAAGTATGATTATTTACTTAAATATGTAATATTAGATTTTTCTTTTTAATAAATTAAATATTATTATGTGATAAGGAGAATACTGTGATGGAAAAGAAGTATGTAATGGCACTAGACCAAGGAACAACTAGTTCAAGAGCTATACTATTTAATAAAAAGGGTGAAATAGTAAAAATCGCACAAAAAGAATTCAAACAAATTTACCCAAAAGCTGGGTGGGTAGAACATGACCCTATGGAAATATGGGGTTCACAAAGTGGAGTAATGAGAGAAGTTATAGAAACAGCAGGAATAAGACCAGAAGAAATTGCTTCAATAGGAATAACTAATCAAAGAGAGACTACAATTATTTGGAGTAGGTATACTGGGAAACCGATTTATAATGCGATAGTATGGCAGTGTAGGAGAACATCAGAAATATGTGATGAGCTTAAACATAAAGGGTTAGAAGAACTAATAAAAGAAAAAACTGGTCTTTTAATAGATGCATACTTTTCAGCAACAAAAGTAAAATGGATATTAGATAATGTAGAAGGTGCTAGAGAAAAAGCAGAACAAGGAGAGTTGTTATTTGGGACTATAGACACATGGTTAATATGGAATTTGACACGTGGAAAAGTACATGTAACAGATTACTCAAATGCATCTAGAACGATGATGTACAATATAAATAGTTTAGAATGGGATAAAGATATACTAAGAGAGTTAGATATACCAATAAGCATGTTACCATCAGTAAAACCTTCTAGTTATGTCTATGGCCATACAGATGAACGTATGCTATCAGGAGCTAAAATACCTATTGCTGGATGTGCAGGAGACCAACAAGCAGCATTATTTGGTCAAAACTGTGTTGAAGAAGGTACTGCAAAAAACACTTATGGAACAGGTTGCTTCCTACTTATGAATACAGGTAGTAAGATAGTAAAATCTAAACATGGACTGCTTACAACAATTGCTTGGGGTGTTGATGGAAAAGTGACATATGCACTAGAAGGAAGTATATTCATAGGAGGTGCATCTATTCAATGGCTTAGAGATGAATTAAAGATAATTGAATCTGCGAAAGATAGTGAAATGTATGCAAATAGAGTAGAGGATACTAATGGTGTATATGTAGTACCAGCATTTACAGGTCTTGGAGCTCCATATTGGGATATGTATGCTAGAGGGTCAATCTTAGGTCTTACAAGAGGTGCAAAAAAAGAACATATAATAAGAGCTACATTGGAATCGATTGCTTATCAAACAAAAGATGTCTTAGAAGCAATGCAAAATGATTCAAAATTGAAATTAAAGTCACTAAAAGTTGATGGTGGAGCAAGTAATAATAATTTTTTAATGCAATTTCAGTCAGACATATTAAATGTAGATATAGATAGACCTAAAATAGTAGAAACAACAGCTTTAGGGGCAGCATATTTGGCAGGATTATCTGTTGGTTTCTATATTGGAAGTAATGAAATCCCATCAAAATGGTCAGTAGAAAAAGAATTTAATCCAAATATGAATGAAGATAAGAGAAATAAATTATATAAAGGTTGGAAGAAGGCTGTATCAAGAGCTTTAAGTTGGGAAAAAGAAGATGAAGTAGATATTTAAAAAGTAGTCAAAAACAAAATTTATTTGAACTTAAAAAGAGCTTTATGTAAAATATGAAGCTCTTTTTTTATTGTTTACTTACACTTTTTATACAATCATACTAAATTGTATGATTTATTTTTCACTTTCATATAAGAACATTGGTATAGAGTTGTAAATATGTTTGTCTCCAACAACTAAGAGAATATCTCCATCTAAAAACTCGATATACGGGCCAGGAGATATTATAAGTTCCTCACCTCTTTTAATTGCAACTATTGTAGCACCTGTGTTTTGCCAAAATTTAGTTTGAGCGGCTGTTTGTCCAACATACTTACATTTAGAATTTATTGTGAACTGAACGGGCACTAAAGGATTTATTATTTCAAGTCTGTTAGAATAATCTAAAATTTTATTTATAGTATCCAATATTTCATTCTCTAAATTAGATTTAGTATCTATTAAATTATAAAGAGTTGATTTATATGATGATATATTTGTAATATCCCTGTATTTTTTTATAAAAGAAGAAGCTTTGTCTGGAGATAATACAATAACACCTTTACCCTTTATGCTTTTAACAACACCAATATCTTCTAAAATTTTAACAGCTCTTCTTATAGTTTCTGGAGATACATTGTATTTACCAGCCAAAACAGAACGTCCAAATAATACTGAATCCTCTTGTATTTCACCTGTATATATTTTATTTGCAATATCCAAAGCTATTTTTTGGTATATTGGCATCGTATAATTTTTATCCATTGTTTTTCCCCCAATACAAAATTTATGTTAAAAAATATATAATCTTAATAATACTATTGTATAATTTATAGGTTTGTATGTCTACAATATGTACAAATATTGTCTTTGTTTTAAAATAATATTTTAACATGTATTTAGTATACATGATTTTATTATACGTAAAACTCTATAAAGATTTACTTAAGAGAATATAAAGATATTTTATTTACAAAAAACGATAATTATATGGATGAAATAAACAAATGAATGAAGAAAAATACTTCTGTCTTGCATACAAAGTGATTAAAATTGAAAAATACTTTAAAAATGAAAGTCAAATGCCTTTTTTTAGGTAGAAATGATTAATTATTAACTAAAAAATGGAAAAAACATTTTTTGAAAAAGAAATACAAATGAATGTGAAATTAAAATAATTGCAAAAATATTCCTCAAATGGTAAAATTATATTATGAAATGCAACGAAATAGTTGCAAAACTAAAATTGAATAAAAGTAATAAAATATTTCATGCAATATATAAAATAAACAAAATTTAAAAAATAAAACTACTTATTCTATCAAAATGCTAGTGAGGGGGGTCATAAATTGTATAAAGTAGATTTAAATAGTGATTTAGGTGAAAGTTTTGGAGCATATAAGGTTGGTTTAGATGAAGAAGTTTTAAAATATATTTCATCAGCTAATATAGCTTGTGGGTTTCATGCAGGTGACCCTAATCATATGGACAAAACAGTAAAGTTAGCTAAAGAAAATGGCGTGAAAATAGGGGCGCACCCAGGTTTTCTAGATTTAATGGGATTTGGAAGACGTGAGATGAAAATAACTAGACAAGAAGCTAAAGATTATACAAAATACCAATTAGGAGCTTTAATGGCATTTGCAAGCTCAAATGGATGTAACATACAACATGTAAAACCACATGGAGCCTTATACAATATGGCAGCTAAAGATAAAGATTTAGCTATGGGTATTTGTGAGGCTATATATGAAGTAAACAAAGATATCATACTTTTAGGATTATACAATAGTGAAATGATAAATTCTGCTAAAGAGATTGGGCTTAGGTATGCAAATGAAGTATTTGCAGATAGAGCTTATGATAATAATGGATTTTTAGTTCCAAGAAGTGTAGAGGGCGCAGTTATACATGATACAAAATGTGCAATAGATAGAGTTGTTAAGATGGTAAAAGAAGGAACTGTAGAAACGTTAACAGGTGAAGTTATACATATCAAAGCCGACTCTATATGTGTTCATGGGGATAATCCAAAGGCAATAGAGTTTGTTAAAGAGATAAGAAAACGCTTTGAATTAGAAAATATAGAAGTTTGTCCATTAGAAGATATGGAAGCTTGTTCATTAGAGAACATGGTTTAAGACTGATAATATGAGGGGGAGATAAAATATGAGTACAAAAAATATTACTGATAAAACGAAAAATAAAAAAGATGTTGGGGCACTTATAGGAGCTGCTTTTATAATGGCAACATCAGCAATTGGACCTGGTTTTTTAACTCAGACAGCACAATTTACTCAAGATTTTGGGCCGAGTTTTTCATTTGTAATCTTAATTACAACAATTCTTTTTATAGGAGCTCAAGTAAATGTATGGAGAGTAATTGGTGTATCAGGTCTTAGAGGTCAAGATATAGCAAATAAAATAGTGCCTGGATTAGGTTATCTAGTTGCTTTTTTAGTAGCGCTTGGAGGATTAGCTTTTAACATAGGAAATGTTGGTGGAGCTGCACTTGGTATGAATGTAATGTTTAATATGAATATGACACTTGGAACTGTATTAAGTGGATTGATAGCAATATTTGTATTTATGTCAAAAAACTCAAATTCTCTAGTAGATAAGATAACTAAGTTTTTAGCATTAGGTATGATAATTATAGTTGGATATGTAGCAATATCAAACCATCCTCCTGTTGGAGAGGCAGTTTTTAAAATGGTAAAACCAGAGAATCCAAAAGGGCTTATATTCCCAATAATAACTCTACTTGGAGGAAGTGTTGGAGGTTATATAACTTTTGCTGGAGGACATAGACTGATAGATGGTGGAATAACAGGAGAAGAAAATATAAAAGAAATAACTAAGTCTTCTCTTTTAGGAATACTAGTTGCAACAATGATGAGGGTTCTTCTATTTTTAGCAATATTAGCAGTAGTTTCAAAAGGTCTTCAACTTGACCCAGAAAATCCAGCTGCTTCAGCTTTTAAATTTAGTGCAGGGGCAATAGGATACAAATTCTTTGGACTTGTATTATGGTCTGCTGCAATTACATCAGTTATAGGCGCTGCTTATACATCAGTTTCTTTCTTAAAAACATTAAATCCTTTTATAGATAAGTATGAAAAGTATTTTATAATAGCCTTTATAGCAATATCAACACTTATAATGGCATTTATAGGAAAGCCAGCAACTTTATTAATTTTAGCAGGTTCTTTAAACGGATTAATACTTCCAATCACATTAGGAATAATGCTTATAGCATCTAAAAGAAAAGATATTGTTGGAGATTACAAACATCCTACATGGCTTTTAATATTTGGAGTAATAGTAGTATTAATATCTGCCTATACAGGAATAACTTCTCTTAGTAGTCTAGGTACTTTATTTGCTTAATTTAGAAGAGGTGACATTTATGAAAACTAGATACTTGCTATCAGGAGATAAAGCAGTAGTTGCTGAGTTTGGAAATGAGATATCAGAAGATATAAATAAAAAAGTAATTTCATTTATGAGGGCAATAGAGATATCAAATCTTAAAGGGATTGTCACAGAAATGGTGCCAACATATAGGTCACTTATGATAAGTTATAATCCTCTAAAAATAGATTTTGATAGTTTAATTGAGCGTTTAAAAAAAATAGAAAATAATTTAGAAAGTATAGAATTACCAAAACCTAAAATACATGAGATTCCAGTATGTTATGATAAGGTTTTTGGTATAGATATTGAAAATGTTGCAAGTCATAATAATCTTACTGTGGATGATGTTATAAAAATACACACAAGTAGAGATTACTTGATATATATGTTGGGATTTACTCCTGGTTTTCCGTATCTAGGAGGTATGGATGAAAGAATAGCTACACCTAGACTAGAGGTGCCAAGAACTAAAATTTATGGTGGAAGTGTTGGTATAGCAGGTTCTCAGACAGGTGTATATCCTATCGATAGTCCTGGAGGATGGCAAATAATTGGTAGGACACCTTTAAAATTATATGATGAAAATAGAGAAGAACAAATTTTACTTAGAGCTGGAGATTTTATAAAATTTGTTCCAATAACATTAGATGAATTTATAGAAATTGAAAAAAATAATTTGAGTATTTAAATATCGTTATAGTACAGGGAGTGGTATATATGGGATTCAAAGTTGAATTAGGAGGTTTCCAAACATTAATACAAGACAGAGGTAGAGTTGGATATGGACAATATGGTGTATCTGGTTGTGGGGCAATGGATGAGTATGCACATAGAGTGGGAAATATATTAGTTGGAAATTCTGAAGATGAAGCTTCTTTAGAAGTTTTAATGTTGGGCCCTACAATTACATTTGATGAATATACACAAATAGCAGTAACTGGGGGAGATTTAGGCGCTAGAATAAATGGAAAAGAAATTCAAAACTGGAGGTCATATCAAATAAACCCTGGCGATGTATTATCATTTAGAGGTGTAAAATCAGGAGCTAGAGCATATGTATCAATAGCTGGTGGAATAGATGTCCCACTTGCAATGGGTAGTAAATCGACTTATACAAGAGCTAAGATTGGTGGTTTTGAAGGTAGGGCACTTAAAAAAGGTGATTATATAAATACTTTCATTCAGGAAAAAGATTTTACAATAAATAAAAAATTAAATTCAAAATATATTCCAAACTATAGTTCAGAAATAGTCTTAAGAATTGTAAAAGGACCTCAATTTGATGCTTTTTCTAAAGATGAAGTAGAAAAGTTTTTATCAAATGAATACAAAGTTACAAATGAAATAGATAGAATGGGTTGTAGACTGGATGGAGAGAGTATAAAACACCTTAATGGAGCAGATATTATATCTGATGGTATTTCTTATGGAGCCATACAAGTACCTGGACATGGAAAACCTATTATAATGCTATCTGATAGACAGACTAGTGGTGGATATACTAAAATAGGAAATGTCATAAGTGTAGATTTGTATAAGTTGGCACAAGCAAAGCCAAATGATGTAGTAAAATTTGAATTTGTAGATATATATGAAGCACATAGATTGCTGAGGGAACAAGAAGAAAAGATTCAAGATATTTACAAGAGTATGAAAAATATAAGAGTTGTAAAAGCAAAAGTGTTAAATGATATAGCAGTTTAATTTAACCTTAATAAACATAACTCTTATTATAAATTAAAACGTAATTTACAAATAGCTATTTACTATTTACCATAATCAAGATGGTTTAGTTAGTCAAATAGCTATTTTTTAGTTTAAATAAATATTATAGATTTAAATAAATACTTCAATTTGAAAATAAAAGTAGTATTTAAATATTTTTATTTTGTAGCATATATAAAAAGTATGTATTTTATATAGTGTTTATTTAGATTTTATTGGCCAAATTGGAGGAGAAATAACACCATATCCACGAGCTATTGTATCTTTACTAGGATTGATGATTTTATGAGGTATGTTGGCTTTTATAAATGTTGAATCCCCTGTATTCAATCTTATTATTTTTTCCCCCATACAAATATCAACCATACCACTTGTTACTACCATGATTTCTTCTGATGCGTGATATATACAATCTTTAGCATCTTCACTTTCTGGTTTAAGTTCAAATTCTACAAGTAAACTTGAAGGAGTAAATTCAGATGTTGGCATTGGAGATACTATCTCATAAAACATTTCACTTCTTGGAAATTTCATCATAACTCTATCTTCTTTTCTAATGACTAAATCATCAGTATTATTATCATCCATAAACATATATAAAGGAGTATCTAAAACTTCAGCAATTTTTCTCAATGAAGACAAGGATGGTTCAATAGCATCTCTTTCTATCTGAGAGATATAACTTATAGATAAATCTGTCAATTTGGAAACATCACTTAATGTTTTTTTCTTGCTTTTTCTTATATTTCTCATCTTTTCACCTAACATAAGAACCTCCAATTAATAAAATTAATATAAATATTCGATAAAAACAAAGTAATTATAGCATAACATAGAATTAGTGGCAATAAGAATAAATAGAATATTTTGATAATTAGAATTCAATTAAATATAAATAAAAATTTATAAAAATCAATTATTGTTGAATTAATATAATAAAAAAGAATTTAGCATAGAAAGATTAATTAAAAGAAGATTATTGAAGAATATTTTAGAAAATAGTAAATTTTCAGTAAATTATCTTGACATATACATTGAAGTAATAATATAATTTGAAGTATAAAATTTAAAAAATTAAATTATAACTTCAAAAAGGAGGGTAATATGAAGATAACAGATATAAAATTTGAAAAACTGAGAATTAGATTAAAAAAACCTGTGGTAGTTTCATTTGGAGTAATTGAATATGGGGAAAGTATAATTTTAAAAATTGAAACTGATGAAGGATATTATGGATTTGGTGAAGCAGCTCCTCTTGCAGCAGTAACAGGTGAAGTTTTGGATAATGTACTTTCAATATTACTTATGTTTAAAAAAGAGCTGATAGGAAAAGACCCACTGGATATTGAAATGATACATACAATCATGGATGGAATTATAATAGGTAACACTTCTGCAAAAGCAGCTATTGATATAGCTTTATATGATATCAAAGGAAAACTCATGAATGCACCTCTTCATAAAGTTCTTGGAGGGTTTGATAATAAAGTTCAAACAGATATTACTATAAGTATAGATAAACCAGAAAAAATGGCAAAAGAAGCTTTAGAAAAAGTTAAAGAAGGCTTTAGGATATTGAAGCTTAAAGCAGGGATAAACCCTGAAGATGATATTGAAGCTGTGAGATTAATTAGAGAAGCTGTTGGAGAAAGCATAAGAATTAGAATTGATGCAAATCAGGGGTGGAACGTAAATAGTAGTATAAATACTATCAAAAAATTAGAAGAATTTGGTGTTGATGCAATTGAACAAGCACTTCCATATTGGGATTTGGATGGAACTGCTTACATAAGAAGTAAGAGTAATATAAAAATTATGATGGATGAATCACTACATTCACCAATAGATGCTATTAAAGCTATAAAAAAGGATGCAGTTGATACCTTTAATATTAAGTTGATGAAATCAGGAGGAATATACCCTGCTATAAAAATTAATAACATAGCCGAGTCAAGTGGGGTAAATTGTATGTTAGGATGCATGCTTGAAACGAGAATTGGTATAACAGCAGCAGCAAATTTAATTGCATCTAAAAAAAATATAACAGAAGCTGACCTTGATAGTTTTATGTTTTGTGAAGAATTAAATGGTATCTCTGGAGGATTTGTGATGGATGGAGATATTATGAATCTTGTCAATAAACCAGGCTTAGGAATAGAAGTAAACTTATGATAAAATTGGAGGTTAAATATGAATACACTTTTTTCAAGTACAGGAAGTATACTTGCTATAATGACATCAATGATTGCATTGGGTTTTTACTTACAAAGATATAAAGCTATTAAGAGTTTAGGACCAGCACTTACAATAATCATAATGGGAATAATACTTTCAAACTTAAAAGTAGTTCCAGTAAGTACTGAGTTATATGGAACTATTTCTACATATGCCATTCCAGTCTCTATGACTATAATGTTGATGAGTGTTGATTTAAAAGAAATGACAAAGTTATCAAAAGAGCCTTTGATTGCAATCTTTGTAGCTGTATTAACTGTAAGCATAATGGCATTTTTATTTGGACTTGTATTTGCAGAAAAAATATCAGAAGGTTGGAAAGTTGCTGGAATGTTTGTAGGTACATATACTGGAGGAAGTGCTAATCTTACAGCCATTGGTACAGGTCTTAATGTAAGTCGACAAACTCTTGCAGCAGCAAATGCAGCAGATTATGTAATTGGAGTACCAACATTAATATTCATGTTTGCTCTACCAGCTATACTAAAGAATTCAAAGAAGTTTAAAAAACTTTGGCCATATCATGTAGAAGAATCAGAATTAGAGGATGAGCAGAATGAAGAATTTATGGAGTCAAAAGAGTGGAGTATTAAAGATATTGCTTGGATGTTAGCCATAGGTTTTGTGGTTACAGAGGTTGCAACAATTCTTTCTGGATATTTCAATTCAAGTTTTAGTAGTGCAGCAAGAATTCTTTTAGTTACAACTATTTCAATTATAATTGCTCAGTTAAAGCCAGTAAAAAAGCTAAAAGGGAATTTAGATTTAGGATTATTTGTTGCATTATTCTTTTTATGTACTATAGGTTTTTCAGTAGATATAAAAGAGTTTTTAGGTTCAACTTTCACCATAACACTTTACTGTTTTAGCATAATTTTTGCTTCATTTGTTTTCCATCTATGTATAACTAGACTTTTAAAAATAAAGTATCAATATGTAATACTTTCTATAGTAGGAGCAATTGCTGATGGACCAACTTCAGCTTTAGTAGCTGCATCTGCAAAATGGAATTCACTTGTAAGTGTGGCAGTGGTCATGGGAGTAATTGGTGGAGTATTAGGAAATTATGCAGGTATATCAGTGGCATATGCTATAAAAATGTCTTTGGGATTATAGGAGGTGATTTAATTGCTAAAATTTAGGCTATATATATCTGGATTATATAGTGGAAATGTAGTTTTTGATAATGAGTTATTAATTGAAAAGTTAAATCCTTTTACAAATAAAATCGAAAGTTTAAAAATAATAAGTAAAGAAGAAAATGCATACTATTTAAATCTTACAAAAATGGATTTAAACTCTTTATTTTATAACTTTGATGTATACACTAGTAGTTTATTAAATACAAATAAAAGCGTCATTATAAATAAGTTAGGAGAGACATATTCTAGGCTTAATGAATACATATGGGTTCAAAGAAATAAAAAATTTCCATTAGATATAATTATTGTGGATAATAAAATAGTTGGTTTCATATGCTTATCTAGGGAAACTTGTACTATATTAGTTATGGATGGATATGAAGATTATACTGTATTAAAAGAATGGAATAAAACTCATAAAAATGAAAAGATATATTCTATAAAATTTGGTGGAAATTATATGGTTGATATGAAAGATGGAATAAAACTTTCTACAGATGTGTATCTTCCTAACTTTATAGATTCTACTAAAAAAGCACCAACAATTCTTATGAGAACTCCATATGGAAAAGAAAATGATAAAGAAATATATTATAAATATGTACAAAGAGGATATGTTGTTGTCATACAAGATGTTAGAGGAAGAAATGAATCAGAAGGTGATTGGGAGCCGATGATTCATGAAAGGGAAGATGGAGATAGTACTATAAACTGGATAGTATCACAGAAATGGTCAAATGGCATGGTTGGCATGTTAGGGGCATCTTATCTTGGTTATGTTCAGTGGGCAGCTGCATCTTCAAGTAATAAACATCTTAAAGCTTTAGTTAGTATAGTAACATCAGGAAGTCCTTTTATTGACATACCAAGAAAAGGAGGAGCCTTCGTATCTGGTATGCTTGCATGGGCATTTATGGTATCAAGAAATAAAGTTGATAGAAGTAAAATGGTAAGAGATGATTGGGATGATGTTTTAAACATACGACCAATACAGAATATACCTGTTGAAGCTCTTGGGTATAGGATTAAGTTCCTAGAAGAATGGCTAAAAAGAGTAGAAAAAGATGAGTATTGGGATATGATGGATTGGCATTCACAAAAAGGTAAAATAAATGTACCAGCATTGGTTGTATCTGGATGGTATGATGATAATGGTATGGGGACTACAGAAGCTTTAGATGTAATAAAAGGTTATGAAAAAGGGAAGAGAAAGGCTATCTTAGGTCCATGGATGCATAACTCAAATACTTTAAGAGATATAAATGGTATTTCTTTAGGAAATAATTCATTGAGATATGATTTGGATTATAATTATCTGCTATGGTTCGATAAATACTTAAAAGGTATAGAAAACAATATAGATAAGACTGCTCCAGTAGAGTATTATTCTGTTGGTTCTAATAGGTGGAAGACAGAAACAAATTGGCCAATAAGAAACAAAATAGATAAGCCTTTATATCTAATAAGTGATGGGAATGCTAACACATCTTTGGGAAATGGAAGATTAGTATTTGATAGTGCTTTAGAAGAAAAGTGTGATAAGTATATATATAATCCTAAAGACCCATCAATACAACTAATTGATATGTCAGAAAATGAAGTTGGTGTTCCAAATAACTATAGGGATTTAGAAAAAAGAAGTGACATGTTGTGTTATACATCAGATGCTTTTAGTGAAGAATTTACTATAACAGGTGATATAAAGTTAGAGTTCTTTGCATCAAGTTCTGCCAAAGATACTGACTGGGTTATAAAAATCATGGATGTAGATTTAGATGGGAATTCAATTAAATTAGCTGATGGTATACTTAGTGCTAGATTTAGAAATGGTTTTTATAAGTCGGAGTTTATGGAAGAAGGAGAGATTTACAAGTTCTCAATTATAACTTCAAAAATATCAAACACATTTAAAGTTGGTCATAAAATTAGACTAGATATAACATCTAGTGCTAAAAACTTTATTTTTCAAAATAGCAACACTGTAGAAGGTTATAATAGTATTGAGTATATAGAAGCAAAAAATATCATTTATCATGGAGGTAAATATCCATCCAGATTGATATTGCCTGTAGAAAATAATTAAATTGATATGGATAAAATAGTAAGGAGATATAATATCAATATTATATCTCCTTGTTAGTTAAATTAATTATTTTGTAGCTGCTACAACGCTCATTTCAACTAATAAATGCTCTCTAGCAAGTCTAGCTTCAACACAAGCTCTAGCAGGTTCAAATCCTTTTTCAACCCAAGCATCCCAAACAGAGTTCATAGCTTCAAAGTCTTTCATATCTCTTAAATAAATAGTAACAGATAATAAATGTTGTTTATCTGAGTCATATTTGTTTAATAAATCTTCTATTTTAGCTAAAACTTCAGTAGTTTGTTCAATTATCCCACCTTCAGCATGAGTTTGTCCACATAAGTAAACTGTGTTGTTATGAACTACAGCTCTACTCATTCTTCCAGTTCCTTCATATCTTTTTATTTCCATGTTTTAAATACCTCCATAATTAAAAAATCTATTAAAAATCTAAATAATAAATTAAAAAAAGTCTATACTATATAAAATTATATTATATATTGTAATAATAATCTATAAAAACATACAACTTTTTAATTATAATTATTATTGTTATTAATTGAAAAGCTTTATTAGTTGCTTGACATAATTTATACTTTTAATTATAGTATAAATTGGAATATTTAGATAATTATTATTTAATCTATTAGTAGAAGTCTTTAATTAATATGACTTTATATATTTATATAGAAAAGAGGTAAGTATGAGTAGTACAATCAAATCAAATCGAATAAAGGGCATAATGTTCATAATATTATCAGCTCTTGGTTTTGCAATGATGTCTGCATTTGTAAAACTAGCAGGAGATTTACCAAGTTTTCAAAAAGTGTTCTTTAGAAACTTGGTATCAGCCATAATAGCATTTTGGCTTATCATAAAACATAGAGGTAGTCTAACTGGTAAAAAGGAAAATTTAAAAGTGCTTTTATATAGGTCAATATTTGGAACTTTAGGAGTTATATTTAATTACTATGCAATTGACAGATTGATGCTTTCAGATGCTAACATGTTAAATAAAATGAGTCCCTTTCTTGTAGTTATATTTTGTGCAATTGCTCTAAAAGAGAAAATAAATGTAAAACAGATAGGAGCTATTATAATTGCATTTATAGGGGCTTTATTCATAATAAAACCAACATTTAGTGTAGAAGTGATTCCATATCTAGGAGGAATTGCTGGAGCTATATTTGCAGCAATGGCATATACATGTTTAAGGGTTCTTGGAGATAGAGAAGATTATTATACAATTGTATTTTTCTTTTCAGTATTTTCGTTGATTACTGTAGGGCCAATTGCTTTTGCAGTATATGAACCAATGACTCCTATGCAACTTATATATTTGTTACTAGGAGGCGTATTTGCAAGTTTAGGTCAATTTGGGATAACTCTAGCATATAAGTATGCACCTGCTAAGGAAATTTCTATATTTGACTATAGTAATATAATTTTTTCAGCAATTTTAAGTATCTTCTTGTTCAATGTTTATCCAGATATGCTAAGTGTTGTTGGATATTTAATAGTATTTTCAGCAGCATTTTATATGTTTTTATATAATAAGAAGTTAGATAAATTAGACAAAGAAAATAGAAGATAATAAAGCAATAAGATAAATAAAAATTGTGTTTAGAGTCTGTATTTAATACTTAAGATTTTGTATTGACGTTAAATAATATATAGATTGAAAATATTTAATATACTGGTATAAAACAGCAGTTAAAATTGAAAAGTTATAACTGCTGTTTCTTTTATTAAAAATATCCAAATGTATGTAAAAATAGACTATAATAGAGTAGTATAAATAATATAAAGGGGATAAATTAAAGTATGGAAAAGGTGAAAATTGCTGTAATTGGAGCAGGTAATAGAGGAACATATGCATATGCTCCATATATTTATGAAAATTCTGATGTATGTGAAATAGTTGCTGTAGCTGAACCTAAAAAAGGAAGAAGAGAATTATTTACACAAAAATATAATTTAGATAGCAAAAACGTATTTGAAACTTTAGAAGATTTTTTTGAACAAGATAAAATGGCAGATGCAGTCATAATAGCTACAAATGATGATAGACATTATGATGTAGCAAAACTAGCTTTTGAAAAGGGCTATCACATATTATTAGAAAAGCCAATGTCTAACAGTCTAGATGGTTTGGTGCATATAAATGATTTATGTGATAAGTACAAAGATAAGATTTTTATGATTTGTCATGTACTTAGATATTCTCCATTTTATAATAAATTAAAAGAAATTGCAGAAAGTAAGAAATTAGGAGAACTGGTTAGTATACAGTACAATGAAAATATAGGATATTGGCATTTTGCACATAGTTTTACTAGAGGAAATTGGAGAAATAGTAATGAAACAAGTCCTTTAATTTTAGCTAAGAGTTGTCATGATATGGATATCTTATTATATTTAGTAGGTAGTAGATGTAAAAAAATATCTGCATTTGGAAGTTTGAAGCATCTTAACAACCAACATGCTAGTGGAGAAATGGCACAGAACTGTCTTCAATGTTTAGTTGAAAAAAAATGTCCATATTCAGCCAAGAAAATTTATCTAGAAAAAGATAGAAGCATAAACAGGGCTGTTCACATAAATCCGACAGAAGAAAATATTTTAAAAATACTTGAGACTAGCCCATATGGAAGATGTGTCTATAGATGTGATAATAATGTTGTAGATAATATGGTAAATATATTGCAGTTTGAAAATGGAGTGACAGCTACTTTTAATTTATGTGCATTTACTAAAGAAAGCGGAAGAACTATAAAGCTAATGTTTAGCCATGGTGAAGTTGGCGGAGACTTAAATAAAAATGAGATAAGAATTAAAGAATTTGGAAAAAATGAAGAAATAGTTATAAAACCATCAAATAAACAGAATATGGTAGAGGAATATGACAGAAATCTTATTTCTGAGTTTGTTAAATTAGTTTTAAATAAAGAATTAGAAAAGAGTAGAGTAGCAGCGAAAGAGGCTATACAAAGTCATGTAATGGCATTTGCAGCTGAATATTCAAGAGTGAGTGATGAAGTAGTATATATAGAAGATTTTTTTGATAATGCAAAACAAATGACTAGAGAGATAGAAGAAACTATATTTTAATTAAGAAAACTTGTTAAATAAAATAAAGATAGATTATATAATAGATACACTAATGTATGTGTTCTATCAAAAAATCTATCTTTTTTATTAGGACTTTTTCTTATCTCTATCAAAAAAATCCATACATTCGGATAAAAGATAAGAGAGTAAAGCGAATAAGATTTCTGTACTTAAAGGAATCGTTATTGAATCCATAAATGTATCAATTATGTTCATAGCTAGAAAAGTTAGTATAAAATCAATTATAAATTCGCAAAATTTATATAATGAGTAAGGTAATTTGTTTACATATCTAAATATATCTAAAATAGTAGTGCATAAAAAATCAATTGGGGTAGTTATACAAAAATATATTAAAAAGAAAATTAGTACAGACCCAAGAGATTTATATTCAAAACCTAAGAATGATAAGAAGCCAATTCCTATAACCGTGAAAATACAAAAAGTTATACCAAAAAAAACAGCAAAAAATAAAAATACAGAAATAAATTCGCCTAAAGGAATTCTTCTTTTATTACTTATCTTAATCAACTCCTTAATTTATATAAATAATAACATTCTTAAAAATTCATAATAGTCTTCTGTTTCAAATAATATTGTTTGAGAATCTATTTTTTTCATATTTGGATAAAAAGAAGCTTTAAAAGCCTTGTAATGTTCTCTAAACTTTATTTCTATCTTGAATTTATCAGGTAATTTTATTAAGTGTCTAGATAAATCTCCAGATAAAGCTTTTTTAACACCTTTTTCTATTTCTTTTAGTGCTAGATTTGGATGTATTGAAATTGAACCATTTCCAATTCCTTTTGATACAGGTATAGTAACTATATTTGGGTTTAGTTTTTTTGCACTCTCACAAAGCATTTCATCTCCACTTAAAAATGCTACAGGAACATTATAATATGCAGCAATATAAGCATTTATAGTAAATTCAGACGCTATTTCATCATTTATTTTAAAATAGTCGTAATCAATATCCATGGTATGAGAAAGTGGATTACCATTACAAGTAGCTCCAGAATGATAACCAGTAAATATACATGCATCAAAGCTTTCATCAATTCCAGCCATCATAACTAGTGGGTCTTTAGTCCATCCTCTAAGTATTTTTACATTTTCAGGTAAAATGTCTGGATTAATATTTCTACCACTATCATGTGCATCTTTAACAAGTATTTCATACATGCCAGATTGAGTAGCTCCATTACATGCAGCTGCTATTTCTTTGCTCATTTGTGTTCTGTAGTGATGTGAAAATTCGCATTCAAGTTTTGTCTCATCCCAATTTACAATACCACAAGTACCTTCTATATCAGCACTTAAATATAATTTCATAATATAGACCCCCTTATATTTATTATTAATGATAATAACAGATAACAGAAAAATATAATCAATAAAGGTCATAAAAATATTATGTCTTACTATTAATTATTATTAAATCTGTAACTGGAAAATTACTGAACTAGTATTAAAAATATAATACTAAGTACATCTATTTGTATAATTTTTTTATGTATAATATTTATATAAGATTGTAACATATAAGTGGTTACATTTACTAGTTTAACATAGTTAAGTATCATTTTTAAGTTAAATTGTTTATAGAAACTATTATATAGATTTGTAATTAATTAGTTAGAGAAGGCAAAAAGTAGAAAGTTATAAGAAATAAAAGTAAAAAAATAGAGAGTTATAAGAAATAAGCTGATAATTAATGTACAAAAGTGTACTTTATAGTTGCTAAATAACTCTCAAAAAGAAATGTATTATTTTAATTGTATTTTTTATTTTTAATAAAGAAAACAATAATTATTGATAAAATAGGATTTATTGAAAATCCAAATAATGTCCAGAAACTACTATTAAGGTTTTTCTTTGTAGAAATTTTATTACATGCTATTAGGATTATTATATAAATGATACAATTTAATATTCTAAATATATGTGGTATAAAATTTTGAGCAAGTGCAAATAAAGTAAATGCGTAAAATAAGCCTATGAAAGCAAAGAAAAAGTAGTTTAAATTTTTGAATTTTGGAAGTTGTTTTTTGTTATCATTAATTGACATGATAACACCAAGAACCATAGCTATCCATCCAAATAAATTTGCTGCTTGTAGACTAAATATTGTCATGTATTTTCTCCTTTATATTTATTTATATTTAAGTATACAAGATAATTTACTAATATTAAAGCAAATAAAAGGAAGAATTATATAGTTTTAAAATTCAAATTCATTTTCCCAATCAAATTCTCCTGACTTTTCTACACTTTTAGGCCAATGATTGCACCATTTAGGAACTGATGGATTTTCAATTCTATCAACACTTGGAGTATATGGTTTTAAGTCAATAACAGGGCTATTGTCATTAGCATCAATATATGGGATTTTTATTATACCATTTTCATGGTCTATATTAATAATTTGTACAGTAGTTAATGCTATTGGATTAGGTCTAATAGGTGACCTTGTTGCAAATATTCCCATAATATCTGGCGCATTTTTATATGGTTTTGGAGTTTCTAAAATATTTCTTAATTCGGTATTATCAAATCCATCTGCCCACCAAAGTACATTTAAGTGAGCAAAGTCATCAAGTTCTTTTAGTGCGGGTATATATTTTTTATCCAATTCAATAAAGATTTCTTCACCTTGAACACGTATTTTTCCTATAGGATTTACTGATATTTGTTTCATAATATTACCTCCAATTATTTGGTTTGTCATTTGTAATTTTAGAATAGTACCTAACACCATGTGAGAGTCAATATAAAAAATTATTAGATATAAATATTAATAATTAAAAAGCTAATATATTTTTTACATGAAGCATGACACCAGTAACAAGGCAATCTTCATCAATGTCAAAGGTAGATGTATGTAGAGGAGAGGTAATATTTTTTTTGCTATTTGCACAACCAAGATGGTAAAAAGCTCCTTCACAGTGCCTTAAAAAATATGAAAAGTCTTCAGCTCCAAGAGTGGGTGTATCTTTAATGATAATATTTTCTTTTCCAAACAAATCTATAGCATTTTGTTTAATATAATCTACAAGAGGATTTGAATTTATAAGTGCTGGATAACCCTCCTCAATTTCAACAGAAATACTTCCTCCAAATGTTTTACAAGTAAAATCGCAAATTTCTTTAATTCGTTTTTTCGAAAAGTTTCTAGTTTCTTGAGTTAAAGTTCTTAAAGTTCCTTTTATAATAACTTTATCACAAACTATATTTTCTTTGATTCCGCCTTCAATTTTTCCTAGAGAAATAACCACAGAATCGGTAGGATTTGTATTTCGACTGACTATTGTTTGTAGAGCAGTTATGATATGAGCAGATATAACTATAGCATCAATACCCTGGTGTGGATAAGCCCCATGGCACTTTGAACCATGTACAGTCAATCGAAGTGTATCAGTGGAGGCATTCAAAGTGTTATATTTTAATTCAATTAAATTTTTATCGATATTGGGATTTACATGAAGGCCAAATATATATTTAACATCTGGATTTTTCAGACAACCATCTTCTATCATAAGTTTAGCACCACCAATGGTTTCTTCAGCAGGTTGAAAAAAGAATTTTACATTTACATTTAGATAATCCTTTAATTTAAATAGTATATTACAAGTGCCAAGTAAAATAGCAGTATGTGCATCATGACCACATGCATGCATTTTACCAAGATTGATGGATTTATAAGAATAATTGAGTTCTTCTATTATAGGTAATGCATCTATATCGGCCCTTATTGCAACTGTTTCAAAATTTGGATTTACATTTATATATGCAGTTATTCCTGTATGATTTTTATACTCAATGTAATTTATACCTATTTCATTTAAATATTTAATGATTTTTTTCTTAGTTTGAAACTCTTCTAATCCAAGTTCTGGAGTTTTATGTAAATCTCTCCTGATATTTATAACCCAATCATTTATTTCATTACAAAGAGCTTTTATATTAAGCATAAAACACATCCTAACTATATTAAAAATTTATTTTTCTTCATTAATTATATTATTTAATGTAAATCATTATTCTGTATCAAGTACAAATAAAATATCTTATAATTATAGTAGCTAGATTTAGCATGAGGAAAAATATATCATTTTAGAATAAGAGGTGTTTAAATGTTAGGAATAATTGCGCCATCTGGGCCATTGAGAAATACAAGTTTAGAAGAAATAAAGTCTAATTTAGAGAAATATGGTTATGAAGTTAAATTTTCAGAAAGTTGTAGCTTAAATTATAAAGGGTATTTAGCTGGTAATGATGATGTCAGAGCAAGAGATATAGAAGATATGTTTTTAGACAAAAATGTAGATGTGATTATGTGTTTAAGAGGAGGTTATGGAACAACAAGGATATTAGACAAAATAAATTATGATATAATAAAGCAAAATCCAAAACCATTTATAGGTTTTTCTGATATAACAGGTTTAAGCTTAGCTTTCTATAAAAATTGTGGTCTCTTACCATATCATGGCATAATGGCAGCAAATGTAGCCAAATGGGATGAGTTTACCTATAAATCTCTAATAAATGCTTTAGAATTTAAAGATGAACTCTATTTAGAAAACCCAAAAGAAGAAAAGATTTACACGGTATGTGAAGGTAAAGCAGAGGGAATAATAATGGGAGGAAATTTATCCTTAATAATTGCTACAATGGGAACTAAGTATGAAATAGATGCAAAGGATAAAATTTTATTTATTGAGGAGATTGGAGAATCTCAATATAAACTAGATAGAATGTTAACCCAACTATATTCTTCAGGAAAACTTGAGGAATGTAATGGTATAATTTTTGGAGATTTCAAAGATTGTATTGAAGAAAAGGATTTGATAGAATTATTAGAAGAATTTGCAAGGAAGGTAAATAAGCCAGCTATATATAATCTTCAGTCTGGACATTGCATCCCAATGGTAACTATTCCTTTAGGTAGAATGTGTGAATTAAATGCTACAGAAAAAATGATTAAATTAAAAAAATAGTGTGTATATAAATATAATGGAAATATGGTATAATCTTATACAAGTAAAAATTTAGCTAGGAGGATGAAGAATGTCTGATGATAGAATAATAGACTTTAACGAACTGAAGAACAAAGTTAAAGATTCTGATGTAGATAAATTTGAGCAATATATATATAACTTATATTTTTCTGTTATGGATGGAAAAATGTCTATGGCTGAGTTTTCAAGAAAAATATTTGATTATATGAGAGATAACAACATATCTCAAGAAAAGTTTATGAAGATACAAAAGCAATTTATGGAGAGATATGGTATGGACACTGAAGAAGTAGAAAAACAACTTAGAAACTTTGGAATCGACCCTTCTACAGCAGGTTTTATGAGTGATAATACTTCCAGCAAAGTATCTACAGAAGATTTAGAATCGTTTAAGAAGAGTGCAGGTTTTTATGAGAAATATGGTGAAAAAATTCAGCCAAAAAGTTGTATAACAACATTCATAAAAAATGACTTGAATGATATTAATGTAATAATAGACCAAGAAAAAATAATGCTTTGTAGTGATAAAAAAATAAATCTTATGGACTCAGAATTAAATGAGTTTTTATTAGAATATAAGAATATGTTCAACAAAAAGATAAAAGTAGTTATGTGTGAGACTACAAACAAGTATGATTATTAAAAAGTAAATTTAACTATTGAAGCAATATTATTTAGTTATATAACTTAAAAATAAAAATCGCAATTTATATTTTTTACAAAAACATGTAAGGAATATGTAAATTGCGATTTTTTTATATTGTATAAGCTAGTCGTAGCAAATAATATTTATAAGTAATGATGTCTTTGTTAAAACTGTATTCTTATATTAAAGTTTTTATTGAAAATATCTCATTTATTAATTACATAATATACTGTATAAAATAATTGGGTTATTAATGTATTTCTTTTAATACTTTGATACCATTTTGAATCATACTATTAAAGAATACTAAGTTTAAAAGTTCTGCAGAGTGAACATTTGGGATATCATAAGTATCTACCAAATTCATAGGTACAACTATATTTTTTTCAATATTATATTGATTAAAATAGGCTTTTAGAGTTATTGCAAATTGATATATACATATATCTGTACAATCACCAACTATAATTATGTTGTCTATATCATCAAAATCTAAACGTTCTAATGCAAAAAATCCATTAGTAGAATTTTTAGGAAGAATTAGTAGATTATTTATTGATTTAAGCTCATCAACCAATTCACTTTCTATATCATTTTCCAAACAGTGAACAGGATAACTCAAAAGCTCTATAGACTTAGAAGTATGGGAGTCAGTAAATGCTATTATTCGATTTAATTTATTTGCTATTTTTTTTGTAAATGCTTCAATTGGTTTTATTAAAGACTCTACTCTAGGAGAGTATAAAGCTCCTTGTTTTGCAAAACCATTATTGACATCAATTATAAATAAAGCAGTTTTACTCAAATCATAATTTTCTATTTTTTCTATTGTTAGATTATCTAAATTACTTTTTAAAGCTTCAAGTTCATTTAATAAGTTATCCATAGCTATACCTCCGAGATAAATTTAATAAAATTGTACATATTAATTATATAAAAGTCAAGGAGTACAAACATTGTAAGGTTAACTATATTGTTTTGAACTTAAAAGATTTGAAGCTATATTTGGATAGTTAGTAAAAATGCCATCTACATTGAGCTTTAGACAATGTAGCATATCATCCTCTTCATTTACAGTATATACATTGATACCAAGTAAGTTTGTATGGCAAAGTTCAACAAGAGATTCATTTACTAAAATTAAAGGTGCATGAAGGTAACTATTACCTAGAAATTTAGCAAAATTGACTACATTGTTTATAGGTAAATAACACAATAATGCCGTTTTTACACTAGGGTCTAATTTATGAAAGTTTTTCAAGCTATTGCCATTAAAACTAGATATAAGAACTCGATTTTTCATATTGTATTTTAAAATAAGTCCCAAAACATCTTTTTCTATATTAGGATAGTTCACCTTGTCAGTTTTTAGTTCTATATTTAAAATAAGGTCTGTAGGTGAAATTAAAATTAATACTTCTTCTAAAGTTGGAATTTTACATTCTTTGTTGTATTGATATCCTTCAAAAGATGAATTTAGAGTCTTTAGTTTTTTTAAAGTAAGGTCTTTTACAAATCCATGTCCATTAAAAGTTCTATCAACTTTTTCATCATGAATAACTACAATTTTTCCATCTTTAGTCTTATGAACATCAAGTTCTATTCCATATATGTCCATATCCAAACATTTTTTAAAAGCTAAAATAGTATTTTCTGGATATTTTCCACTAAAACCTCTATGAGCGTAAATATTCATTTATATAGCTCCTTCCAATAAATATAACTTATCTTAAAAAATTTTAATTAATATAATATATCATATTCTAAAAGGTATTGTTATATATTAATTAAATAACTATTTATAATTTATATATTATATAAATGTAGAAAAATAAAATCATATATGTGTTATAATATATTTTAAACATTGAAAATATTAAGAATTTAGCAGTTATAATAAGTATAATTTTATGCAAGCTCATGTGTTTAGAGCTTGCATATGTATTATTGATATATTTCTGTATCGCGAAAATAAAATTCCAAAAGAATTTTTCTATAGATTTAGTAGTAAGGGGGAATTTTGATATGTATGAAGTTAATTTAGAACGAGCTATGAATTATTGGATGGATTTGTTAGATGATTATACAAATATAGCAAAAATTCCAAATGATTTTTTTTATAAAGACTGTTCTGATGAAGTAGTAGATGAAGTTTTTAAGATGAATATTGAGAAACATGAAAGATTAATTCGGTATTCTAAAAATAATAATATCAGCATAAGTTCTATCATAGAAACTATATATGGTCTTATACTTCAAAAATATATATATGAAGATGATGTAGTCTTTGGAAAAACAATAAATATAATTCCAATAAGAGTTAAGGTAAGACAAAGTGAGAAATTTATAGATGTTGTACGAAAGTTAAAAAGACAATGGAGTAGGTCTTTAGAATATGGATATTATTTATTATCAGATATAGAGAATAAAAATCATCTAAATACTAAACTTATAAATACCATATTTGTAGCTAAAAGTTTTGACTTATCATATGACTATGACATAGAAAAAAAAGGATATGATTTATCTGTAATAGTATATACAAAGAGGGCACTTAAAATAAAAATAAAATATAAGCCATCTATATACAAAAGAGAAACTATTAGAAGAATACTGAATCAATTTGATTATATAATAGAACAAATAATAAAAGATAACGATATTTTAATAGAGGATTTAGAATTTGTCTGTAAGAAAGAAGAAAAAGTATTATTAGAAGACTTCAATAATAATCAATATAAAGTTCCATATGATAAAAACTACATTGATTTATTTAGAGAACAAGCTAAAATAACACCTGATAATGTAGCAGCTAGAGATGAAAATAGAAATTTAACATATAGAGAATTAGATGAGTTAACTGATAAACTTGCAGGTTATTTAAATCATATCGGAGTAAAAAGTGAAGATATAGTAGCTGTAATGTTACCAAGAGATATTAATATAATTATTACAGCAATAGGGATTATGAAATCAGGTGGAGCTTTTTTTCCAATAGATACAAGCAATCCAGAGGAAAGATTAAATTATCTTCTTGAAGATAGTAATGCAAAAGTAGTGATAACTACAGATGAACTTAGATGCAAAGTTGTAAATGAAAATACTATAGTACTTGATATAAATAATGAAAATATATTCAAAATAGGATATGAATTGACTGCAGAAATAACACCATCAAACTGTGCATATACGATATCTACATCAGGTTCAACTGGTAGACCAAAGACTATAGCCATAGAGCATAAAAGTCTAGTAAATATGTGCTATTATAGTGTAAAAGTAATAAATGCTACAGAAGATGATATATGTGGCATATACTTAAGCTTTAGCTTTGATGCTGTAATGAAACAGTTATTTCCATATTTGCTTATAGGTGCGTCAATAAATATTATGCCTGAAGAAGCTAAATTTGATGAATATACAGTAAATGAATATTGTGAGGAAAATGATATAACTATTTTAGCATTACCAACAGCATTTGCAAAATTGTTTATACAAAATTGTAATAATAGTTCACTTAGAGTTGTACAGACTGGGGGAGAAAGACTAAAAGGGTATAGAAAACGTAACTATGAGTTGTATAATGAATATGGGCCAACAGAATTTACTGTTGTATCAACTTCTTTCCATGTAGATAAGGAATACGGAAAAATACCAATAGGTAAACCTATATTTAATACTTATGCGTATGTATTGGATAAAAAGAATAAACTATGTCCAATTGGAGTTCCAGGAGAATTATGTCTATCAGGGATTCAAATATCAAGAGGTTATTTAAATAAAAAAGGGTTAACAGAGCAAGTATTTGTAGAAAATCCTTATAAAACTTGTGAATATAATAAGTTAATGTATAGGACTGGTGACTTAGTAAGATGGCTAGATGATGGAAATTTAGATTATATTGGAAGAATGGATAATCAAGTAAAAATTGATGAGTTTAGGATAGAGCTATATGAGATTGAAAATATAATAAACAATATTGCAGAAATTAAAAGTGTTGTTTGTATATCAAGGACAAATGATGATGGAGATATGTATATATGTGCCTATTATGTTATTGATGATAAAGATAGTGATAAGGTAAATGAAAGAGCAGTTAGAGAATATTTAAACGAGCATCTACCTCCATATATGATTCCAACAATAATAATGAGGATAGATAAAATACCAGTTACACCAATCGGAAAAGTAAATAAAAAAGCACTACCAGAGTGATTTTTTATTATGACAGGTGTCGTAAAGTTATTGCAGAAATTTCTTTATGACACCTGTTTTTTAGAATGAATCAATTTACACAAAAGAAAGAATTTTCTGTACATTTTTACTGTGATGAAAATTTGTTTATGGGAATGATTATTGTATTTTTTATACTTTTGCGTGTTTTAAAGTGTTTTTTTAACAAATTTAATTTTATATTAAAAATTTTTTTTATTTTTTATCTTAATGCTTTTTAGTATAATTGAAAAATAAAAAGAATATTAGCATAAAAATATCTAAAAATAGAAAATAATAATATGGGGTTAAATTTTAGTAACTTTAACTCGCTATTTGTAAAATAATAAAAAGTTAAGTTTTATATGTATATATGTTATAATATATACAAACTGAAAAGGGGTGAAAATTTTATGAACAAAAAATTACCTAAGGGTGCTTATGGTGAGGTTAGTGGAAAAGATTACGTTCCTTACATCACAGATAAGTCCAGAACCGGTGGAAATGTAGCTGTACTGATTATCGGTATCATTTTAGCTGCCATTTTTGCCGCATCTACAACTTATTCTGGAATGAAGGCTGGTCTTACTGTTGCAGCTGGTATTCCAGGAGCTATAATAGGTTCTGCTTTTGTTGGAGCATTTGCTCGTCAAAAGGGTATTCTTGGTAAGAACTTAATCCAAGGTATGTCAAGTGGTGGAGAATCTGTTGCAAGTGGATTCATTTTCGTATTACCAGCAGTTATATTAATTGGAAGCCAAATTACATTTTTAGAAGGCTTAGCTGTTGGAGTTGGTGGAGTTTTATTTGGTATAGGAGTTGCTGCTATAGTTCACAACTATCTAATAGTTGAAGAACATGGTAAACTTATGTACCCAGAATCAATGGCTATATCTGAGACACTTGTTGCTTCAGAAGCTGGTGGAGATTCAATTAAGTACATGGGAATAGGATTTGTAATAAGTGGATTTATTACTGTATTAACTGGTTCATTCCTAAATGTAGCAAACAATGTAATGAGTCTTGTAGGAAGTAAGTTCTACAAATGGAAATTTGATATCGAAGTAAATCCTCTACTTTTAGGAATTGGATTTATAGTAGGACTTGAAGTTTCTTTAACAATGTTTGCAGGAAGTATATTATCAAACTTTGGTATCGCACCTTTAATAGGATATTTTACAGATATGGCTAGAGATGGAGCTATGGTATGGAATAATCCTGCAATGCCTCTTAACCAAATGGATGTTGGAGCTATATCTAGTAGTTATGTAAAATATATAGGTGCTGGTATGATGCTTTGTGGTGGTATTATTGGTGCAATAAAACTTATACCAACTATAATCGCTTCTATAAAAGAAACACTTAAAGCTAAATCAAGTACTGGAGAAGGAGAAGAAGGTTCATCTATACAAATGATACTTTTATTAGGTGGAGTAGTTGTTGGATTCCTAGCAGCGTTCTTAATTTCTGGTAATATTGCTATGGCAATTATTGGAGCTATCATATCTCTTTTATTATCTTTATTATTTGTTATAGTAGCAGGACGTTTAACAGGAACAATAGGAACATCAAACCTTCCAGTTTCTGGTATGACTATTGCTTCTCTAGTTATTGTAACATTAGTATTTGTTGTAATGGGCTGGACTGATTTAGAAGCTAATAAATCATTACTTTTATTTGGTTCATTTATAGTTGTTGCTATTGCTATAGCTGGAGGTTATACTCAATCTCAAAAAGTAACTTATATCATTGGTGGTAGCAAAAATGAAATGCAACGTTACTTTACAATTGCAAGTATAGTTGGTGTTATAGTTGTTGTTGGAGTAATTTTATTACTTTCTGACCAACTTAAAGCAACTGGTGATAATGTTCAATTTGCATTACCACAAGCTAACTTAATGTCAACATTAACTTCTGGTATTATGTCAGGTAGTTTACCTTGGGTTATGATTATTGTTGGAGTATTTATGGCAATTGTTTTATATGCATTAAATTTACCAATAATGACTATAGCTATAGGATTCTATTTACCAATAGCAACTACTTCTATAATATTAGTTGGAGCATTAATCCGTTTATTTGTTGAATTGGTATCTAAAACTGAAAAAGAAAAAGAAGTTAAAGTTTCTAATGGTATAAGTTTATCTTCTGGTCTTGTTGCTGGTGGTTCTATCATTGGTTTAATAGGTATAATATTACAAGTAACTGGAGTTATAACTCCAAAAGTACCAAGTGGATTTGCCGCAACAAATTCAATGGCAATTGCTTTATTGGTAGTTTTAGTTGTACTTACAACATTACCTATTGTTTTATCTAAAGTAAAAAATAATGAGCAAGAGTAATGATGTTTTAGATATTGTATTTAAAATTACTAGTGGACTTGAATATGAAGTAGATGAAAATAGTATTGTAACGATACTTGAAAAACAGGACCATAAAATCCAAAAGTTTTTTAGAAAGTTAAAAGCTAGGATACCTAAATATAAAAAAATAGAACTAGATGAATATTCTAGTTTCGTATTTTTACAGATTGATGGTCAAAGGACTGTTAGAGCGATAGGCGAGAACCTAGAAGCTAAATATGGAGAAGAATCTTATCCACTTTATGAAAGATTGTTAGTTTTTTTAAATCATATTGAAGTTAATTGTCACTATGTTGAAAGACTGGATATATAAATATAAGGAAGCTTATTATAGGATATATCGGAATGTAAAAGTTAGAAGATAATTATAAAAGAGGCTATCTCAAAGTGGAGATAAGCCTCTTTTTTAGTGTTAAAATTATGAAAATATATTTAAAACCTGTAAATTTAAATTAGAAATTATTAAACTTAATATTAACATATAATTATTTATTATTAGCTATTTCATCAGCTAGATTATTTAAATATTCCCATCTCTCATATTTATGTTCAAGTTCCTTTTCTAGTCTTGACTTTTCATCTAAAATTTCTTGAAGCTTAGTAAAGTCAGTTGAAAATTTTGAAGTACTTTCATCAAGTGTTGAAATTTTAGATTCAAGTTTTTCTATATCAGATTCAATATTTTCAAATTCTCTTTGTTCATTATATGAGAATTTGAGTTTTTTATCATTTTTAGGTTTTTCTTTTTTTGAAGTAGTAGAATCGTCTTTTTTTATTGACTCCTTTTTAGACTCTTCAAACTCAATTCCTTGAATCTCTCTATAGATAAGATAATCACTGTAATTACCTGTATATACATGGATTTTTCCATTTCCTTCATATGCAAATATTTTATTACAAATTCTATCTAAGAAATATCTATCATGTGATACTGTAATTACTACACCTCTAAATTCATCAAGATATTCTTCTAAGATTTTAAGTGTCTCAATATCTAAGTCATTTGTAGGCTCATCCAACAGAAGGACATTAGGAGCCGTCATAAGGATTCTAAGAAGGTGGAGTCTTCTTCTTTCACCACCAGATAATTTACCTATCAAAGTATATTGCATGGTACCATTAAAAAGGAATCTTTCACACATCTGAGAAGCTGTAATTCTAGTACCATCTGAAGTCTCTATATAATCACTAGCTTCTTTTACATAGTCTATAGCTCTCATATCAATGTTCATATGAGAGTCATCTTGAGAAAAACAACCTATTTTAACTGTCTCTCCAATTGAAATATATCCACTATCAGGTTCTATTTCTCCATTAAGTATGTTTATAAGGGTTGATTTACCCATACCATTTTTTCCTATTATACCAATTCTATCAGTACGAGCTAAAGTATATTCTAAGTTATCTATAACTGTATTACCTTCAAAAGCTTTGGATATATTGTGTATTTCTATTATTTTATTTCCAAGCCTACTTGATGCAACTGATATATCAAGATTTTCATCAGACTTGAAAGTTTCCCTGTTTGTAAGTTCATCGAATCTTTGTAAACGAGCTTTTTGTTTTGTACTACGAGCTTGAGCTCCTCGTCTAACCCAAGCAAGTTCTGTTCTAATTAAATTTTGTCTTTTATCTTCAATACTTGCTTCTAGTGCAAGTCTTTCCATTTTCTTTTCTAGAAATATTGAATAATTACCATCATAACTAAATAATCTACCTTTATCTAGTTCAATGATTCTATTCGTAACACGGTCCAAAAAGTATCTATCATGAGTTATCATAAGTAGTGAACCTTTTCTTGAATTGAGATATTCTTCAAGCCAATCTATAGTATCATTATCTAGATGATTGGTAGGCTCATCCAGTATCAAAAGCTCACAAGGAGTAATAAGGGCTGATGCTAAAGAAACTCTCTTTCTTTGACCTCCAGAAAGTTCTGCTATTTTTTGATTAAAATCATTTATACCAAGTTTCGTAAGTACTGACTTGGCTTCACTTTCCAAATCCCAAAGATTTAAAGCATCTATTTTTTCGTGTATTGATAATAATTTTTTATTCAATTCATCTGTAAAGTTCGAATTAAGTCTTTCCAAAATTTCTTGATATTCACCAAGTAGTTTTAATTCCTCTGAAGTCCCATTAAATACTTGTTCAAGTACAGTTGAATTTTCATTATAAGTTGGGTTTTGAGGTAGATACTCTATTCTAATACCATTAGTTTTTGTTATATTACCAGTTTCGCTTTCTTCAACTCCTGCAATAATCTTAAGTAAAGTAGATTTACCAGTTCCATTTACACCAATGAGTCCTATTTTTTCACCATCATTGATTCCAAGAGATATACTTTCAAGTAATTTTTTTTCGGAATAACTTTTACTTATGTTTTCCAATGTCATTAAATTCATATAATTCACCTTTATTTCTAATCTATTATTTTTCAAAATGTTGATAGTCTGGGCTTTTCCAATATCCACCCCAACTCCAACCTCTGCTTACAAAAGCATTATAACAATCATCACCTTTTTTTATCATTCCAAATTTCGAAGTAGACCTATCAGCATAGACTGTGCTTACTTTAGGACTAACATTATCTCCAGAAACTTGAGGATTCTGTAATGGATTTATATCTATAGCACGTCCTTTACCATGGTTTGAAACGACACTTGTACCAGCTACAGTTCTATAACAAAATGATGAGGTATTATTATCAGACATAGATTTTTCATCTACAGCATCATAATCATCTATTAGTTTGATTTTTTCAATTGGATATTTTTTTTCGTATAATTCCTTAAAAATATCCACAATTTCTGGAGCTAGTTCACTATTTACTATCATTTCTCCTTGATGAGTCTTTTCATCAAATCCATAGTATGTAAGCTTTAAATAAGATAGGCTATCAAAGCTTATAGGTTCATCAGAAGGCATAGATTTACCAATCATCTTGTTTTTTATATTATCTGGTATTGAAGAATATGAAAAAGTAGGTTTGATATTGTTGTCTTCCTGCTTTTTACTAGAGCTTTGATTATTTTTAGAATCATCTGTTGTATTGTTTTTATTTTGCATAGTTTCTTGGCTGTTTATGTTATCTTTTTTGTTAGGATTAGAGAAAAGTATCTCATATATAGATAATAAGGCAAGAAATAATACAGTTATTACAATTGTTAGTTTTAATTTATTAATCTTTTTTCGTTTTGACTTTTTACTCATATTATCCCCCAGTGTTAGATTCATATAAACTATATATATTATACATCATAAAAATAAACTAGGCTAACAATATTTAGTTAACCTAGGACATTTCATCTATAGTTTCTCCAATTATTTTTATTCCAATTTCAATGTCTTTGAAAGATAACCTAGAAAATCCAAGTCTTAGAGTGTCATAACCAGAATCGTCTGTAAAGAATAAATCTCCAGGCATAAATATAACATTTTTTTCATAACATTTTTCCAATAGTTTTCTAGTATCTATGTTTTTTAATTTTATAAATATATGCAAACCACCATCACCTAAGATGTATTCTGTGTTTATATATTTTTTTATACATTCATATGCAAAGTTAAATTTATCTCCATAGAATTTACGTATTTTTTTAACATATTTTTCAAAAGCACCATTGCTCAAATAATCAAATAAAATTCCTTGGTCCAAAAATGATACATGTATATTTCTGCATCTTTTAACACTTTCTAACTTATCAATTACTTTTTTATCTGCAAATATCCATCCAATTCTCATTCCAGGAAATAAAATTTTTGAGAAACTGCCAATATATACAACTCCATTATTCATATTGTCAAGAGAGCAGATAGGAAATATATGAGAGCTATTGTAGAGCAATTCTTCATTAAAACCATCTTCTATAATTGCTATGTTATACTTTTTCATAAGATTATAGAATTTGTATCTATTTTCAGGAGTCATTACAATCCCTGTAGGATTGTGATAAGAAGGTGTAATATATGCAAATTTTATTTTATTTTTGTACTCAATTAAGCGTTTCTCTAGCATATTAAAATCCAAACCATCTTCATGTATGTCTACACCTAAGATATTAAGATTATGCGATTTCATAATTTTTATAGCAGTATTATGAGTAGGATTCTCACATATTATGTAATCTTTTTCTTGAGTAAAAGATGACATAATAATGTCAAAGCCTTCTGTAAATCCATTTGTTATTAGTATATCTTTGTTATTAATATCAACACCCTTATTTGTCATGTATTTTAGTAAATAATCAATAAGGGGTTTGTAACCCTGTGCATATCCATAATTGAGCAATTTGTGACCTTCTAACGATATTCTATTTAGAAAAGATTTTTTGAATTCTTCCATATCAAATAAATCTCCATCTGGAGAGATACTTTTAAATGAGATTAAGTCAGAGCTCCAAGGAATCTCACTTTTTATAATATCCAATTCATTAGCTTTTTTGGAGTATGTATTCTCTAAACAGTCCCAGTTCAAAGACCATGTAGTATTTGAAGATTTATTCTTTGATTTAACAAATGTACCTTTTCCAGAAATAGAGTAGATTAGTCCTTCAGATTTTAATTCTTCATAGGTTAAGACTATAGAATTTCGACTAACTTGTAAAAGCTGACTAAGCTCCCTTGTAGAAGGGAGCTTACTATTGTCTGGAATTAATCCTTTTGATATCATATCACTTATATAATTTTTAATTTGTATATAAATTGGTTCATTATCATTTAATTTTAGATTTGAAAATATCAAATTACCACCTCAAATTATTTTATCTAATTTAAAGAGTATTCTATAAGTTTATCTAATAGCTCACTATACTTAATACCTCTAGCAGATGCACTTCTAGGAATTAAACTAGTTTGAGTCATGCCAGGAAGAGTATTTAGCTCAAGAACATATGGAATACCTTCACTTATAATCATATCAACTCTTACATATGCTTTGCAATTAAAAATTTTCCAACAAGTCTCAGAAATTTCATTTACTCTTTTTTGAAGTTCATCTTCTAAATAAACAACTTCTTCTTTTGCTCCTTTTTCAACTGAATATTTAGCTTCATAATCAAAGAAACCTGAATCGGATTTTATAGATATTGTAGGGAATACTTCTCCATTTAGTATAAATGAAGTATATTCTCCACCTGGTATATATTTTTCAATCATTACAAATTCATCAACTTCTAGTCCTTTGCGAACTGCATCCTCAACTTCATCTTTAGAATGAATAAAGAATGTGGCTACACTTGAACCTCCTGAATTTGGTTTTATAAATACTGGATAACCTATCTTATCTATTTCATCATAGTCTATTTCATCAACTGATTTTACTAAAGCCCATGGAGCAGTAGGAAGATTTGAATCTCTAAGCATTTTTTTAGTTATATTTTTATCCATACACATTCCACTGCAAAGAGGTCCACATCCAGAATATGGTATATCCATAGTTTCAAGTATTGATTGAATACATCCATCTTCTCCAAACTTACCATGTAGGGCAAGTATTGCAAAATCTACATCTTCTGGTATTTTTGTAAATATATCTTTTTTATCATCTATTATTACTTTTACAACATCATATTTATTTTTATCAAGATTATTATATATCTCTTTTCCTGAGTTTAAAGAAACTTCTCTCTCTGATGATATTCCACCCATTATAACTGCTATTTTCATATTATACACTCCTATTTTGATTTTTATTATTTTAAATTAAATTTTTTATTTACTTACTTAATTATATGAATTAAGAGTTGATGATGAAAGTACCACTATATATGAAGTTTGTATCATGTGTGGTTTTGGAGTAATAATCTAATTTAAAGATATATTTAAATGATTTTTTAACTTTATTTATGTTATTATTTTTGCTAAAATTATTGTTATGAACTTAAGACTAGTCTTAATGGCTATAAAATCAAGGAGTGATAAATTTTGAAAGCTGAAATAATAAGTGTAGGAACAGAAATATTATTAGGTGATATAGTAAATACAAATTCTCAATTTTTGGCTAAAGAACTTGCATCATTGGGAATAGAAGTATACCATCAGAGTACAGTTGGAGACAATAAGCAAAGGCTTTTAGAGTGTTTTGATGAAAGTTTAAAGAGAAGTGATTTAGTAATTACTACAGGTGGTCTTGGACCAACTGGTGATGATATGACAAAAGAAACTGCAGCAGAATACTTTGGTCAGGAACTAGAATTACATAAACCATCATTAGAAGTTTTGGAATCTTTCTTCGTTAAAACAGGAAGAAAAATGGCTGAAAACAATATGAAACAAGTATACTTTCCAAAAGATGCTATAGTATTAAAAAATAATAATGGTACAGCTCCAGGAGCAATTCTAAAGAAAAATGATAAAAGTATAATAGTATTACCTGGACCACCAAGAGAAATGAAAGCTATGTTTAATGAGAGTGTCAAACCTTACTTACAACAATTTACAAATGAAATGCTAGTATCTAAGACTTTAAGACTATATGGAATAGGGGAGTCAAATCTGGAACTAGAAATTCTCGATATAATCAATGAACAAACCAATCCAACAGTTGCTTTGTATGCAAAGGAGTTAGAAGTTACAATAAGAATAACTGCAAAAGCTAAAAATGAAAAAGATGCTTTTGAATTAATAAAACCAGTGGAAGAAGAAATAAAAAATAGAGTTGGTAAATATGTATATACTGAAGGTGATATTTCAGTGTCTGAAGGAGAGACTGCATTAGAAGATGCTGTTGCTAAACTTCTTGTAGAAAAAAACTTAACAATAGCAGTAGCTGAATCTTGTACTGGAGGTTTAGTTTCTTCATCTCTTATAAATTATTCAGGAATATCTTCTGTGTTTCTTGAAGGTTGTGTAACATATTCTAATGAGGCTAAAATGAAAAGATTAGGAGTAAAAAGAGAAACTTTAGAAGACTTTGGAGCAGTAAGTGAGCAAACAGCAATAGAAATGGCTGAGGGCGTTGCTAAAGGGCTAGGAGCTAATATAGGCATATCTACAACTGGAGTAGCTGGACCTGGCGGAGGAACTGAAGAGAAGCCTGTAGGATTAGTTTATACTGCAATATATATAAATGGGAAAACAGTAGTGAAAAAAAATATATTTAATGGAGATAGAAGAAAGATAAGATTAAGAGCTACTAGAGATTTGCTTAATGAATTGAGAATACAATTAGAAAAGCTTTAAATTATTATTATATTGGATATATTTAAAGCATTGGTATAATATAAAATCATTTTTGGAGGCTTTTAATTTATGATAAAACATATATTTTGTGATTTAGATGGAACTCTATACGAAAATGGAACTATAACAGAAGAGGATATATCAGCAATTGAAGAAGTAGAAAAAAAGGGTGTGCAGTTTAATGTTGCTACAGGTAGAATATTTAAACAGGCTCGTAATATTATTAAAGACAATTTAGATATGAATGGATATTATATATGTGAAAATGGCTCATTTATATATGATAAAGATTATAATGTAATTTTTAAAAGAACTATAGACGATAATTTAGTGAGAAAAGTTATTGATAGATTTGAGTCAAGTGATGCACAATTGTACTTTAAGTATAAGGATGATGTAATCGTGGGTAGTGATACAACTGCTTTTAGACACTATTCTAGTGATTTCATAGTTGACCCTGACTTTGAGAAAAGAAGTAGTTTTGATAACCTTATAGGAAATATAGGGGTATGCTCTGAAAATTTAGAAGAGTTATCTAGAATAGAATTGTATCTAAAAAGTGAGTTCAGTGATGTATTAGAAATATATTTTTCTGGAACTTATACTTTAAATATAGTACCTAAAAGTGTATCAAAAAGAGGAAGTATAGAACATGTAATAAAAACTTTAAATGTAAGTCCAGATGAGGTTGCTACTATTGGAGATTCTCCAAATGATATTTGCATGTTGGAAGGATTTAAATACAGTTTTGCAATGTCCAAAGCGAGGGAAGAAGTAAAACAAAGTGCAAATTATATAGTGGATAGTGTGAAAAATGCTATTGATGTTATAATGGCGATAAATAGTTAGATACAAGATTTATATAGTTAATAAAAATTTAATGGAATATATTTTCCTACAAATATATTAAGTAATTAATTTTAGAGATTTTGTTTACTTAATATAAAAAATGACTGTTCTAAAGAATTATAAAATTATCTTTTATATTCTATAGAGCAGTCATTTTGATTATACTTAATTATAAGTTCAAAAGTTCTTAAATTAACCACAATTTGCTATATGATATGATTTTATTGTATTAGATAAAATAGCATCCAATATATAATTTATAACACTATTACAAGTATAAGCTGAAAACTTTAAATCATTCATATAATCAGTTTTCTTTTTATATTCATTGTAAAGCTTAGTAAAAAATTTTTCAAAACCGTTATTTATACTAGTACCTTTAATTTTAGACAAATCAACATCTTTTGCAAATGCTCCAAGTTCTCTTTCATAAGTAACATGTTTATTTAGACTATGTTTAAATTCCCAACGTTCACTATGAGCTACACAGAAAAAATCGCATAGAAAGTGACATATAACTCCTAGCTCTTGGCTAAGTCTGCTTACTGAGAAATATTTAGAAAGACTATCTATAGTAAGACTACACAAATAGTTTATTTTGGAAACAACCATATTAAATGATTCATCTAAATAATGTTTTTTTAATTTATATTTAGAAAAAGCATCTGGCTTTATATTACCATATATAAAGTTTTTTTCACTTATAAAGAATGTTTTATTTTCATCTATATTATCAAGTATTGATTTTGCCATAATAAAATGAGTATTCATTAACATATTTACACCTCGTATAGTTTGTTAGACTTATTAAATATATTATTATGATATGATATTTATGATAAAAGTTTAATGGTAAATATATGAAACTAAGTCAATCATATTTATTTAAATAATTTCAACCATATTCATAATACCAGTAAATGGCCAAATTTACAATATGTAAATAGTGTTAAGTTTTTGTTTATCAAATTTAAAATTAAGTATTAGTATACTTTCTAATTAACCTACTAGCTTTAGATTGAGAAATTTCAAGGTGTTTGGCTACTTTATAAGAGCTGCCAAATTTTTCATAACTATCCAAAATTATATTTTTTTCATATTCCATAATTAGTGTGTCAAGATTTTTATTCTTACAATTAATGGATGTTAAATCAGATACTATATCTTCGTTAATTTGAGATATATTCAATTTATTTTCATTATTGTCAATAGTTACATTTTTTGTAAGTATATTTGGTAAATCATTTACTGTTATATGATTATTTGTGCAGGTAAGTAAGATTTTTTGAATTATATTTTGTAATTCTCTTATATTACCTGGGAATCTATAGTTTGCAATAATATTTATAGCCTCTTTAGAAATAGTTTTATTTAAATTGAAGTCACTTGAATACCTATTAAAATAATATTTTATAATTTCTACGAGATTATCTTTTCTTTCTCTAAGAGGGGGTAATTTTATTTCTATAACGTTTAATCTATAATACAAATCTTCTCTAAACTTTTTTTCCTTTACTTTTGAAATTAAATCAGCATTTGTAGCAGATATAATCCTTATATCAACTTTTTTGTTTTTTAAACTTCCAACTGGGGTAAAAGTTTTATCTTGTATTAATTGTAAAAATTTTGCTTGTAAATTTTGTGGTATATCTCCTATTTCATCTAGGAAAAGAGTACCTCCATCAGCTAATTCTACAAGTCCAACCTTACCCCTGGTACTTGCACCTGTAAAAGCACCTGAAGTATATCCAAAAAGTTCAGATTCAAGGAGTTGTGGAGATATAGTAGCACAATTTATGGTTATAAATGGACCATTAGCTCTATTGCTATTGTGATGTATATATCTAGCAAGTGAACTTTTTCCTGTTCCTGACTCTCCCAAGAGAAGAACACTTACGTCTGTTTTAGAAACATGATTTACTGTATTTATGATAGGTCTCATAACTAGACCATCCATAATTACAGTATCTTCAATTCTAAGAGCAGTTCTATATAATGTTTCTACTTCAGACTTATATTTTTTTACTTGTTTTCTTGTATCTTCAAGTTTATTCTTTATATTATTAAGTTCAGTTATGTCTCTACAATTCTCAACAGTAAATTCTAAGTTTCCATTTTCATCAAATACAGGGGTAGCAGTTATAATGAGTTTTTTTCCTGTTTGAGTATCTTGTTCTAGTGAAAATTTAGACTTTGTTTTTAATACAACTGGTATGGGGCTTTTTGTTGAATATCCAGATTCTTCTAAAAAAGAAACGTTTTTTCCTAAAATATCTTCTTTTTTTAGACCGTAATTTTCCTCAAATGCTTTATTACAATATATTATTATTCCTTTATTATCAGAGGCACATATTTCGTCATGAGAAGCCTCCAATATCTTTTGGTAAAATTCCAAATCTAATTCAAAATTCATTTTTCCGTTGTCCTCCTAAAATTTTAATGATATATTAAAATAGGTTTAATTTGTTAAATATAATTAAAATTTAATATTTATATAATATATAAGTTTCAGTCTATTTTAACTTTAAATAAGTTATATATAACTTATTTTACAATTAAAACAAGTCTAAATCAACTTAAAATGTATATGAAACAAATATGAAAAAATTGAAAATTTATCAGTATTATTGAAAATACTAGGTTTTTGGTGTCGATACATATTGGATTAAAGTGGCATAATTTTTGCTTAACAAAAACGATGTGCATTGACTTAAATAAAATTAGAGGGGATTTTAAAATGGGAGAAAAAAGTAAAGGGTATGTATTTATAGCGATAGCAGGAATATTATGGGCTACACTTGGTTTATTTGGAAAGTTTTTAATGGGAAATGGATTGACATCAGAACAGGTAGCATTTACAAGGTTGTTTTTTGGGTTTATAGTTTTGGGAGTATATTCTTCTATAAGAACACCACATATTTTAAAAATAAGTAAAAAGGGAATCATATATTCAATAATAATAGGTATTATATGTCAAGCTATGTTTAACTTATGTTATTTTAAAGCAATTGAAACTGTAGGTGTATCAGTAGCAGCAGTTTTATTATATACTTCACCATTATTTTTAGCAGTATTTTCAAAAATCTGTTATAAAGAGAGCATTACTAGAAGTAAAGTACTTTCACTTATTTTTTGCTTTATGGGTGCAGTTATGGCAGTGACTGGTGGAAGTTTGGATTTTCAAAATTTAAGTGCTTTTGGACTTTTACTTGGTATATTATCAGCAATAGCATATGCACTTATGCCAACTATTAGTAAAAATGCCTTGAAAGAATTCTCAAGTTCGACAATATTAGTATACAGTTTCTTATTTGGAGCTATCTTTATGATTCCATCTGCTAGACCTTGGGAGATATTGTATTATGCTAAAGATTTAAATATTTTATCTTGTATGTTAATGTTAGGTGTTGTGCCAGCTGCACTGGCATATATTTTTTATGCAGCAGGTATATCTAAGGGAGTAGAGTTATCTGTTGCAGGTGTTGTGGCATCAGTAGAGCTAGTTGGTTCTGTAATAATCGGTTGTACTATATTAGGAGAAAATTTTTCTTTATGGAAGTTATTTGGGGTTATGTTGATGCTAATATCAGCAGTAGTAGCACTTAATCTTTCTTATGATGGAATAAAAATATTTTGTAAATCCAACAAGTTAAAGCAGATTGAAAAAACAGAAAGTATTTAGAATTAGAGGTTTAAAGGTATTGAGATTTAAAAACATTGAAATTAATAATGTTACATAAAATTATAGGTAATTGTAGTTAATTTAGAAATATAAATTAAATTTTTTATTATATACTATAAAATATACAAATTAATATCTTGTTTTATAAATACTAAATAACTATAGAGAGAATCATGTTTATATAACTCTTTCTATAGTTATTATTATTTTGATACTGTTTTATGTGCAATACATATACATAATTAAAAAAACTTGCAACCTTGATAAGAATTTCGAGCTTTCAAGGTATCATCAATTTGATTTAAAATTTCCCATTTCTTTAGACTCCATAAAGGGCCAACTAGTTCATCTCTTTTGCCATCACCAGTAAGTCTATGGATTATCATAGTTTCGGGAAGTATTTCTAATTGGTCACATACTAGATTTATATATTCATCTTGTTCCATAAGAGTTAGCATGCCATTTTGTAGCATTTTTTCCATAGGAGTGTCTTTTATAACATGTAATAGATGGATTTTTATGCCATCTACACCCATTTTACCAACAGCTTTTGCAGTTTCCATCATCATATTATAATCTTCGCCAGGAAGACCGTTTATAATGTGTACAACAACCTTTATATTTTTAGCCTTTAGTTTTTCAACACCTTCTACAAACGATTTATAATCATGACCTCTATTTATAATTTTAGATGTGGAATCATGAATCGTTTGAAGGCCAAGCTCAACCCATAAGTTAGTTCTTTTATTTAGTTCAGATAAGTATTCTACAACATCATCTGGCAAACAGTCAGGTCTTGTTGATATTGAAAGACCTATGACATCATCTAGTTCTAATATGGTTTCATACTTTTCTTTTAAAATTTCAAGAGGAGCATACGTATTTGTATAGGCTTGAAAGTAACCAATATATTTTGCATGAGGCCATTTTTTTAACATCATTTCTCTTATATTATAAAATTGACTAATAAGATTATCTTTAGGGTTACCAGCAAAGTCACCAGAACCTTCCTTGCTACAATAGGTACATCCACCATAGCCAATACTTCCATCAATGTTTGGGCAAGTAAATCCTGCATTTATTGATACCTTAAAAACTTTTTCACCAAAAGTATTTCTAAGATAATAATTCCAAGTATGATACCTTTTATTATCAAAAGCATATTTAAATTTATCCAAAGTAATCACCTATTTCTAATAAAATTGTACACTGGACTTGTACAAAAAACATATTACCATAAATATATAACTTAAACAAATTCTATTTTAAATTATATGAAAATAATGCAAGAAAATATTTAATATTTTCTTGCATTATTTCCAGAAAAGAATAGAATTAGTCCAAATAATATTATGAAAAAGGACATTATTGATACTATAAATCTAGATAGAAAAAGTGGAGACAGTATAAGACATATGCCAAATAGAGTCTTAATTATATTCCAAGTTGTAAATTTAGAATATGGATTGTTTTTACTATTTACAAGTGCTACTAATTGATTAAATATTAAATAAAATCCTAAAAATAATGAAAATATACTTTGTATTTTTTGCGGAAATATAAAAAGTAATATACATGCAATTATTAGAATCCATTGAACATTAGTAGATGGCTTAATTTCTTCTTTAGTAGCATATCTTTTTAATTCATTGATATTTTTTAGATTTAAATATGCAAAGAATAAAAGAGCAATACCAAAAGTCCAAGAAATTAGTTTTATCCCTAATGTCTTAAATGTAAGGCATAATACTCCTAATACGATGAGTAATACTCCCATTAACATAAACTTAGTAGCATTTTCTTTTTTATTAAAGTTATTAAAATCGATATTAAAATTTGTGTACATAAAATCACCTCCAAAATCAATAGAACAATTATAACAGAAATTTATATTCAAATAAAGTCACCAAGTATAAAAATTAAACTGTACTTAGTAATTAATTGATAGGTTGTATCATAAACTTTTATTAATAGAATTATATAGGAGGAGGTTTGTCCATGACAAAATTATGGGCAATAATATTTGCATTATTAGCAGGTGGGTCTACTGCTCTTGAAGCCTTTATAAATGGAGAACTAGGTAAAAGTACAACAGCGTTAGTTGCAACATTTATAAGCTTAACTGTAGGGGCAATATTTTTTTTGGCAAGTATAATAGTTACAGGTGATTTAAAGTGTTTGGTGTCTATAAATGGTTTTAACTATAAGTTATTACTAGGGGGAGTATTTGGTGGGCTAATAATATATTTTACAGTAAAAGCAATTCCAAATTTAGGCGTATCAAATACACTTATATTAACTCTTGTATCTCAAGTTCTAGTTGGTTTTTTTATTGATAGCGTGATTTTAGGACAAGAAACAATGCATTTATACAAGTACATAGGTGTTATACTTTTAATATTGGGAACATTTTTTATAGTAAATTAGTAATTTAAAGTACTATATAATTTGCTATACAACTCAGATATTTGGTATAATTATGGTAACAAAACAAAGTTAGATGAAAGAGGTGTTAGAATTGGCTGATGAAAAATTTGTAATGTCATTTAGTGGTGGTAAAGATAGTATATTAGCATTAAATCGAATGTTGAAAAAAGGATATAAGCCTGTAGCACTCTTGACAACTATAAGTGAAGAACATGGGAAATCATGGACACATAATTTAGAATATAATATGCTTAAACAGGTAAGTAGCAATATAGGATTACCTTTATTAGTTGCTGAGTGTGGAGTAGAAGGATATGAAGAGAGTTTTGAGAGAGCTTTAATAAAAGCTAAAAATATGGGAGCAACAATATGTGCATATGGAGATATAGACATAGAAAGTCATAGAAAATGGGATTCTGATAGATGTGATGCAGTTGGTATGAAAGTAAGTTTACCATTGTGGCAAGAGAGTAGAGAAAATTTAGTATATGAATTTATAGAAAGTGGATTTTGCAGTGTTGTAACAAAAGTAAACTTAAAGTATCTAGGAGAGGAATTCTTAGGAGAAAAATTGACTAGAGAGCTTGTGAAAAAGATAAAAGATGCAGGTGCTGATCCATGTGGAGAACATGGTGAATACCATACATTTGTAGTGGATGGTCCAATATTTAAAAAGCCTGTAGAGTATGAAGTGAAAGGAACTTCAACAAAAGATGGTTATGGATATTTAGAAATAAAATAATTACATAAATAAAATACCTATTATATAATCCTAGTTTTTGCAAAGGTCTAGTTTTTGCAAGATTGTATAATAGGTATTTTTTATTTTATATATTTTACATAATATTCTTTAAGCAACCTTATTTAGATTAGAGTCTAATGTAGAATAATTCTTTTTTAGGAAAACTATTGATAAAATAAGGCATATAAATTCTGAAACAATAGTAGTCATCCATATTCCTTGACCGCCAAATATTAGTATCATTGAAATTAGACTTAGAACAACTATTACAAGTCCTCTACCAAGGGATATAACAGTAGAAATTGATGGTTTTTCTACTGAAACAAAGAATCCAGAAATTATTACGTTAATTCCTACAAGTAAGAAAGATATAGAGAATATTTTAAATACACGAATTCCTTCATTGAATAGTACGGTTTCCTCTGGGTGTATGAATAAAGAAACTATTGGCCCTGAAAAAGCCATACAAGTTGCAAATACAGCAATTGATGCTATTATTGTGGCTTTTATCCCCATCTTTAATAATTTTTTTACGTTATCTATATTCCCTGCACCGTAATAAAAACTAGTAAGAGGTTGCATACCCTGAGTTATACCCATCATAGTCATAAGTACCAATGTATTTATATAATTTATAACACTGTAATAGATAAGAGCACTTTCACCAATATATTTAGTAAGACTCAAGTTAAAAAGTAAGACAACTATACCACAACTTAATTCAGTAGTCGAATCTGGGAAGCCTATAAATATAATTTTTCTAAGTGTTTTGAAATCGACTTTAAATTTTGAAAAATTCAAAGTTGAGTTTTTTCTTAAAAAATGTATCAAGAAAAAAACAGTAGAAAAGACTTGAGATAGACCTGTCGCGATGCCAGCACCTTTTACACCCCATCCAAATTCAATTACAAATAAGTAATCAAGTACGATGTTTGTAAGAGCAGATATTATTACACCAACAGTAGCTAATATTGGGAATCCATCAGTTTTTATTATAACTTCTAGAGAGTAAGATACTATAAAGAAGCCATTAAAAAATATTATTATTCCTAGATAATCTTTAACCATACCAATTGTAGATTCTGTGGCTCCTAAAAATAATGCTAATCTGTCTAAATTAAAAAAAGTTATAGCTAAAATAATTATAGATAATATAATTATTGATACTAAGTTGAATGAAAAGACTTCATTTGCAGACTTAATATCTTTTTTGCCAAGATAAATTGCAATTATAGTAGATGCACCAGTTGAAAATAACAGAGAAACTGCAAATATAAAATTAATAAATGGCATTGATATGTTTACAGCGGCTAAAGCTAATTCACCAACTCCTTTACTTACAAATATTCCATCAACCATTGTATATAATGAGAAAACCCACATTGCAACTACAGATGGTGCTAGGTATTTAAAAAACCTCTTACCTAGGCTCATGTTTTCGTCTATAGATATTTTAGTATCCATTTATTACCACTCCTTGTAAATCTATTATAAAAATATTAAACTATTAATTAATAATTTTATTTCTAGTATAAATGATAAACTATGGTATAGTACTAATGTCAACAGCAAATAGTAAATAATTATAGATTTTATTAAATGATAGTGATTTTAAGCGTTTTATAAGTATATCCTATTATATATATTACTGACATTTAACTGACAAATAGGAAAAAAAGTACTTTAACTGACATTTAACTGACATAAAACTGACCATTATTTGAATAGTATTTTGCTTATATTTTCAGATGCTTCTTTGTCCATTTCATCTAATAGGTGAGAATATCTATTCATAGTTATTTTTATATCTGCATGTCCTAATCTTTCAGAAATAGCTTTTATGTTAGTACCTGAGAGTAACATTAAAGTTGCATTTGTATGTCTTAATTCATGTACTTTTATATCTCTAAGATTATTATCTCTTAATAGTTTTTTAAAAGGAGTAACAAAAGTTGGTTGAACCCATGGGTTGAATCTTTTATTTAAGCATATCAAATCGAATTCATTTTTCAATATACCCTGTAATTTTTCCTCTTTAAGTAAACTTATAAGTTCATCAGGAGCAAATAATTTTCTTTTTGATTTAGGGGTTTTAGGGTCTTTGAAGATTATTTTATTGTCTACATAAACTAATGTTTGATTTATATGTATGATTTTTTTATCAAGGTCTACATCTGACCATCTAAGTGATACGGCTTCACCAAAACGTAATCCAAGAGTTAGCATCAAAAAAATTGGTATCCCTATAGGAGTGTTTTTTGATTTTTCTAATAATAATTGAGCTTCCTGTTTTGTATAAAAATTAGAAGTTGAATTATTTTTTTTGCTTGGAGTTGTAACAAAATCACAAATATTTTCTGATATTTCTTTTAATCTATAAGATTCTTTCAATACCGATTTTATAAAACCGACTTGGTTTTTTGCTGAATTTAACATGTGTTCATTATATATGCTATTTATATAAGACTGTAAAATAGAAGGAGTTATATCTATTAATTTCATATCTTTAAAGAAAACTTCAATTTGATTTTTAATCATGTTTTTTCTATTTCTAACAGTATTAGGAGAAAAACTACATTCTCTATCTTTTATATATTTGTAACATCTTTCTACAAGTGTTGCATCACTTGGAGCAACAAACCTATTATTGTTTATAGTAGATTTTATTTCAATTAAATGTTTTTCAGCATCTTTTTTCCTTTCATAACTTCCATAACTTTTCTGTTTTATTTTACCGGTTTCTTCCACATACTCCACATATACATGAAATTTTTCATTTCTTTTTCTTATGAAGGCTGATTTAATATTCATAAGAGCACCACCCTTTGAGTTAATTTGAATTAATTACTTAATTATATTTTATAACAAGTGAAAAAAATTTTCAGAGTTTATTAAAAAGTATTTATTTTTATTAAATTATAAATTGTTACAAATATTCAAAAATAATCTATTTATGATATAATAAAAATATAAGAGTTTTGCAGCGTGCGATTTTTCTGTTTAAGTATGCTTTAACAGTTGAAATATAAGGCATCGAGAAGGTCTGATAAGTGTTATCAATTGCACTGCTAGCCGCTCACTGCAAATTTGAGAGAGTTTTATGTGTGTAAGTATTGAAAATACTCAACTTATTTTGGGGTTTTATATTAACTATGTGGTATGTAAAGAAAATATAATCGAGAGAATCTTCATTAGTATTAATGTTTTATATTAACTATGTGGTATGTAAAGATTGTTTTGATGTACAGTGATGCATATAGTAATTATAGTTTTATATTAACTATGTGGTATGTAAAGTTCATAGCCTTTGCGTATTCATCTGTAAATTTTACAGCGTTTTATATTAACTATGTGGTATGTAAAGTAATGATTTGCTCCTGCCCCCAATAAACTATTATCATGTTTTATATTAACTATGTGGTATGTAAAGGCTGGTAGTGCAGGTAGTGAAGTAACTTTGACATTAGTTTTATATTAACTATGTGGTATGTAAAGAAGTTTAAACAAAGTAAATCAAAATATAAAAATATGAGTTTTATATTAATTATGTGGTATGTAAATAATTTTAATTCTCTTTGAATACCTTGTGGGTCTGTATGTTTTATATTAACTAAGTGGTATGTAAAGAGTGTAACCATTAAAATTATTGGTATTTCTATCTTAATTTTATATTAACTAAGTGGTATGTAAAGTCTTCTTTTGAGATAAACAGTAAAGTAATAGTAAATAATTTATACTAACTATGTGGACTTAAAATTAAAAATATCAAAGAACACTTACTTAAATAGTAGGTGTTTTTTTAATTGAAAGGATGTGATGATAATGAAAAAAGTAATAAATAGGAAAAATATGTAAGAATTATGTGCTATAATAGTTGTAAGCAAGAAGATGTAATCTACAATTTATAGAGTGGAGTTCATACAAAAGATTATCCTCCCAACGTATAGAAGGGAGGTGTGTATGTATGGATAATTTTTTGATTGGCGTATTAGCTAGCTTAACAGCTACTCTAATAGCTTACGTAATTGGTAAATTAATCAAAAAAGCAAAAAGCCACTCTCGTGCAAAGAGTGACCTAATAGTTGAATTTAAATTTATGTTTAAATCCAAAAAATGATTGAGTTTTAATGAACTCCACTCTACGACTAAATAGATTGTAGTTCTTCTTGCTTTTATTATACCACAAATTATAAAAAATATTACCTATAATATTTTTTATAGTCAATAAAAAGATGAAATTTTTTATACAAAATAATAATGAATCTAAATTAATGAATAAATTTAATTGTAAAACTGTAAATACAGTAAGCACTTACTTAAAATGTAGGTGTTTTTTTATACAAAAAATCAAAGGAAGTGAATTTATGGTAAGAAAACTGCGGTGTAGTATTTAAAAACATTTTAGAAAGGAAGTGATAACTTGGTAATAGACACATACCTAAAAAATGAAAAAGAAAAAATAGATTTCCATTTTCCGGTTAATCCACTTGATAGTTTATCTATAAAGAAAGAAAAAAGATTTGAAACTGTTGATATATTAAATCTAGGTGAATTTGACATTAAAAAAGAAGGAGAGAAGATAAGAGAAATATCATTCAAGACATTCTTACCAAATTTATATGATGCTTCTTATTGCAGATATAGCGAGTTAAAAAATCCAATTGAAATAGTTGCAATGCTTGAAAAATGGGTAGACCAAGCCGAACCATTACGCTTAATAGTAACTGGTTTTGGTTACAATGGGTTAGTTACAATATCTAGTTTTAGCAATACTCAAACAGCAGGGAGAGAAGAAGATAGAGATATTGAGATAACATTTAGAACTTACAGAGAACTGAAGATAGAGACATTAAAAAAAGAAACTAAAAGTAATACTAAAACAGATTTAAAAGATAATAGACCTAATACTCAAACTAAATCTAAAATATATACAGTTACATCTACAGACACATTATGGAGTATTGCAAAGAAATTTTTAGGCAAAGGTTCAAGGTGGAAAGAGATTTACAATATACCAGAAAATAAAAAAGTTATTGGTAAAAATCCAAATGTAATAAAAAAAGGACAAAAGTTGGTGATACCTAGCAAATGAAAATAATACTAAATGGAAAATATGACATTGCAAATTTTAATGAAGGAATAACATTAAGTGAAGCTATAGATGGAGTTGCATATAAAATGGATGTATCCTTAATAGAAACTAAAACTTTGCAAGATATAAATATTAAAAAAGGTGATAAAATAGTTCTAATTGACATTGCGTATGAGAGTAAAAAAGAAGAAACAATCTTCAATGGAGTCATATGGGAAACTAGAAGAAGTGAAAAGAGCAAGAAACTAACATTGTCTTGTAGAGAAAGAACAATATATATGGAAGAATCAGAAGAACAATATCAGTTTAAAGAAAATACAGCTACACAGAGAATTGAATACTACTGTAAACAATGGAATATACCTTACTACAATCTAGCTAACACAGGAAAGAAACTTGCTAAAGTAATACATAAGACTAACATACTAGATATGATTAAAAAAGATTTAAAGGAAACAGCAACAAAAGGTGGAGATTTATTTAGAGTAAGAATGGATAATAAATTGAAATTATTTAAGCTTGGTACCAACGTAAATGTATATAAATTAGATAGTATATTAGAAGATGCAAACTTTACAAGTAGTTTTAATGATGCAGTAACGAGTGTAAAAGTGCTAGGTAAGAGTAAAGATGAAAATACAAAAGCACCTATCATTGGCACATATAAGAAGGACTCAGATAAGTATGGAACACTACAAAAGATTAAACAAGATGAAAAGATAACTAATGCAAAAGAAGCAAAGAAAGCAGCAGAAGCAATGTTTAATTCGGGCGAAGAAACAATAAGTGTAGATTGTGCAGTAGACATAAACAGAATAAGAGCAGGTGACAAGGTATCTCTAAAAGGAAGAGAATACTATGTTATAGATGTCACTCATACATTAGACTCTACACCAAAAATGAAGCTCAATATAGGAACTTTGGATTATATAAGGAGGAAATTTTATAACAATGACTGATGCTAGATTCAATGGAGTTGCTAGAATATTAAAAGAAAAAATGAATAAAAGTGTTAATGATGGAGTCTTTGGAATGGGTTGTTCACTTGCAGAAATAACAACAAATGGTCTTAAGGTGAATGGTTATAAAGATGAAATACAGGACTATTTAGTATTAGAGAATTTAACATTAAAAGAAGATTATTTTACTTTTTCAGATGAGGTTTTAAGTGGAGAATATAGACATAAGCATAAAATAGAAACTCCAAAAGAATTAAAGCCAATAAGTATAGGTGACAATGTGTTAGTAGCTGTTATGGGGTCTGAATTTGTAGTAATTGGGAGGATTGTAAATGCCAAACCTATTTCCACAAAATGAAACTTTTGAAACTGTAGAATTAAAAAATAATAACGAAAATGAACTGGACCTAAAGGGGTCTTTTTTATTTGACTTTATAAAAGGTGAATTTGTCAAAAATGCAGATGGAACATTAAAAAGATGTAACAAGGTAGAGGCATATAAACAATGGTGTCAAAAAGCTATATTAACACCTAGATACAAACGGTCAGCTTATTCTAGTGTATATGGAAGTGAAATAAAAGACTTAATTGCTAGTAATCTATCTCAAAGTGCTAAAGAACTTGAAATATCTAGGTTAATAAAAGAAACTATTTTAGTTCATCCATATACAAAAGAAGTGAGTAATTTTATATTCAATTGGCTTGAAAATAGTAGGCTTGTTAATTATGAATTTGATGTACTAACAATAGATGATGAAAATATAACTATAGATGGAAACATAAAAAGGTAGGTGATTATATGGAAAGAGAACTACCTATACCAGTATTTTTGACAGAAGATGAAGAAGTAATACACGAAAGGATGTTAAGTAACTTTCAAGATGTGAGCACACTAGAAGGGGACTTTATTTATGATGCAACAAGACCTATAGCAGAAGAAATCACACAGTTAAAACAATTAGGACTACAAAATAATCTAAAGATTGCATTTCCTCAAACTAGCTATGGAGAATACCTAGAATGGTTGGGAGAATGTAAAGGAGTATTTAAAAATCAACCAACTAAATCGGTTGGCATAGTTACATTTACAGGTGTACAAGGAACTATCATTGCAAAAGGGACTGTAGTAACTACTGTTGCAACTGATGAAAAGCAGAGTATAGAGTTTGAGCTTCTTGAAACTAAAACTATAGGAGAAAATGAAACAGTAGATATTAAAGCAGAATGCAGAGAAACTGGAACTATAGGAAATGTATCTAAAGGTAGTATATCTGTTTTATTAGGTTCTATTAATAGGATTAAATCTGTTACTAATAAAGAAGATTTCAAAGGTGGGACAGATATAGAAGACGAAGAACATTTTAGAGAAAGAGTTCTTGTAGCAGAGCAAGAAGACAAACTTAGTGGAGCTAGTTCAGATTATATAAGATGGGCTAAAGAAGTAGATGGAGTTGGATATGCTTATGTAGTTTCCGAATGGAATGGAGCAGGGACAGTAAAAGTATTAATACTAGATAAAAATAGAAAAGCAGCAACACAAGAATTAATAGATAAAGTTCAAGAATATATATCCATTAAATGTATCAGAAGGAGAAAATAGAGACGGGAAAGCTCCTATCGGGGCTTTGGTTACAGTTGTAACACCCGAAACACTACTTATTAATGTAAAAGCTAGTTTTATATTTAGTAACAGTTTTAGTGAAGAAACAGTATTAAACAATCTAAAAGCTAAGATAGACAAATATTTAGACAAGATTGATTTAGGTGGAACGGTCTCATACAATGCTATACAAGCAATAGTAGGCTCTATGATGTTGACAGACGAAGGCATACAGGACTTTTCTAATCTTACTATAAATGATGTAAAAGAAAATATAAAATTGCAGGACCAAGTAGTTGGAGTAGGGGAAATAGTTAACGAGGTGGTTGGATGATAGCTTCTAAAAAAGGTAGAGAAATGCTTCTTACATTGTCACCAATATATGAACAATCTATCATAATGCAAAGCTTATATGAAGCTATAGGAAGCGAATTTGATAATTTAGAGTTATTAAATAAAGAAATAGAATTACAATTATTTCCTCAAAGTGCAACATGGGGTTTAAGTTTTTGGGAAAATAGAGTAGGTTTAGCTACTAATCTAGATGAAGCTATAGAAACTAGAAGAAGAAAAGTCATTGCTAAGCTCCAAAGCAAATATATTATGACGCCTAAAAGAATGTCTATGATACTTCAATCTTATACAGGTGCAAATATAAAAATAAATGAAAACATATCTCCATATACTTTTGGTGTTGAATTAACCAGTACTCAAGGTTTTCCTCGAGATTTAGAAGATTTATATAAGAGAGTAAATGTTATAAAACCTTCTCATTTATCTGTAAGTTATAAGTTAGTATCTTTATTAAAAAGTAAAACTTATTTTGCACAAACAACAATTATGAGTGAAGAAATAACCGTATATCCTTATTCAAGTAAAGAAGTAAAAGCTAATGTTAAAGCTAAGTTTGCATTAGCTCATAACATGAGTTCAGAAATATTGACAGTATATCCAAAAGGAGGTGGTATAAATGGCTGATGAACAATTTTACACTATACTTACAAATATAGGTAAAGCTAAGATTGCTAATGCAGGGATGCTAGGTAAATCAGTAGTACTAGAGAAGATTCAAGCAGGTGATGGAGGAGGAAACTATTACAATCCAACAGAAGACCAAACAGCATTAAAAAATAAAGTTTGGGAAGGTAATATAAATGCGTTTGACAAAGATGAAAATAATCCTAATTGGATTATTGCAACAGCATGTGTACCTGGTTCAATAGGTGGATTTACAGTTAGAGAAATGGCTCTCATAGATAATGAAGGAGATATGATTGCAATTTGTAAAAGTCCTGAAACATATAAGCCAAAAGTTGGCAATGAAGCTATGAAAGATTTGTATTTAAAATTTATCATAGAGGTATCTAATGTAGAGAAAGTAACCTTAGTTGTTGACCCAACTGCAATATTTTTAACTAAAAAAGATGAAGAAAAGATATTAACAAATATCAATAAGTTAGACACTAAAATAGATACAACTAAAACAGAGTTAACAAACAACTTAGAAACTGCTAAGACAGAAATTAATAATAAAATAGGAGATACAACATTACTTGAAACAACAGAGAAAACAAATATAGTTAGTGCATTAAATGAGGTAAAAACTAGTGTAGATAGTATAGAAACAACAGCAGAGAAAACAAGTATAAAAGATACAGATAACTTATTTGAAAGTGATAATGTTGAAGGAGCATTAAAAGAAGTGATGCAAGAAGTAAAAGGGAATAGAACTAGTATTATATCAACGATAAATAATAATTTAATACCAATGTAGAAAGGAAGGTGATTAAATGCCTCCAGCATCAACGTATATATGTGATAGAACTGTTAAAAAAAGAAGAGGTTATTATTCAGAACGAGATGTTTTTCTTTCCCCTTGCTCTTATGTTTATGAAGAAGGTAGTATGTATGAAACAACTTACTATGGTGAGTTTGATTTAAGTAATTCTAAAATTATAACAGTTCCTACAAGCACTAAGCGAGAAAAAACTGCAACTCGTGTTTATTTTATATCTGGTGGAAGTAT
>NZ_JAGWCW010000014.1:0-105583 GCF_020657835.1 Clostridioides sp. ZZV14-6387
ATGATAGTCTTAGACCTATTATATGTGAAAAATATGGATGTTTTTGGTAAAATTCAAATTAAAAGATATATATAAAAATTTGCAATATTCCAAACAAGAATTATAAAGATTCATATCATTGTCTTTATACAATATTTATACTATAATAGAATAATAATTTAGAGGAAAGCTCTAAAAATAAACAAATTAAGGGTCTTAACAGTAGTGATTTTATGTTAAGGAGGTATAAAGAAAGTTGAAAACAATAGTTAGAAGACTTATTCTCTACGCAGATGGAATGCGACCTACTCAAATAATGGTATCTGGGTTTGCAGCGATTATTGTAATTGGAGCATTGTTGTTGACACTCCCGATAGCGTCGCAGAGTAGAGAAAGTATAGGGTTATTGAATGCTCTATTTACGGCTACCTCAGCGGTTTGTGTCACTGGTCTAGTTATGGTAGATACGGCAACTTATTGGAGTTTATTTGGACAGATAGTTATAATAACGTTGATACAAATTGGTGGACTTGGATTTATGACTGTAGCCACAATGTTTTCACTTATGGCACGAAAAAAAATACAACTAAGAGAAAGGTTATTAATACAAGAATCACTGAATCAAGCTGATTTGTCAGGTCTTGTAAAACTTACAAGATTTGTATTAATAATAACCATAACAATAGAAGGAATAGGTGCATTGATTTTATCAACTGTCTTTATTCCGCAATTTGGTTTATCTAGAGGAATATGGTATAGTGTATTTCACGCAATATCAGCATTTTGTAATGCCGGATTTGATTTAATGGGAAGTGTAAGTGGACCATTTACATCACTAAATTCATATGTAAATAACTTCACAATATCAATGACTATTTCTACACTTATAGTGTTTGGGGGGCTAGGATTCCCAGTCGTGCTTGATATTGTAAGAAAAAGAAGATTATCAAAATTAAATGTGCATTCTAAAGTTGTCTTATTTTCAACTGCGACACTTATTATAGTAGGTGCATTATTCATTTTTATTATAGAATTTAATCAAAAAGCCACTATGGCGGACTTGCCTCTAAAGGGAAAAGTATTATCAGCAATATTTCAATCAGTAACGGCAAGAACTGCTGGATTTAATACACTTGATTTAGCTACTTTACAAGAAAGTAGTATATTTATAATGATAATTTTGATGTTTATTGGAGCATCACCTGCATCTACTGGAGGAGGTATAAAAACTACGACACTGGCTGTTTTGATAATTACTGTTAGAAGTTTTCTATCAGGAAAATCAGATATAGAAGCCTTTGAAAGAAGATTAGCTCCAGCAACTATAAAAAAATCTCTGGGTATATTTGTAATTAGTATATCAGCAGTTATTTTTGGAACTTTGATTATTTCAATAACTCAGCCTAATTTTACATTAGTTCAATCAGCATTTGAGGTTACATCAGCACTTGCTACAGTAGGTTCAAGTTTAGCTGGAAGTCCAAACCTAAATGCTTTAGGAAAGATTATAATAATAATCTTTATGTTTATGGGTAGAGTTGGTTCTCTTACTTTATTTATGGCAATACTTTCTGGAGGTAGAAGAAAGAGCCAACCAGTCAGATACGCAGAAGGTAAGATTATGGTTGGTTAAAATATAAATTTATTAATAAAGTAATGGAATTAGATATAGTAGTGTGAACAAATAAGTTTGATTAATAAATAAAACATAAATAAAAATAGTAAATTAAAATTAATTTATGTATATATAAAAATTATACGTTATATATAAAATTTATATGCATAACAAGTAATTTAAATGATATTATACAAATTGTGTATTAGGGAGGAAGTTTCGAGATGAAGCAATATATAGTCATTGGGTGTGGGAGATTTGGAAGCTCTGTTGCATCTACTATGCATCTTTTAGGACATCAAGTAATGGCAATAGACAAAAATGAAGATTCAGTTCAAAGTGTATCTGATAAGGTAACTCACTCACTTATAGTAGATGTTACTGATGAACAAGCATTAAGATCATTAGGTTTAGGTAACTTTGATGTGGCAGTAGTTGCAATAGGTTCTGATATAAGAGCATCTATAATGGCGACTCTTATAGCTAAAGAGATGGGTGTAGAGCTGATAATATGTAAGGCAAAGGATGAATTACAAGCTAAAGTACTTTATAAAATTGGTGCAGATAGAGTTGTATTCCCAGAAAGAGATATGGGAGTAAGAGTTGCACACAATTTAGTTTCTGATAACATATTAGACCATATAGAGCTTGACCCAGAGTACTCAATTGTTGAAATCGTAACTCCAAATGGTTGGGTTGGTAAGACTTTAGTAGAGCTTGAATTAAGAGCTAGATATGAGATAACTGTACTTGCTATAAAAACAGGTAAAAATATAAATGTTACACCTTCTCCAGATGAAGAACTTACAGCTGGAAGCATTCTAGTTATAATTGGTCAAAATACTAGTATAACAGCCATAACATCTGGAAATAAGGGGATAATTAGAAGAAGATAATTTATTATTTAATATATATTTAATTGCAATAAAAGTAGATAGTATCATATAATTATGAATAGTTATATGATACTATTTTTATTTAATCAAAAGTAGGATTTGGAAGAGTATGATTTTAATTAAAAGTAAAGTAAGGAGGTTATGCTAAGATAAGTTTAGCATTTAGATAAAATGATTACGAATATAAGCAGTAAGGATAATGAAAAGTTAAAGTATACAAAAGCACTATTGAAGTCAAAAAACAGAAATAAAGAATCAAAGTTCATAGTAGAAGGATATAGAATAGTAGTACTTGCACTTGAATGTGGGGCAAGTCTTGATTATGTATTTATCAATGATGACTTTGAAAATAAGAAGGAACATGTGGAACTATTAGAAGATTTAGATAAAAAACATACAAAGATATATAAGACTAGTAATAAAAACTTTAAGGAACTTATAGATACAGAAAACACCCAAGGTATAATAGGTGTGGTTTCATTTAAAGAAAAAAATTTAAAAGAAAATATAAATAACAAAGATAAATTTGTGTTAATTTTGGACAGAATACAGGACCCAGGAAATATGGGAACTATAATAAGAACTGCTGATTCTGCTGGAGTGGATGCCATAATAGCACTAAAGGGATGTGTTGATATATATAATCCAAAGGTAATTAGGTCGACTATGGGCTCTATTTTTGATATGAATATAATTAATGCCTCTCAAGATGATACTGTGGATATGATTAAATCATTGGGTTTTAATATAGTTTCAAGCTATCTAAATACAGATAATTTTTATGATAAAATAGATTATGGTTCAAAAGTTGCTTTGGTGATAGGAAATGAAGCTAATGGAATAAATGAAGAACTTGTATCAAAGTCTGATATTTTGGTTAAGATACCTATATATGGTAAAGCTGAGTCGTTAAATGCAGCAATAAGCTCTGCTATATTGATGTATGAAATAAAAAAATACTTGATTTAATGTATTGTAATAAATATAATGTCATGTTATAATCTTGAATTAAATAGTAGAATATCAAAAATAGTCAATATATTTAAAAAATAATTGAATTAATTATGTATTAGATGTATATTAAAAATAGTCACATAATTTGAATGGAAATGATATAATACTAAAATAAACAATATAATATTGTAGATACAATGAAAGAGGAAAGTATTTTGATTAAACTTAGTAAAGAGATAAACACCTAGGCTGGGAGTGTTTTCTAAGAGGTCAGGAGAAGTTCCCTCTGGAGTAACAGAGCTGAAACTTGATAGTAGGCTTTGACGTGAAAAACGCGTTAAGTTTGTTAGAGGTGGTTTGATGATTTTTTAATTGTTAAACTACTAGGGTGGTACCGCGAAACTATAGCCTTTCGTCCCTAGACAGGGATTGAGGGGCTTTTTTTATACAAAAAAACGAAAGGGTGATATGTGTGCAAGAAAAATTACTTGCTTTACGTGAAGCAGCTTTAGCTGAAATAAAAGAGGCACAAAGCATAGAAAGTGTAGAAAGTTTAAGAGTTAAGTATTTAGGAAAAAAAGGTGAGATAACTGCCATACTTAAAGAGATGGGAAAATTATCTGCTGAGGAAAGACCAGTAGTTGGTAAGGTTGCTAATGATGTAAGAGAGAATATTGAACTTAGCATAAATTCTAAGAAAGAAGAATTAAATGCTATTGAAAAAGAAAGAAAATTAAAAGAAGAAGTAATAGATGTTACTCAACCAGGAAAAATTCTAAAGGTTGGAAAGAGACATCCAATAACTCAAATCATAGATGAAGTAACAGACATATTTATTGGAATGGGATTCTCTGTAGCAGAAGGTCCAGAAGTTGAGACTGTTGATAATAACTTTGATGCTTTAAATGCTCCTAAAGACCATCCATCAAGAGATATGAGTGATACATTCTATATGAATGATGGTGTATTACTTAGAACTCAAACATCTCCAGTTCAAGTAAGAACTATGAGAAGTCAAGAGTTACCAATAAAAGTAATTGCACCAGGTAGATGCTTTAGATCAGATTCGCCAGATGCAACACATTCACCAATGTTCCATCAGATAGAAGGGCTTGTTGTTGGGAAAGATGTTACTATGGCAGAATTTAAAGGAACTATGGATATCTTCGTTGAAAAATTGTTTGGTTCTGATATCAAAACGAAGTTTAGACCTCACAACTTCCCATTTACAGAGCCAAGTGCAGAAGTTGATGTTACTTGTTTCAAATGTGGTGGTAAAGGTTGCCCAATGTGTAAGTATGAAGGTTGGATAGAAATATTAGGTTCAGGTATGGTTCATCCAAACGTTCTTAGAAATTGTGGAATAGACCCAGAGGTTTACAGTGGATTTGCATTTGGAGTTGGGGTTGAAAGACTTGCAATGCTTAAATATGAAATAGATGATATTAGATTATTATTCGAAAATGATATGAGATTCTTAAATCAATTTTAATTAGGAGGGTATGTAGATGTTAGTATCTTTAAAATGGCTTAGAGACTATGTTGATATAGACATGGATGTAAAAGAGTTCGCTGATAAAATGACAATGACAGGAACTAAAGTTGAAACAATAGATTATTATGGTGAAGAGATAGAAAATATATTGGTTGGAAAGATTTTAGAAATAAAACAACATCCAAATGCTGATAAGTTAGTTATAACTAAGGTAGATATTGGAGATAAAGTTGTTCAAATAGTTACAGGAGCTACAAATATATCAGAAGGAGATTATATTCCAGTAGCTGTAAATGGTTCTAAATTACCTGGAGGAGTTGAAATCAAACAAACTGACTTCAGAGGTGAATTATCAGATGGTATGATGTGTTCAGCAGCTGAATTAGGTATAGATGAACATTACATTGAAGAGTACAAAAGAGGTGGTATATATATTTTAGACCACGAAGATTCATATGAATTGGGAAAAGATATAAAAGATGTTTTAGGATTAAAAGATGCTTTAATAGATTTTGAATTAACTTCAAATAGACCTGACTGCAAATGTATGATAGGTATAGCTAGAGAAGCAGCTGCAACTATAGGAACAAAAGTAAAATATCCTGAAATTGAAGTAGAAGAAAGTGATGAAGAGATAGACTTCAAAGTTGAAATAGACAATCCAGACTTATGTAGAAGATATTTTGCTAGAATGGTTACTGATGTAAAAATAGAACCTTCTCCATATTGGATGCAAAGAAGACTTACAGAAGCAGGTGTAAGACCTATAAGTAACATAGTTGATATAACAAACTTCGTAATGTTAGAGCTTGGTCAACCACTTCATGCTTTTGATATAAATCAAGTAGAGACTGGAAGAATAGTAGTAAGAACTGCTAAAGATGGAGAAAAACTTGTAACATTAGATGATGTTGAAAGAACATTAGATAAAGATGTGCTAGTTATAACAAATGGAGAAAAATCGCTTGGTATAGCTGGTGTAATGGGTGGTGCTAACTCAGAAATAACTAACAGTACAAAGACTGTACTTTTCGAGAGTGCTAATTTCAAACCAGAAAACATAAGAATGACAGCTAAAAAAGTTGGAATTAGATCAGAAGCATCTTCAAGAAATGAAAAAGATTTAGACCCTAATATTGCAGAGATAGCAGCAAATAGAGCTGTACAACTTGTTGAGATGTTAGGAGCAGGTAAAGTTTTAAAAGGTGTTGTAGATGTATATCCAAATAAACCAGAGCCTAAAAAATTGGTAGTAAATCCTCAAAGAATTAATCATCTTCTAGGTGTAGATGTACCAATGGAACAGTTTGTGGGAATTTTAGAATCATTAGAATTTAAATGTAATTTAATAGCTAATGATAAATTAGAAATAGATGTACCAAGTTTTAGAACAGATATGGAGCAAGAAGCTGATGTATGGGAAGAAATAGCTAGAATTTATGGATTTGAAAACATACCTTCTGTACAATTAGAAGGAAATACAACAGCAGGAATCAAAACTTCAAAACAAAAATTCATGGACTCTTTAAAAGATAATTCAACTGCTGTAGGATTAAACGAAATATTAACATATTCATTTGTAAGCCCTAAGGGAGTAGATAAGATAAGAGTACCAGAAGGTAATGCTAAGAGAAACTTTGTTAAATTACTTAACCCATTAGGAGAAGAAACTTCTGTAATGAGAACTACTCTAATACCAAACATGTTAGATGTTTTATCAACTAATGTATCTCATAAAATAGAAGAAGTATATGCATTTGAGTGTGGACATATATTCATACCACAAGATTCAGAGTTACCTAAAGAAGAAAATAGAATGTGTGTAGGTATGTATGGTAAAGATGTTGATTTCTTTGCATTAAAAGGTGCTATAGAAACAATACTTGTAAATGTAGGATTTAAAGGATATGAAATTGAACCTCAAGATAATAATACTACCTTCCACCCTGGTAGATGTGCTAAAATAGTGTATAATAATAAATATGTAGGTACATTAGGTGAATTGCATCCAGATGTTATAGAAAATTACAATCTAGGTCAAAGAGTTTATGTCGCTGAAATAGATATTGACTTTGTATTTGATAATTCTGATAGAACAAAGAATTATGTACCATTACCAAAATATCCATCTACATCAAGAGATATAGCTCTTATTGTTAAAGAGGATGTATTTGTAAAACAAATAGAAGATATAATAAAGGAAAATGGTCAAGGATTAGTAGAAAGTTACAAGTTATTTGACGTTTACAAAGGTTCTCAAATAGAGGCTGGATACAAGTCAATTGCATATTCAATAACTTATAGAAGTAAGGATAAAACTCTAACAGACGAAGATGTAGCTAAGGTGCATGATAAGATATTAAGTGAATTAAGCGAAAAATTGAATGCTAACTTAAGATCAAATTAACAACTAATGTCGGGGGAGGTTAGGATGAACAAAGTAATGGTTAAAATCCATGGCGTTGAATATCCAATGGTTGGAGATAAGTCAGAGAAGTTTATGATTAGTATTGCTGATTTTGTTGACAAAGAAATGGATAAAATAACACGTCAAAACCCGAAATTAAGCTTATCAGTTGCTGCGATATTAACTGCATTAAATATATCAGACCTTTTATTTGAATGTTCAGATGAGAATGAAAAGTTGATTAAAGCTAATGAAGAATTGAGTAAAAAAGTTGGGGCATCTAATGAAGAACTTCAATTAGAAATCAAGTCTCTAAAGCTTACAATAGCAGAAAAAGAAGCAGAAAGTCGTGAAACTGAGGCTAAGATGAAAGAGTTAATTGATATTATAGAAAATAAAAAGCAAGAAATATTCGAACTTAGTAATACGACAGAAGGTTCTAGAGCCGAGTTAGATGCTTATAAAAGCAAGATTGAGGAACTAAGTGCTCAACTTGAAGAGGCAAATGAGAGAGCTACAATAGCTGAGAATTTAGCTTCTGAGTTTCAAAACAAAGCTTATGATTTACAGCTAAAATGTACAGGGTTAAATAATGATGAAAAAAATGTGAAATAAAATTAAAAGATTTGCTGTCTCTATTGTTTGTTGAGACAGCTTCTTTTAATGTATAAATACAAATATTTATACAGATAAAAGTTTTTTTAATATTAATAAAAAATAGTATCTAAAATAATTTTGATTTGGTATCTATCATTAGAAAGTGAGATGTTTTATATATGACAAGCCAGAGCCAGATGTCTGAATCATTCTTCTTATGTTCTTTATTGGCAATAACAGGAGGATTTTTAGATATTTATACTTATGTAGTAAGAGGAAAGGTCTTTGCCAATGCACAGACTGGAAACATAGTTTTATTAGGGCTTAATATAGCAGAAGGGAATATAAAAAAATCTTTTTATTACTTGATTCCTATTTTGGCATTTATGTTAGGTGTATTTATAGCAGAGAAGATAAGAAAGTACTTTAAAGATAACTCTAAGATTCATTGGCGTCAAGTTATCATTATAATTGAAATGATTACAATACTTGTAGTTTCTTTTGTACCTAGAGGACGATTCAATATGTTTGTAAATGTTGCTATATCTTTTATTTGTTCAATGCAGGTAGAGAGTTTTAGAAAAGTAAATGGAAACAGTTTTGCAACTACAATGTGTACTGGAAATTTAAGAAGCGCTACAGAAACATTATTTCATTATATACAGACCAAGAATGTTTTTATGATAAAAAAGAGTTTGCAGTACTATGCAATTATTGTATTCTTTATATCTGGGGCTATTTTAGGAACTTTTTTTACAAAGATTTTTGTGGAAAAGTCAATCCTAGTATGTTTCTTTATTTTGGCAGTAGTCTTTGGAGTTATGTTTATCAATAAGGATGATTCATTTAACGAAAACTAACTTAGTATAAATTGATAAAAAATGATTTATTATTTGATATACTGTATATGGTAAATAGTATATCAAGTTAAATATAGTAAGTAGTGTATAAATTTAATGTAAGTGTGTGTTATAGATAATTATATTAATCTAATAAGTATAAATAGAGGAGAAAAATATGAAAAAAATAGAATTACTTGCACCAGTTGGCTCTTTTGATTCATTAAAAGCAGCAGTACAAAATGGAGCAAATGCTGTGTACTTAGGTGGTAAAGACTTTAGTGCAAGAGCATCTGCAAACAACTTTGATAGAAATGAGCTAATTGATGCTGTTAAATACTCTCATATAAGGGGAGTACAAGTTTTTGTCACAGTGAATACATTGATAAAACAGTATGAAATAGAGGATTTTGTAGAATATGTAAAATTTTTATATGATATAGATATTGATGCTTTAATAGTGCAAGATATAGGAATGGCAAGGCTTATAAAAAAACTATTACCTGATTTTGAACTACATGCAAGTACTCAAATGGTAGCTCATTCATTAGAAGATGTTAAGTATCTTCAAAGTGTTGGCTTTGATAGAGTTGTTTTAGCAAGAGAATTAAATGTGGATGAGATAAAATGGATTTGTGAGAATACGACTGTAGATATAGAGGTCTTTGTGCATGGGGCTTTATGTGTATGTTACTCAGGTCAGTGCCTTATGAGTAGTATGATAGGGAATAGGTCTGGAAATAGGGGTAGATGTGCACAACCATGTAGACAAAAATATGAGTTGATAGATATAAATACAGGTGAAGTAGTAAAGAGTGATGGAGATTATTTGTTGAGTCCTAGAGATTTAAGTACTATAGAGGAATTAGATAAAATAATTGAAGCAGGTGTATTATCTCTAAAAATAGAAGGAAGAATGAAAAAGCCTGAATATGTAGCTACTGTAGTTTCAGGATATAGAGAAGCAATTAATGAATTTGTAGATAAGAATAAAATAAGTATTTCTGATGAAATAATAAATAATTTGTATACTATATTTAATAGAAAGTTTACAAAAGGATATATACTAGGTGAAGTTGGTAAGGATGTAATGAACTCCAATAGACCTAATAATCAAGGTCTATATGTTGGAAAAGTTTTAGATTACAATAGAAGAAGCAAAAGGCTTAGAGTCATATTAGAAAACACACTTAAAAAAGGTGATGGAATCAATCTAGGTGGAGGTACTATTGGAAGGATAATAAAAGATGGAGATATAACTACAATAGCACATAAAGGCGATTTGATAGAATTAGATTTTGTTGGAGAAGCAAAGAGAAATCAGCTTATATTTAAGACTTCAGATAGTGAGTTGATGGATAGAGTACAAGCTACATTCCAACAAGATAAGGAGTTAATAAAAACTAATATAAAAGCAAAAGCAAGTATTAAACTAGGTAAAAAGCCTGTGCTTTCTATAAGTGATTTCTGTGGGAATACATCAATTGTAGAGGGAGAAAAGATAGTTGAAAAAGCTATAAAAGTAGCTTTAAGCAAGGAGAAAATAGAGACACAAATCCAAAAGCTTGGTAATACTCCTTATACATCAAAAGATATAGAAATTGATTTGGATGAAGGTGTAAGTATGCCTATAAGTGTTCTAAATCAAATGAGAAGAGATTGTATTGAGCTTTTAGACCAAGAAAGAATAAAAATAAAAGGTAGAAAGTTTAAGGAGAATAGATTAAAATACCAACCAGACAGAGTAAATAAACAGAAAAAACTTAATACAGTCCCTAAAATTAGAGTTAAAGTCAAGAACTTAGAGCAATTAGAAGCAGTATTAAAGTACAATGTGGATTTAATTTATTATGAAGATATAAATACATTATCAAAAGCCTTAGAAATGGTATCAAATATTTCTAAAGAATCAATAGTTTCAAATGTAAATAACATAAATACTTCTGGTGAAAAGAGTTCTAGTGTTGAAAATACTGAAAGTAGATTAATATATTCAGTACCACGAATTATTAGAAATAAGGAATATAAGCAATTTGAAACATTAGATAATATAAAAGGAATCAATAAGGTTCAAATTGGTAACTGGGGTTCTATGGAATATTTTAAAGGAAAAGATTTAAATATAGATTGCTATTTAAATGCATTTAATAGTGAAAGTATAAATCACTTCAAAGATGAGGGAGCAGGTACAGTTTGTTTATCACAAGAATTAAATTTAAATGAAATCAAACAAACTTTAAAATATACAGATGTAGAAATTGAAGCAGTAATATATGGATATACTCCTATGATGATTACGGAATACTGCCCTATGGGAGTTGTTGTTAGGGATTGTAAAAAGGACAAGAGAGTTGCTAAATGTAAGGAAAGTAGCTATGCCTTAAGAGATTTTACAGATGCAAGTTATAGAATAACACAAGATATATTCTGTAGAAGTACGATTTACAATTCAAAGGTAACTTGTATGTTGGATAATCTATATGAGTTAGATGAAATTGGAATAGATGTGTTTAGAATAGATTTTACAGTAGAAGATAGTGAGATGGTTAAAAAGGTTATTGAAGCCCATATTGAGGTTTTGAGTAATGATTTTAAGCTTGGAGAAAAGGCCACTAATTTATATAAGAAATTGGATGAAATTGGAACAGTTGCAGGACACTACTATAAAGGTGTAGAATAGATATAATATGAAAAATATACATAAATATATAAATAAACTTAAATTTATGTGTATTAAAATATAAAAATATCATATACATGAAAAAATAGGGGGAATAATGAAAATGAGAGAAGAAGCTTTAGAAATTTTATTTAAGTATTTAGAGACTGATAGAATGAGAAAACATTGTTATGCTGTTGAAGCAGTTATGAGAGACTTAGCTAAAAGATTAGAGCCAGAAAAAGAAGAAGAGTGGGCAGTTGCAGGCCTTTTACATGATTTAGATTCAGATATAGTTGGGAGAAAGCCAGGGGAAATCTGTGAAGGACATGCTACAACAACAGTGGAACTGCTTAAAAAAGAAAACTTTGGTGATGAAGAGATGTATAGAGCAATACTTGGTCATCATGATGGAATGGGAGTTACAAGAACTAGTCTAATGGAAAAAGCTATATATGCAGCAGACCCTATAACTGGTTTTATAACTGCTATAGCGTTAGTTTATCCAGATAAAAAGCTTACTAGTGTAAAAACAAAGTCTGTAATTAAAAGAATGAAAGAAACAAGATTTGCTTCAAATGTAAATAGAGATGCAATGAGAAGTATAGAAGATATAGGGATTCCATTTGATGAATTTGCAGAGCTTTCTCTTAATGCAATGAAGAATATCAGTGATGTTCTTGAGAGTAATGAAAATGAATAATACCAATAATATACGAATAAAAAATAGGAAAAGAAAGTAAGGCGGGATGTATGAAGCTTACAACTATTTGTTATATAGAAAAAGATGGAAAGACTTTAATGTTATATAGAAATAAAAAGAAAGATGATATACATGAAGGTAAATATGTAGGAGTTGGAGGAAAGTTTGAGCAAGGAGAGACTCCTGAAGATTGTGTAATTAGAGAAGTTAAAGAAGAAACTGGGCTTACTCTTAACTCGCTAACATATAAAGGATTGATAACTTTTCCAAAGTTTAAGAATGATGAGGACTGGTACATGTTCTTATATTTTTCAGATGATTTTGAAGGTGACTTATCCGAAAAAGATTTGGATGATTGTAAAGAAGGAAAATTAATTTGGGTAGACAATGATAAAATATTTGACTTAAATATGTGGGAAGGTGACAGATTGTTTTTGAATTGGGCTAAGACTGGTAAAGTTTTTAGTGCAAAGATAATATACAATAACGGAAAATTGGAAGATTATAGTGTAAATTTCTTAACTTAATTTGTATACATATTTTCAATTTAGACTTGATTTGGAGTTAATATTGTTAAAAAAATAAAAATTGACTTAGACAACTATTTGCTTTATACTAAAGTAAAATTTTTAAATGGAGGAAAAATCTAGAATGATAGACATAAATTTAGAAACATGCGTAGGTTGTGGCTTGTGTGAATCAGACTGCCTTGTAAATGCAATAAAAGTTAGAGAAAATAAAGCAAAGGTAAAAAATATTCTCTGTATTAATTGTGGTCACTGTATGGCAATTTGCCCAACAGACTCTATAGAAATGCAGGGATTTGATAAGAGTGAAGTATTAGAATACAATCATGAGACTTTTGACTTAGAATCTGAAAACTTAATGAATTTCATAAAATTTAGAAGAAGTATAAGAGACTACAAAGACATAGAAGTAGAAGAAGAAAAAATAAGAAATATAGTAGAAGCTGGTAGATATACGCCAACAGGTGGAAATAGACAGCCTCTAAGATACATATTGGTAAAAGATAAATTAAAAGAAGTAAAAGAATTGGCAATAGAAGGGCTTTACAATATGGCACTAAATACTGATGATGAAGACCCTGTTCGTTCTATATACAAAAACACATTTAAGAGAATGTATAAAGGATATAAAGAAAAGGGAATTGATTCTTTATTTTACGATGCACCATTACTTATGGTAGTTGTTGGTGATATTTCTTTAGGTGGAAGTGTATATGTAGATGGAGGATTAGCTGCATCTAATATGGAGCTTATGGCTTATTCACAAGGATTAGGAATGTGTTATAATGGATTCTTTGTTATGGCATCAAATATAGAGCCAAAGATAAAAGAGTTATTAGGAATGAATGATAATGAGGCAGTTATAACTTCATTTATATTAGGTTATCCAAATGTAAAATATAAAAGAACTGTAAATAGAAATGATGCTAAACTTGATATAATATAAATTAAAAATAATATTATATATCAAATTAAGATAAATAATTTGCTAATATATCAAATTTATTGTAAAGGCAAGTTAAATGGAGTATAATCAAATTATATTATGTATGAATGAGGATATTAAATTTTTTACGAAATTTTATGTCCTTTTTTATACTAACTTATATTTTAAAACCCAGAAAATTATACAGTGTATACACTGTAAATATTATTATATGGAGGAAGCGGTAGTGAATTTGAAAAAGTTATTTTCTTTAACTTTTATAATTGTGTCCATATTCACTTTTTGTATATTTCCTTTTGATATTAATGCCATGAATAATGATAATCGTACTATACGTGTTGCTTATCCTATTCAAGAAGGTCTAAATGAAGTAGATGAACAAGGTAGATACTCTGGATATAACTATGAATACTTACAAGAAATTGCTCAGTATACTGGATGGAATTATGAGTTTGTTCGGGTTGGAGGAGATACAAACACTTCTCTTCTTAAATCTATGGAGATGTTAGAAAAAGGCGAAGTTGACTTAATGGGTGGAATGTTATACGATGAACAATTAGAGAAAATATATGATTATGCAGGTTCTAGTTATGGGACTGTAAATACAGTATTACAAGTGCTTAAAGACAATGTAGATATTGACAGTGTGAGTTCACAAGTTACAAAGACCATGCGTATTGCAGTGCCAGAGAATGGAATTAATAAGATTAAAGAATTAGATAGATATTGTGAAATGAATCAAATATCTCCTGAATTGGTGCCTTGTAAGACAGGAGAAGAACAGTTACAGGCATTAAAGGATGGAAAGGCAGATGCAATGCTTAATGTCAGTATGAATCATATAGATGGTGTTCGAACTATAGCTAAATTTTCTCCTAAACCATTCTATTTTATTACATATAAAGGCAATAAAGAATTATCTCAACAACTCAACTCAGCAATCTCTAATATTGAGCAAACAGACCCATATTTTTCACAGACATTATATGAGAAATATTTTACACCAGAAAATAAAGAGTTAGTTTTATCCAATAAGGAATCTGAATATATAAAAAATATAGAAACTTTGCAAGTAGGAGTTTTACTAAAAAATCCACCATTTCAATATGTAGATGATAAAACAGGTAAATTAAAGGGAATTTCAATAGACTTACTTAATTATATCTCAGATAAAACTGGCTTAAAGTTTGATATGATACCTGTGAAATCTCAGAAAGAATTGGACAATATGATAAAAGATTCTAAGATTGATATTGTAGCTGGTATGTCTTATGATTATGAAAGGGCACGTGAACGTCATGTAGCCATGACTCGCCCATTTATTTCTACACAGTATATTATGATGATTAATAATAAGATTAATGAAGATAGTCTAGAAAATAAACGTTTAGCTCTTACAAAAGATACTTCTTATAAAGAATATTCATCTAATAATATTATTTGGTATGATACATTAGAGGAGTGTATTGAAGCTGTAAATAGTGGAAGAGCCGATTATACATATGGTGAAGGATATGCTATACAGTATTATGTCAATCAACCCAAGTATAAGTATGTTCGTCTAATTCAACAAAACTATGAACCACATCGTTTTTGTTTTGGTGTAGCTAAACAGAACAAACAGGAATTATATAGTATATTAAATAAGGCTATTAATAGTATGCCTACTGAAAACATGCAATCAATTATTTATAAGAATACTACATATATATCAAATTTTTCTCTAATTCATATTATGCAGGAAAATCCAATTCAAACTATTCTTATAGTCTCTAGTATATCATTATGTATTATTATAATTATGGCTTGGAGTCTTCGTACTCGTACAAGTATGAATCAGAGAATTTCTTTAGAACTTAAAAAACATACTGAAGTATATGAGATGGCAAGTGAGTATTTCTTTGAATATGATTATCAAGCAGATAAAATTACGATTGCTATGCAAGAAAATGGAGTTAATGTCTTTAATGGTTTAAGTCATAGTAAAGATGAACATGAAAATGAAATTGAAAAAGAGTATAGGGAACAATTTTTTAAGTTGATTAGGGAACAAGAAAATGGTTCAACAGAAATGTATTGTGTTTGTCCTGATGGAGAGTTTCATTGGGTTAGAATTACATCAAAGATAATTCATAATGAAAAGAATGTTCCTGTGTATTCAATAGGCAAATTACATAATATTGATTGTGAAAAAGAGGAAAAAATGAGGTTGTTAGATAAAGCGCAAAGAGATAGTTTAACAAATATTTTTAATGCTGCTTCTATAAGGGATATGGCTACAAAAAGTTTAGATGATTTATCTCATAATGAAAGGGGAGCTTTACTTATCTTAGATATTGACTATTTTAAAGATATAAATGATACTTATGGTCATCTTGTTGGAGATAAGATGCTGATTGCAGTTGCAAATATTCTTGTTAAATGTTTTGATGAATGTGACATAGTAGGTCGCCTAGGGGGTGACGAATTTAGCATATATGTTAAAAATGTAAAGGATACAGAAAGTCTTATAGAAAAGTGTAATATTTTATATGATAAAATCCATGGCATTAAATTACCAAATGGAAATAGTATATCTGTAAGTATGGGCGGTGTAATATCAAAGCAAGGACAGACATATGATGAGATATACAAAATGGCAGATGATGCACTTTATAATTCGAAGAAGCAGGGTAGAAATCGATTTAAAATTACTGAATAGGAAAATTTTTTATATACATTTAAAGAATAAAAAATCTATCAAATAAAAATATATAGTAAAATAATAAAGCCTAATGACAAATATAAAAATGCATCATTAGGCTTTATTCCTATAAACTTTTATAATGTTAATTTATAGACTAAGCGTAATATAGATTTATTTATAATCTATAATTGTATCCAAGACTCAATCCAAATAAACTTTAGATTTAATATTGGTTCATAGATTTTAATATTTCTATAACATAATCCCAAACATTAGCTATAGAAGGGATACTAACATGTTCATTTGGAGTATGAACATCAAACATATCTGGTCCTATAGATATAGCTTCAGCATGAGGAAGTTTATCAAGTAATAATCCACACTCAAGACCAGCATGTAGAGCCATAACAGTAGGAACTTTACCAGTTAATTTTTCATAAGTTTCACTACATATTTTTTCTAATTTAGAACCTTTTTTGAACTCCCAAGCTGGATATTGAGAAGTAAGACCATAATCAGCACCTAAAGCTTGAGCTAAAAGTCTTATTCTATCAGCTATCTCATCTCTAATAGACATAACAGAACTTCTAACAGAAGTTAAGAATTCAATAGTAGATTCTTTAGTTTCAATTATAGCGAAGTTAGTAGAACTTTCAACTAATCCTTCTATATCAAGGCTCACAGATTGAACACCATGAGGAGTTAAGCTTGACATTTGAACAACTTTTTCTTTACAATCTTTAGCAAGAACTTTTTCTACAGAAGTTTCAGCTACTGAATAAGTCATACCAGGGTCAGAAGTAGTGAACTCATGTTTAAATGCAGTTAAAATTTCATTTATTTGTTTTTTAGCAACTTCAACATCAGCTTTATTAACAGCTATTACACACTTAGCTTCACGAGGTATAGCATTGTGCTTAGTTCCACCATCAACTGAAGCTAAATCATAGTCAACATCTAATACGCTTAATACTCTAGCTATTGCTTTATTAGCATTTGCTCTTTGTAAAACAATTTCCATACCAGAGTGTCCACCTAATAGTCCAGTAACTTCAACTAATAAACCTTGCTTGTCAGCTTCAACTTCTTTGTATTCAACAGGTAAACTAACAACACAAGTTTTACCACCAGCACAACTAACTAATAAGTATCCTTCCTCCTCGGAGTCCATATTTAGGATATATTGACCTTTAATTAAGCTAGGCTCTAATGCATCAGCACCATTCATACCATCTTCTTCATTAACAGTAACTAAAACTTCTAATGCTGGATGCTCTAAAGTGTTGTCTTCTAATATAGCCATACCCATAGCAACAGCTATACCATTGTCAGCTCCTAAAGTAGTTCCAGTAGCATATATCATGTCACCATCGATTCTTAATTTTATAGGGTCTTTAAGAAAATCATGTTCAACATTCTTTTCTTTTTCACAAACCATGTCCATGTGTCCTTGAAGAACTACGCCTGGACAATTCTCATATCCTTTTGTAGCAGGCTTTCTTATTATTATGTTTAAGCTTTCATCTTGAATAGTTTCAAGACCTAAATCTTTGCCAAAGTTAAGTAAATAATCACTTATACCTTTTTCATTTCCAGAACCTCTAGGAATTTGAGATATTTTCTCAAAGTTTTTAAAAACATTTTCTGGTTTTAATCCTTCTAATACGTTTCCCATGACTTATGTTCCTCCTTAGTTTATCTATATAAGTAGCTATTCTTTAAAAACATGCTAAAACAAACTACTTTAAAAATATTAAAGAAGATTTTTTAACAGATTATATTACAAATAAAGCATGTTTATGTATAATATATAGATAGCTACATACATAGTATAATACAAAATATGTGTAAAATATATCTAAAAGAGAAAAAATATAATAATTTTAGAAATGAAAAAGAAATAAAACTTGCAGTTTTTATTGGAAATGCTTGAAAACATACATTTTTAAAATTAAATAAAAAAGTTAAAATATCGAGGATGGTGAATATAGAAAATGAATGAGAAATCGTTAAGAGTTCTAGAATACAATAAAATAATAGACTTATTAAAGAAGAAAGCCTCATCTTCTTTAGGTCTAAAATATATAGAAAGTTTAGTCCCAAATACTGATTTTATAGAAGTAAAATCTATGCTAGAAGAAACTAGTGAAGCTCAATCAATTATTATAAAGAGAGGTTCAGTAGGTTTGGAAGGTATCCATGATATAGAAGACAAGGTAAAGAGAGCGTATATAGGAGCATCTCTTGACCCAGGAAGTCTAATTATGATAGCAGATACTTTAAGAGTAGCTAGGAGATTGAAAAATAGTCTATCCAGCAGTGATGAAGAAGATTTCAATTATCCAATAATACAATCTCTATCAAATTCTCTATATGTGTATAAAGACATAGAAGACCAGATATACAATGCGATAATTAGTGAAGTAGAGATATCTGACAATGCCTCAAGTACACTTAGAGATATCAGAAGAAGAATATCTCAGAAAAATCAATCCATTAGGTCGAAACTAAATTCAATAATAAGTTCAACTACTTATCAAAAATACTTACAAGATGCCATAATTTCTCTAAGAGGTGATAGATTTGTAGTGCCTGTAAAAGCTGAATATAGGTCGCAAGTTGCTGGTATAGTACATGACCAGTCATCTTCTGGTGCGACACTTTTTATAGAGCCAATGACTATAGTAGAAATGAACAATGAATTGAGACAGTTGAAATTAGGAGAACAAGAAGAGATAGAAAGAATTTTATCAGAGCTTTCTGCTATGGTTGGAGAAGTGAGTGAACACTTAATTTCTAATCAGGAGATACTAGGAAGATTGGACTTTGCATTTTCAAAAGGAAAACTTTCGATACAAATGAGAGGTATAGAACCAACTTTAAATGAGGATAAATATTTAAATATAAAAAATGGAAGACATCCTTTGTTAGATAAGAAAAAAGTAGTAGCAAATACAATTTATTTAGGAAGAGACTTCCACACGTTAGTAATAACAGGTCCAAACACAGGCGGTAAGACTGTTACAATAAAAACTGTGGGTCTATTTGCACTTATGACACAAAGTGGACTTCATATACCTGCTGATTATGGAAGTAGTATGTGTGTATATGATAATGTATTTGCAGATATAGGAGATGAACAAAGTATTGAGCAGAGTCTATCAACATTTTCATCTCATATGACGAATATAGTATCAATACTACAAAACGTAACAGCAGACTCTTTAGTTATATTTGACGAATTAGGAGCAGGGACAGACCCTGTTGAAGGAGCTGCCCTTGCAATAGCAGTATTAGAAGATATAAATTCTGTAGGAGCTAAATGTATAGCAACCACTCACTATAGTGAGCTTAAAAACTATGCTCTTACTAAATCTGGTGTAGAAAATGCAGCAGTTGAATTTGATATAGAAACATTAAGTCCAACATATAAACTACTTATAGGTGTTCCAGGAAAATCGAATGCTTTTGAAATTTCTAGAAAACTTGGACTAAGTGACTATGTAATTTCACGTGCTAAAGAATATATAAATACAGATAACATAGCTTTAGAAGATGTATTACAGAATGTTGAAAAGAATAGAATCAAAGCAGTAGAAGACAGAGAAGAAGCGGAAAGATTAAAAGAAGAGATTGAAAGACTAAAGGTAGAATATGATGAAAAGCTTGAAAAATTGATTAGCCAAAGAGATAAGATGGTTGAAAAAGCTAAGTCAGAAGCGTTTTCAATTATAAGACAAGCTAAAGAAGAAGTAGACATTATAATAAAGGAACTTAGAAATCTTGAACAGGAAAGAGCTTCAAAAGAAAAGAATCGTAAGATAGAAGAACTTAGAAAAGAATTGACTAGTTCTATGGGAAGTCTTCAACCAACAGTAAAAAGCATGATAGTTCCAAAGGTTTCAAATAAAGAGATAAAAGACCTAAAGCCAGGAGAAGAAGTCAAGGTAATAACTCTAAACCAAAATGGTAGTGTAGTGTCAGTGGATAAAAAGAGAAAAGAAGCAGTAGTGCAAATTGGTATAATGAAGATGACCCTACCTTTTAAATCTTTACAAAAAACTCGCAAGGATGTTTCAACAAATGTAACTAAATCAACAAGAAATATAATAAGGTCAAAATCTGGTAATATAAAAAATGAAGTTGACCTTAGAGGGTTAAATCTAGAAGAAGCTATAATGGAAGTTGAAAAATATCTTGACGATGCATATGTGGCAGGATTGGAATCTGTAACAGTAATACATGGAATTGGTACAGGAGTACTAAAAGCAGGACTACAAGACGTATTAAGAAGGAATAGACATGTAAAATCACAAAGAGGTGGTCAATATGGAGAAGGTGGAGCAGGAGTAACAATTGTTAAACTAAAATAATTTGTATGGGAGCACATTTTTATGATATTAGTATCTGCATGTTTAATAGGAATAAATTGTAAATATAGTGGCGATAATAATGAAAATGAAAAAGTTAAGGAATATTTAAAAGACAAAGAATTTACACTTGTATGCCCAGAACAGTTAGGTGGTCTATCTACACCAAGACCACCTGCTGAAATAGTCGATAATAAGGTAATTACCAAAGATAATAAGGATGTGACAGAAAACTTCGTAAAGGGTGCTAAAGAGACCTTAAAAATAGCAAAATTATATGTATGTAGCGAAGCAATATTAAAAGAAGGTAGTCCATCTTGTGGATGTAATTTAATTTATGATGGAAGTTTTTCTGGTAAAAAAATTTCAGGAAAAGGCGTCACAGCAAAACTACTTGAGGAAGAAGGCATAAAAGTTAAAAGTGAAAAAGATTTGTAGAAAACCAATACAGGAATAAAAAATTGCATGTAAAAATAGTATTTTTAATGTATGCAGAATTTGTATAAAAGGTACAATTTCTAAAGTACTTTATCACATAATGAAATACTTGAAAAAACACGAAATTTGATTTAACATAAAGAGATAAGCACAATATAAACCAGGTACAATGTAGAGAGGAGCAACAAGATGCAAGATTTCAAGGTAGCAATATCAAATTGCCTTAAAGAAAAAATAGAAGATTTATCGAAAGAAGAGATAGAGGCACTTATAGAAGTTCCACCAAACAAGGACATGGGTGACTATGCTTTTCCATGCTTTAAATTAGCTAAAGTGTTTAGAAAAGCTCCAAACATGATAGCAAATGAATTGGCAGAAAGTATAGAGCCAAGTGGAGAGATAACAAAGGTGATACAATTAGGCGGATATGTAAACTTTTTTGTAAATAAGTCTCAATTGGCAGAAACTGTAATCAAAAAAGTATTAGAGGAAAAAGAAAATTATGGTCATAGTGATTTTGGTAAAGATAAAACTGTAATAGTTGAGTATTCTTCTCCAAATATAGCAAAACCTTTCCATATAGGACATATAAGAACTACAGTGATAGGTAATGCCTTATATAAGATATATGACTCACAAGGATACAAGACTATAAGAATAAATCATTTAGGTGACTATGGAACTCAATTTGGTAAGTTAATAGTGGCCTTTAAAAAGTGGGGAGAAAAGGAAGTAGTAGAATCTAATCCAATTCCAGAATTACTAAAATTATATGTAAGATTCCACGATGAAGCTGAACAATATCCAGAAATGGAAGATGAAGCAAGAGCGTGGTTTACTAAATTAGAAAATGGCGATGAAGAAGCAAAAGAATTATGGCAATGGTTTAGAGATGAGAGTTTAAAAGAATTTAACCGAGTGTATAAGCTTTTAGATATAGAATTTGATTCTTTGGCAGGGGAAAGTTTCTATTCTGATAAGATGGGTGAAGTTATTGAGTTATTAGAAGAGAAAAAGCTTCTAATAGAGTCTAAAGGTGCAAAGATTGTTGATTTAGAAGAATATAAAATGCCACCAGCACTTATTACTAAGAATGATGGTTCAACATTATATATGACAAGAGATTTAGCTGCTGCAATATATAGAAAAGAAACTTATAATTTTGACAAGTGTATATATGTAGTTGGTTCTCAACAAAACTTACATTTCCAACAATGGTTTAAAGTAATTGAGCTTATGGGATACGATTGGGCAAAAGATTTAGTTCATGTTGGGTTTGGTATGGTGGCTCTTGAAGAAGGGACTATGTCAACTAGAAAAGGAAGAGTAGTATTTTTAGAAGATGCTTTAAATCAAGCTATAGATAAGACTAAGGATATTATACTAGCTAAAAATCCAAATGCCAAAAACGTAGATGAAATATCTAAACAAGTAGGTGTTGGTGCAGTAGTATTCCAAGAATTGTCTAATAGTAGAATTAAAGATTACACATTCTCATGGGAAAGAACATTGAGCTTTGATGGTGAGACTGGACCATATGTTCAATATACACATGCTAGATGTTGTGCAGTTTTAAGAAAAGCAGAAGAAGAAATAACTTCTGATATAGATTATAGTCTGTTAGCTGATGAAGATAGTGCAGAAGTTCTTAGAGTTATAGAATCATTTAATAAAAATATTTTACTTGCTCTAAAGAAAAATGAACCACATATAGTGACTAGATTTATGTTAGATTTGGCTCAAGCGTTTAATAAATTTTATCATGACAATCCAATTTTAGTAGAAAATTTGGAAATTAGAAAAGCTAGACTTGCATTAGTTCTAGCTACAAAACAAACTTTAGAAAATTCTCTGAAACTGTTGGGAATGCACGCTCCAGAAAGAATGTAATACGATAAAATGTTGAAATAAAAAGAATAAAATTGAACTTAGTACGCAATTTGTATAACTGTAAAATATAGGGATGTCGAAAACTGATGCTTTACATATAAAAAAGTAGTATCGTATAATAATATATAGATAGTAGATTACAATGATTTTTGTACACTACTATCCCCCTATATATGACAGCTTCTTAAACGGGCTGTCTCTTTTTTTTTAATAGCAAGATATTTAGATTCAATTTTTTAGAAAGGATATATTTATGAATGATGAATTACTAAAAAAAGTCTATACATCTTCTTTTAGTAGTGCAAGTAGGGCTCTTAAAGATTTAATTATAATAAATACGAAATCCTTAATAGATGATAAAACACAAAGATGTGTATATATAGACGAAAATAGACTGAGAGATGAACTTATTTACTATAGATTTTATGGAGAGAAAATAGGGAATATTAATTTTTTAAATATTTTATTACCATTAATTTTATCAAATACTAATATCCAAAAAAGTGAAGACGAGGTTGTTAGACTAATAAAAAAATATGTGAATTATTTTAAAAAAGAAGAATCTTTATTTGATTATTTATTAGGTTCTGTAGCGTATAATTCTGTTATGCACAATCTTATAAATAATAGTAAAATAGAATATGTCGAATTACTACAGAGTATCAAAGACAAGATAATAGGATTTTCTATAGAATTAGACAAATCAGATATTGTAAAGTTTCAGATGGCAAGGATTAAAGCAATACAATTAATTGATAAATATATTGATTCAAAGTTTGAAGAGTATGATGAAGAAAGTGTTCTATTAAACGTGTTAAACGTCTTATACGATGTATATATGGAAGATAGGATTGTAGAAAATGAAGGAATTAAGAGCATAAAAAAATCTATATTATCCATTTTGGGTGAAGATAGTGAATTAAATGAAGATAATATAGATTTTATTTTTTCTATGTCAGAATATGTTGTTAAATTGAGAAAATATAAAATTGGAGTCAAGGCATACAATAAAAAAATAGACCCAAGAAGTTTTATAAGACTTGAAGAAGGGAATACTTTAATAGACCCCATATTTAATCAAATAACAGTTATATCAAAAACTTTTAATGATAACATATTAAGCATAAAAATAAATTCTAAATCAGGTATTCATATATTGAAATTTAAAAAAGTTTAGGCTATCAGAGTGTGCTATTTTTCTCTAGATAATCCAAAAAATCTTTTTCCTTAGTGTCAGTTAAAAAACATAATTCCTTTACAATATTATTTCTAAGGTCGATGAAATCACTAATTTGAGTATTTTCATTAGTGTATTCAAGAGACTTTATAATAAGTAGTAGATCTCTTTTTGATAAAGAGTTGATAGATACTTTTTCAATTAATTCCATAAAAAACTTCCTTTCCTCACATTACTTGAAATTAATAAATTAATTATATAGATATTATTAAAACTTTACATATACTATTCTAACCTATAAGGGGTACAAAAAGACAGTATAATATTAAAAAGAGGTGAGAAATATTTGAAAATTTTATTAACAACATTAAATTCTAAGTTTATTCATACAAATTTAGCTATAAGATACCTAAAAGAATTTGTAAGAGATTTGATAGAAGTTGATATGAAAGAATATACAATAAATAATGATTTGGACTATATTTTGAAGGATATATACAAAAACGAGTATGATATAATATTATTCTCCACATATATTTGGAATGTGGGGGATATAGTTAAGCTTTGTGATAATCTAAAGAAAATTAGACCTAATACTAAAATAGCTTTGGGCGGACCAGAAGTTAGTTATGATAGTTATGAGGCAATGAAAAAGTACGATTTTGTGGATTATATACTTTATGGAGAAGGAGAATTAATTTTTAAAGACTTGGTACTTCATTTACAAGGTAAAAAAGACATAAATGATGTAAATGGACTTGTATATAGACAAGGCAATGAGATAATCGTGAATAAGCCAATGGAATTACTTCAAAACCTGGACGAGATTCCTAGTCCTTATGAAAATTTAAATCCAAAAGAATATGAAAATAGAATAGTGTATTATGAATCATCAAGAGGTTGTCCTTTTAACTGTCAGTACTGCTTATCATCTACTATTCCAGGTCTAAGATATTTTAGCTTAGATAGAATAAAGAGTGATTTAAAAGCTTTAATAGATGCAAGAGTATCACAGATAAAGTTTATTGATAGAACTTTTAATGCAAATAAAAAAGTGGCTATGGAAATTATGGATTTTCTTATGAAAAATGATAATGGATATACTACTTATCATTTTGAAGTTACAGCGTATTTGATAGATGATAAGATGCTTGAATTTTTAGCTGATTGTAAAGAAGGCCTTTTTCAGTTTGAAATAGGAGTGCAATCGACAAATGAAAAAACACTTGATGCAGTAGGTAGAAGGGATGATTTTAAAAAATTGTCTCATGTTGTTCAGACTGTAGCATCGTATAGAAATATACATCAGCACTTAGACTTAATTGCAGGGCTTCCTTATGAAGATTATAAGAGTTTTGAGAATTCCTTTAATGATGTATTTAATCTAGGTATAGAGCATCTACAATTAGGTTTTTTAAAGATGATTAAAGGTACAGGCATGAGAAAAGTGGCAGATGAACATGGTTTTAAATATAAAGATTATGCTCCATATGAATTTTTATATAATAATTATATAAGTTATGAGGAAACATTGAAGCTAAAGGATATAGAAGATATATTGGAGAGGTACTATAATTCTAAAAACTTTGTGTTGTCCATGAGATATATTATAGGTAGATTTTATAAACAAAGTCCTTTTAAATTCTTTGAGACTTTTGCTAAGTATTTTGATGAAAATGGATATTTTGATTTGGCACAAGGAAAGAATCAACTGTATAAAATATTGATGGATTTTTATAATGAAAATATAAATATGGATAATGATGTATTCAATGATATATTAAAGTATGACTATATATCACTTGGTAAAACATCGAATATACCACAGTTTTTTAATAAGTTAGATGTGGATGATTTTAAGAATAGATGCCATGTATTTTTACAGGATAATGGTAATTTATCAACATATTTACCTAGTTTTGTTGATAAGCCAGCTAAACATATAATAAAATATGTTCATTTCGAGCCATTTAAATTCAATGTTGTTGATTTAAAAAGTGATATAAATATAGAAATAAGAGAAGAAAAAAATGTAGTATTATTTGAATATGATGATAAAAAAGTATTTGAGAAATCTAAAACTCATAAAGTAGAGATTTAAATATTTAGGAGGGAAAAATGGATTTTAAAATAGAAAAATATTTGCTGAAAAAGGCAGAGGAACTAGCTTTTATTACTATAAAGCATGGTGGCGAGTTTAAATTAAAGAGCTATGATGTGCCAAAAGGTGGATTAGATGTACCTATAAAAAATGAGGTATTGGTAAAAGGAATAAAAGAAAAGACTGCTCAGGATAAGTTAAATTCAATGTCTATAGCAGATGCTATGATATATATAATTGGTATAGATAGTAAATTTAAAAACAATGGAGAATATGAAAAGTTTTTAAATGCTTTATCTGAAGATATTAATCTGGATTTAAAGGCATACATGGGATATATGTCAAGAAAATACTTTGAGATTGGGGAACATACAGATGCTTTAATATATATAAAAGCATTTATAACAATGTATCCAGATGATTTAGATGCCATGTATAATTATGCAATAGTTTGCCAAGAGATAGCAAAACAGTATCAAAAAGATATGGATGAGAAGGCAATGAATGCCTTTTTACTTGAAGCAATGGCCAAGCTTGAAAAGATAATTGATGTTGATGAGAGTTTTGCATTAGGTTATTACCATTTAGGTTACCATTACTATAATCAAGGTCAATATCTAAAGACTAAGCTAACTTGGGAAGATGCATTAAGACTTGGGCTAGATGCTGATTTGGTAGCTGAGATACAAGATAACTTAGGAAAGATGGACTTTAAAGTTCAGTATGAAGAAGGATATACACTTGTATTCCAAGGTAAATTTAAAGAAGGATTAGAGAAACTACTGCCATTAGAAGAAGAACATATGGATTGGTGGAACTTATTGTTCATGATAGCACTTGGATATAAGGGTATGGGCGAGATAGAACAGGCTGAGATGTATTTGGAGAAGATATTGATAATAAAGCCTGAGCAAGTGGATGCTATAGTGGAATTAGGGCTTTGTGAGGCTTATAAAAATAATTTAGATAAAGCAATAGAATATTTTGAACAAGCTGCTAAGATAAAGGAAGACCCAGAGATACTTTGTAATTTAGGGATGGCTTATTTAAATAATGGTGATATTGATGATGCAACTTATTATATAGAAAGAGCTTATGAATTGAATCCACAAGATGAGATTACAATTGCTTGTTTAAAAGAGCTTGGAATAAATAAGTAAGAATATTGTTAAGTTGTATTTGATTTTATTGGTTAGGCGGTATAACATTTATCATGTTATACCGTTTTTTATTTTTTACTTATTTTTCTTCAGATGTATTCAACGTGATAGAAGAAAAATCTTTTTGTATTTGAAGTAAAAATTTTTCTGATGCTTTTGAAAATATTTGATGTTTTTTCCATATAATATTTAATTTAGCTTCTAAAGGGGGATATAGAGGTCTAAAACAAAGATTACTATTTTCTGTAGTATTAACAAGTCTATCTAAACATAAAGCATAACCTAGCCCTTCTTCTACCATAAGAGAAGCATTATAAACTAAATTATATGTTGCAACAATATTTAGTTTTTCAGTACTATCTTCAAGCCATTTAGAGATTGCTTTATCAACTAGTGTTTGTCTTGAAATAATAAGTGGTATATTACATAAATCTTTTGGATTTATCGCATTTTGTGAGGCAAGGACACTGTCTTTATGCATTAGTAAGCCCCAAACATCAGTAGCAGGGATTTGTATGTAATCATACTTCTGTATATTTGCAGGTTCAATTAAAATACCAAAATCAAGAAGTCCTTTGTCTAATTTTTCAGTTACATCATCAGCATTTCCACTAAAAAGGTGGTATCTTACATTAGGGTATTTTTTATGAAAATGATATGCAGTTCTAGCTATAAGTCGCATAGCCTCAGTTTCTCCACCACCTATATATATATCACCACTAATAATTTCATTGGGATTACCAAATTCCAATTCTACCTTATCAACTAATGATACAATTTCCTCTGCTCTTTTATGCAAAAGTCTACCTTCGTTTGTTAAGGAAACTTTTCTATTTCCTCTAACCAATAATTTAACTCCCAACTCTTCTTCAAGTTCTATAATCTGTCTAGAAAGTGTTGGTTGTGTTATATGTAAAAAGGTTGCTGCACCAGATATACTTTCCTCTCTTGCGATTGCTAAAAAATATCTTAATACTCTTAATTCCATAGTTAATCATCCTTTACTAACTTATTTATTATATAATTATATCAATTTTTATGCCTTTTAAGTATATGTAAGTATTTAATATAGGTATTTGATATAAAAAAATTAGTATATTACACTAAAAGTAGTAATCATATTACTTATAAAATTAATTAAGCTAATTTTTATTAAAATGTTATTTAGAAAATACAAATAAACTAAAATGTATATTGAAAGGATGTATAAAATGAATATCAATGAATTTTTAAAGCATGTGAATCAAAGAAAACCTGTTTCTAGTGAATCAGAAATACATGAATTTATGGTTAAGTTAAGTAATGAGGCAATGAAAATCACAAGCAGGCTAAATTCCTCTTATCATGAACCAGAAGAAGTGCGTAGTTTATTTTCTGAGTTGATTGGAAAGAAAGTAGATGAATCATTTTTTATGTTTCCACCATTTTATACAGATTGTGGAAAGAATATTACCATAGGAAAAAATGTTTTTATAAACAGCAGTTGTCATTTTCAAGACCAAGGAGGTATTGAGATTGGAGATAATACTCAAATAGGGCATAATGTGGTATTGGCTACACTTAACCATGGTATTATGCCAGATAAACGCAGTACAACCTATCCTTCTCCAATCATAATAGGAAAAAATGTATGGATTGGTGCTAATGTAACTATTGTTTCAGGGGTCACTATTGGCGATAATGCAATTATTGCTGCTGGAGCAGTTGTAACCAAAAATGTTGCAGAAAATACTATTGTAGGTGGTGTTCCTGCAAAGCTTTTAAGGGTTATTGATTAAATCCCAGAATAAAATATTAAACTATTATTTAGTTATACAAATTTTTTATAACATAAAAAATAAATTGAGAAAAGGTATAGCAAATATGGTATTATTTAGTTAAATATATATAAGGGAGGGGTTACTTTTGATAAAAAAATTAGATGATATTTTAGAGCAACTTAAGGGAGGAGAGAAAATAGTACTTTCTGTAGCAGCAGCTCATGACAAAGAGGTTTTGATGGCAATAAAAGATGCTGTAGAAAGAAATATAATTACTCCTATATTAGTTGGAAATGAAGAAAAGATAAGAGATATATCAAAAGAAATAGGATTTGATTTAAATGGTATCAAAATAGTGGATAAGGATGATATCAAAGATTGTGCAGAAATAGCAGTTAAACTAGTATCAAGTAAAGAAGCTGATTTTGTAATGAAAGGGTTATTAGATACATCAGTTATCTTAAAAGAAGTGTTAAATAAAGACTATGGTCTTAGAACTGATAGCTTATTAAGTCATGTAATGGTATATGAGTTAGAAAGATATCATAAATTACTTATAACTACAGATGGAGGTATGAACATAGCTCCTGATTATGAACAAAAGGCAAAAATATTAAAAAATTCAATAAAGGCTGCAAAAGCTTTAGGTATGGAAACTGTAAAAGTTGCATGCTTAGCAGCTAAAGAAAAAGTAAATCCTAAGATGCAAGCAACTGTAGATGCAGATATGCTAGCAAAAGCTTGTAAAGAAGGAGAGTTTGGAGACAATGTAATCGTAGAAGGACCTTTAGCTTTTGATTTAGCTGTTTCAAAAGAAGCTAGTGAAATAAAAGGATTTAAGAGTGAAGTATCTGGTGATGTAGATATTATGTTGGTTCCAACAATTGAGGTTGGTAATGGAATAGGGAAAGCTTTTACATATATGGCAGACTCTAAATCAGCAGGTATAATTATGGGTGCAAAAGCTCCTATAGTTTTAGTATCAAGAGCCGATTCACATGAATCTAAATTGTATTCTATTGCATATGGTGCTATTGTGGCTAAGAGTATGAAATAAATGAATAAAAATAGAAAAAACAGTCAAAATGTCTAAATTAATGCAATATTAAAAAAATTTTATATAAAAAATAATTATGGCTTCAAATGAATATATACAAATGTTCAATTTGAAGCTATAATTAATATTAAAGTAGGAAAAATAAAAAAATTCAAAAAAATTAGTCCAAAAAATGCTATTCTAAGAAGTTTTTACTAATTAAGTTTAGGGAGTAAAAATCTGTAACAAGTCTAAAAGTAATGAAAAATAATAAATACACAATCAACATATAAAAACGAAAAAATGACTAGAAATAATTCAAACTTGATTTAAAAAAAATCAAAACATAATTTAATTAAACTAAAGTATCAAAAAATAGGTTTAAGTATTAAAAAATAGCCAAAAACAGTAAGTAAAATTAACTTAAATTAGGTACCAAAAATTAAATTTTTATGTATTATCTAATTTTGTTAAAAAAATATTTAAATCTAAAGCAAAGTGTTGGAAATTAGTATATAATCAACTTAGAAAGCATTTATTTTATTATTTTATGACATGAAGTCAGTCACCTGGGGGATTTTAAAAATCAAAAAAAGGGGATAGGAATATGGATGAAAAAATGTTAACAATTGATTTAAACAGCCAGAAAATGATAGCAAAAGCTAGAGAAGAAGGCGTAGAAACAATGTATGATAGAAAAGAAGGCTTCAAGGCACAATGTGGTTTTGGTCTTCAAGGTGTTTGCTGTAGAATATGTGGAATGGGACCATGTAGAATAAGTCCTAAGACTCCAAGAGGGTTATGTGGAGCAGATGAACACACTATAGTAGGTAGAAACTTTGCAAGAATGGTTGCTGGTGGGACAGCTGCCCATTCAGACCATGCTAGAGATATCGCACATACATTAGCATTAGCTGATCCAAATGGAAACTATAAAATAAGAGATGAAGCTAAGTTAATAACTTTAGCTAAAGAATGGGATGTAGAGACAGAAGGTAGAGATATCTATGATGTAGCACATGAAGTGGCAGAAATTGCATTAATGGAGTTTGGGAAGCCTTTTGGAACATTAAGATTTATAAAAAATGCACCAGAACCAAGACAAAAAATATGGAAAGAATACGCTATAGAACCAAGAGCTATAGATAGAGAAATTGCAACAATAATGCACTCTACTCATATCGGATGTACTGGTGATATAGATAGTTTAATACACATGAGTCTTAGAACTTCTATGGCTGATGGTTGGGGAGGTTCTATGATAGGTACTCGTCTAAGCGATATCTTATTTGGAACTCCAGTGCCAAGAAGAACAGAGGCTAACTTAGCAGTATTAGAAGAAAATAAAGTTAATATAATATTACATGGACATGAGCCAGCATTATCTGAAATGATAGTTTTAGCTTCAGAAGAGCCAGACTTAGTAGCTTTAGCTAAAGAAGTTGGAGCTGATGGAATAAACTTAGCTGGTATGTGTTGTACAGGTAATGAGATTACAATGAGACATGGTGTAAGAATAGCAGGAGACTTCCATCAACAAGAACTTGCAATAATAACTGGAGCAGTTGAAGCTGTAATAGTTGACGTTCAATGTATATTCCCTGCATTAGCTAGAGTTGCAGATTGTTACCATACTAAATTTGTAACAACTTCTCCAAAAGCTAAAATAACAGGTTCAACTTATATTGAATTTAGAGAAGAACAAGCACTTGATGATGCTAAAGCAATAGTTAAAGAAGCTATTTTAAACTTTAAAAATAGAGATAAATCAAAAGTACTTATACCTGAATTAAAATCAGGGGCAACAGTTGGGTATAGTGTAGAAGCAGTAGTAAACCAATTAGATAGAGTTGTAAACTCTCATATAGACCCAGCAGGAACAGTTAAGCCATTAACAGACTGTTTAAAATCTGGAGTATTAAGAGGAGCAGCTGGTGTAGTTGGATGTAACAATGCTAAAGGAGTTTCAAATGAGGCTCACGTAACAATAATGAAAGAATTAATTAAAAATGACATAATAGTAGTTACTACAGGATGTGGTGCTTCAGCAGCAGCTAAATTTGGTTTAATGGAAACTGATGCAGCAGAAAAATATGCAGGTAAAGGTCTTGCAACTGTCTGTAAACTAGTAGGAATCCCACCAGTACTACATATGGGTTCTTGCGTTGATATAAGCCGTATATTAGATTTAGTTGGAGCAGCAGCTAATTACTTAGATATGGATATGTGTGACCTTCCAGTTGTAGGTATAGCTCCAGAGTGGATGTCAGAAAAAGCGGTTGCTATAGGATGTTATGTTGTAGCTTCTGGTATAGACACTTATTTAGGAATAATGCCTCCAATAACTGGTTCTTCAAGAACAGTAGACATATTAACTAGCGAATTAAAAGATAAAGTTGGAGCAACATTTACTGTAAATACTAATCCAAAAGAATTAGCAGCTACAATAATAGAAGATATAGAGAAAAAACGTGTTCACTTTGAAGCATTAGTTGAAGAAAAAATGGCAGAAAAGGCTGAAGCTTAAGAAAGATAGAAACCATAGAAAAAACGATTTTACAAGAAATTTTATGGGTGAATAAAGTCAAATGTTAAGGCAAAGAACATCGAAATATAACGAATATACTGAATAAATAAAATATAAACAATATAATGAAGAATAATAAAACTATACATGCTGCTTTGAAAAGCTAGTAAGGTAAATGTAATTGGTTCCTGTAAGGACTAGCTGTAGTTTATTTTTAGTGTACAAAAAATAAACAACTATAAAATTAACTGCATAAAAAGCAAATAGTAATAAAGGTGGTAGGGATTATGAAGATAGCAATAACAGGTAAAGGTGGAGTAGGTAAAACGACTTTTTCTTCAATGCTCTCTAGAATGTTTGCTGAAGACGGATACAGAGTTGTTGCTGTTGACGCTGACCCAGATGCTAATTTAGCTTTAGCACTAGGTTTTCCAAAAGAAGTATATGAATCAATAGTACCTATATCAGAAATGAAAAAATTAGTTTCAGATAGAACAGCTGCTTCTGTAGGTTCATTTGGAAAAATGTTTAAGATGAATCCTAAAGTTGACGATATCCCTGAAAATTTCTGTAAAGAATATAATGGAGTAAGATTACTTACATTAGGGACAGTAGATTCTGGTGGCACTGGATGTGTATGTCCAGAGCATGTTCTTTTAAAAAGATTATGTTCACATTTAATACTACAAAATAAAGATGTAGTTGTTATGGATATGGAAGCAGGAATTGAACACTTAGGAAGAGGAACAGCCCAAGGTGTAGATGCTTTTATAGTAGTTGTAGAACCAGGAGAAAGAAGTTTACAGACTTATAGAAAAGTAAAAAAACTTGGACATGATATAGGAGTAAATAAGGTATTTGTTGTAGGAAATAAAATTAGAAACAAAGAAGATGAAGAATTTATAATCAAAAACTTAGAAGATGGAGAATCTTTAGGATTTATTTATTACAATCAAGATGTTATAGATTCTGATAGAGCAAATCAATCTCCATATGATTCTAGTGAAACAACAAAAGCACAAATTAAAGCAATAAAAGATAAATTAATGTCACTTAAAGATAAATAGAATTTTGATTTGGGATTTTAGGTTGGTTAAAGGTTAGACATAGGTAATAGATAGGTAATAAATAAGTAATTAGATAAATAACTAGCTATTAAGTTTGAATATTTTAATAGCTTAGTAGCTAGTTTTTAAGCAATTTTACATGTATAATTATCTTATAAAATATAATTTTTACATATTAATACAATTTTTACAAAAATTATATTTTAAATCTATTTAGGTTGTGGGAGGAGATTCAGTTATGGGATTTAAATCTGATATTGAAATAGCTCAAGAAGCTAAACCTCAAGATATTAGAGAGGTTGCAAAAAAATTAGGACTAGGTGAAGATGATGTAGAACTTTATGGTAAATACAAAGCCAAAGTTGACTACAATCTACTAAAAAGAGACACTGGTAAAAAAGCTAAGTTAATATTAACTACAGCTATAAACCCAACTCCAGCAGGTGAAGGAAAAACTACTACTACTATAGGTGTGGCTGATGCATTTGCAAAATTAGATAAAAATGTATTAGTTGCTTTAAGAGAACCATCTCTAGGACCAGTATTTGGTGTTAAAGGTGGAGCAGCTGGTGGAGGATATGCACAAGTTGTTCCTATGGAAGATATAAACTTACACTTTACAGGTGATTTCCATGCTATAGGAGCTGCTAATAACCTTTTAGCTGCTATGCTTGATAACCATATTCACCAAGGAAATACTCTTAGAATAGACCCTAAGAAAATAACTTGGAGAAGATGTGTAGACATGAACGATAGACAACTTAGAAATATCGTTGATGGTATGGGTAAAAAAGGTGATGGAGCAGTTAGACAAGACGGATTTGATATAACTGTTGCTTCTGAGATAATGGCAGCATTCTGTTTGGCAAGTGATATATCTGACTTAAAAGAAAGATTAGGAAACATAATAGTAGGATATAGCTATGAGGGTGACCCTGTAACAGCTAGACAATTAAAAGCTAATGGTGCTATGGCTGCATTATTAAAAGATGCTTTAAAACCAAACTTAGTTCAAACTCTTGAAGGAACACCATCATTTGTACATGGTGGACCATTCGCAAATATCGCTCATGGATGTAACTCTGTTATAGCTACAAGAATGGCTATGCACTTTGCAGACTATGTAATAACTGAGGCTGGTTTCGGTGCTGACCTTGGAGCAGAAAAATTCTTAGATATAAAATGTAGAATGGCAAACTTAAAACCAGATGCTGTTATAATAGTTGCTACTGTAAGAGCATTAAAATACAATGGTGGAGTTGCTAAAGCAGACTTAAATAACGAAAACCTAGAAGCTCTTGAAAAAGGACTTCCAAACTTATTAAAACATGTTGAAAATATAACTCAAGTATATGGATTACCAGCAGTTGTTGCAATAAACAGATTCCCACTTGATACTGAAGCTGAACTTAAACTTGTTGAAGACAAGTGTAAAGAGTTAGGTGTAAATGTTGCTCTTTCTGAAGTATGGGCAAAAGGTGGAGAAGGTGGAGTTGCAGTAGCTAAAGAAGTTCTAAGATTATTAGATGAAGAAGAAAATAACTTTAGATTCTGCTATGAAGATGATTTATCTATAAAAGACAAGATAAATGCTATAGCTACTAAGATTTATGGAGCAGATGGTGTAGATTATACTCCAGAAGCTGATAAAGAAATAGCTAACTTAGAAAAACTTGGATTTACTAAGGTTCCAGTATGTATGGCTAAGACTCAGTATTCTTTAACTGATGACCAAACTAAATTAGGTAGACCAACAGGATTTAGAATAACTGTAAGACAAGCAGCAATCTCAGCAGGAGCTGGATTTATAGTTGCACTTACTGGAGAAATCATGAAGATGCCAGGATTACCAAAAGTTCCAGCAGCAGAAAAAATAGATGTTGATGAAAATGGAGTAATAGCTGGATTATTCTAAACACATTAATTTATAAATAAAGAGTAGGAGATATCTTAAAATAGTTCGTAAAATATCTCGAATAATTTGAGATATTTTCCTACATCCTTTTAAGGAGGATTATCATGAAAATAGCAGATAAAACTTGTGTTGATTTTGTAGAGGTACTATCTTCTAAAGAAGCAGTACCAGGTGGCGGTGGAGCTGCTGCACTAGTTGGTGCAATTGGTATGGCTCTAGGCAGTATGGTATGTAATCTTACAATAGGAAAGAAAAAGTATGCTGAGTATGAAGAAAGCGTAAAAGAGATATTAAGTAAAGCTGGAAAACTAGAAAAAGATTTGTTAAAAATGATAGATGATGATGCAGAATGTTTCTTACCATTATCAAAAGCTTATGGGCTTCCTAAAGAAACTGAAGAAGAAAAAAGAATAAAAGCAGAGACAATGGAAAAAGCGCTTAAAGTTGCTTGTGAAGTACCATTAAATATAGTAAGAGTTTGCTATGAAGCTATTAAGTTACATGAAGATTTAGTTGATAAAGGTTCAAGACTTGCTATAAGCGATGTTGGTGTAGGAGTTCAATGTCTAAGAGCTGCTATACTTGGTGGACAATTAAATGTAGTTATAAATATAAATTCTATACAAGACAAGGAATATGTTGATAAAGTAAAAACAGAAGTAGATAAATTAGTTGAAGAAGGCGTAAAAACTTGTGATGAAGTTTATGCTAAGGTTGAAAAAGCTCTTGGAAAATAATTTTTAAATGACGAAAGTAAATACTATGTTGTTAATATGTAGTATATAGAATAAATTAATTTAAGTTTGCTTGTAGGGGAGTTGTGAATATATGGAAGGAATGTCAACTAAAGGACAAATTATAAAAGGAAAACCTGTAGCTGATAAGATTAGTGAAGAGTTAATAAAAGAAGTTGAGTTATTAGTTAAAGAAGGTATAAATCCTAAACTAACAATAGTTAGAGTTGGAGCAAGAAGTGACGATTTGTCATATGAAAGAGGCGCATTAAAAAGATGTCAAAACATTGGTATAACAACAGAAGTGTTAGAGTTAGCTGAAGATATAACTCAAGAAGAATACATTGATGTATTAAAGAGAGTTAATGATGACAAAAATGTTAATGGTATATTATGTTTTAGACCTCTTCCAAAACACTTAAATGAAGAAGTTATAAAATATGTTATTGCACCAGAAAAAGATGTAGACTGTTTTAGTCCAATAAACTCTGCTAAAGTCATGGAAGGTGATAAGAGTGGATTCCCACCATGTACTCCTACAGCAGTAGTAGAAATATTAAAACATTATAATGTTGATTTAAAAGGAAGTAAGGTAACAGTTCTTGGAAGATCAATGGTTGTTGGGAAGCCAGTATCAATGCTTTTATTAAGTGAACATGCAACTGTTACAATATGTCACTCAAAGACTAAAAATTTATCAGGTGTAGCAGCAGACGCGGATGTATTAATAGCAGCTATTGGTAGAGCTAAGATGGTTGATGAAACTTTTGTTAAAGATGGGGCAGTAGTTATAGACGTTGGTATAAATGTTGATGAAGAAGGAAATTTATGTGGAGATGTTGATACAAATGCAGTTTTAGATAAAGTATCAATGATAACTCCAGTTCCAGCGGGGGTTGGTTCAGTTACAACATCTATACTTGCAAAACATGTAGTTAAAGCTTGTAAATTACAAAATAATAAATAGATATATATAAGTGGAAGGTTTAGGGGGGAAGTAGATATGATAATTTCTGAAAATAAACCATTAGAAGAAGTACTAGGGTACTTAAAGAATTTTGACAAGCTAGTTTTAGTGGGTTGTAATCAATGTGCAGCGACTTGTAAAAGTGGTGGAGAAGAAGAAGTTCTAAAAATGAAAGAAACTCTTGAAGGTGAAGGCAAAAAAATCTTAGGATATGTAATGCTTGACCCTGCTTGTAACCTTTTAAAGTCTAAAAAGGATTTAAAGGCTCTAAAAGAAGAGACTAAAGAAGCTGATGCAGTTTTATCTTTAGCATGTGGAGATGGTACACAGACAATAGTTAAGAACCTAAAAGATAAACCAGTTTATCCAGCGAACAATACTTTGTTCATAGGGGAAGTACAAAGGGTTGGAGAATATGAAGAAGCTTGTAAAGCTTGTGGAGATTGCGAACTTGGTTGGACAGGTGGGATATGTCCAGTAACTATGTGTGCTAAAGGTCTTATGAATGGAGCTTGTGGTGGAGCTAAAAATGGTAAGTGTGAAGTAAATGCAGAGAATGATTGTGCTTGGATAAAGATATATGAAAGATTAGAAGCTATAGGACAATTAGGCAACTTAGCAGAAATAAGACCACCAAAAGACTATTCTAAGCAAAATAATCCAAGAAGTTTAAGTGCAAAGAAAAAGAAAGAAGCAGCAGCAAATTCATAAAAGTTTTTTTTAGAAGGTTAAAAGGGGGATTAGAGATGAGCTTATTAAGAGAAACATTAGAAAGTGGAAAATTTGCAGTTACTACTGAAATGGCTCCTCCAAAAGGGACTGACCTTTCACATTTAATAGAATGTGCAAAGCCATTAGTTGGAAGGGTTCATGCAGCAAATGTAACAGACTTTCAATCAGCAGTTATGAGAGCAACTTCTCTTGCTACATGTAAATTACTAAAAGATGCTGGATTAGAGCCAGTTATTCAAATAACAGGGAGAGATAGAAATAGAATAGCTATACAAGGGGAAATGTTGTCAGCAGGTGTATTTGGGATAAACAATTTGTTGGCACTAACAGGAGACCATACTAGCGTAGGAGACCATCCACAAGCTAAGGGAGTCTTTGATTTAGACTCTGTAGGGATACTTCAAACTGCTGAGACTTTAATGGCAGGTACGGACATGGCTGGTAATAAATTAAAGGGTTCTCCAGATTTTTATCTAGGAGCATCAGTAACTCCAGAATATTCTCCAATAGAAGTTCAATTATTAAAAATGCAAAAGAAAATAAAAGCAGGAGCTAAATTTTTCCAAACTCAAGCACTTTATGACATAAATACAATGAGAAAGTTTAGAGAATTAACAAGGGATATGGATTGCAAGGTATTAGCAGGGATAGTACCTTTAAAATCACCAGGAATGGCCAAATTTATGACTGCAAATGTACCAGGAATATTTGTTCCAGATGAACAAATCGAAAGATTAAGAGCAGTTGGAAAAGAAAACTGGGTAAGTGAAGGAATAAAAATGGCAGGAGAACTTATCAAACAATTAAAAGAAGAAGATTTATGTGATGGTGTTCATATAATGGCAATTGGGGCAGAAGAGAATATACCTGCTATACTAGATGCCGCAGGTTTATAGTATTGTAATATTATAGATTATATAAGGTTTGGGGGAATTAAGGATGAAGATAGTAGTAGTAGGTGGTGGACCAGGTGGATATGTAGCAGCTATAAAAGCTTCTATGCTTGGTGCAGAGGTAACAGTTATTGAAAAAAGAAGAGTTGGAGGAACTTGTTTAAATGCAGGATGTATACCAACTAAAGCACTTCTTGCTTCTTCTGGAGTATTAAACACTGTAAGAGAAGCAAAAGATTTTGGTATAGAAATAGATGGAACAGTTACACCAAACTTCACTGCCATAATGGAAAGAAAAAATAAAGTTGTAAATCAATTAATAAGTGGTATAGAATTCCTATTTGAAAAAAGAGGAGTAAAACTAGTTAATGGTTTTGGAAAATTAATTGATAAGAATACTATAGAGGTAACAAAAGAAGATGGAACAGTAGAGACTATAAAAGCTGACAAGATAATACTAGCAAATGGTTCTGTTCCAGTTGTACCAAGAATGTTCCCATATGATGGAAAAATAGTAATAACTAGTGATGAAGTTCTTGGACTTGAAGAGATACCTGAATCTATGTTAATAGTAGGTGGTGGAGTTATAGGATGTGAAATAGGGCAGTTCTTTAGAGCCTTAGGAACAGAAGTAACTATAGTTGAGATGGTTGACCAAATACTATTAAATGAAGATAAAGATGTAGCTAAACAACTGCTTAGACAATTTAAGAAAGATAAAATTAAAGTTATCACAGGTATTGGAGTACAAACTTGTGAAGTAGTTGATGGCAAAGCTGTTGCAACTCTTTCTAATGGAAAGGTTATAGAAGCACAATATGCACTAGTATGTGTTGGTAGAAGACCTAACCTTGATAATTCTGGAGTAGAAGATATAGGAATTGAAATGGAAAGAGGAAAAGTAGTAGTTAATGAGCATCTTGAAACTAATGTAGAAGGTATATACGCAATAGGTGATATAATAGATACTCCTTTCTTAGCACATGTTGCTTCTAAGGAAGGTATCGTAGCAGTTGAAAATGCTTTAGGTAAGACTAAGGTAGTAGATTATAGAGCAATTCCAAGATGTGTTTATACAGAGCCTGAAGTTGCTGGTGTTGGTAAAACTGAAAAGCAACTTGAAGCTGAAGGTGTAGAATACAATGTAGGTCAATTTGACTTTAGAGGTCTTGGAAAAGCACAAGCTATAGGACATTTCCAAGGATTTGTAAAGATTATAGCTGATAAAGAAACAGATAAAATAATAGGTGCAGCAGTAGTAGGGCCTCATGCTACAGATTTATTAACTGAGTTGTCACTAGCTGTTCATCTAGGATTAACAGTAGAACAAGTAGGGGATGCAATACATCCACATCCAAGTTTATCAGAAGGACTAATGGAAGCTCTTCATGATGTACATGGTGAATGTGTTCATTCTGTACCTAAATTATAATACGTAAACAGAGTACATAAGGCTCTGTGGCTGATTTAAGGGGGAAGTCTTAAAATGGGATACAATATAGCTGTTGCAGGAAAAGGTGGAACTGGTAAAACAAGTCTCACAGGGCTTTTGATTGATTATTTGGTTAAGGACAATAAGGGACCAGTATTAGTTGTAGATGCTGATGCTAATGCTAACATAAATGAAGTATTAGGTATCGAAGTTGAAGCAACAATAGGAGAAATAAGAGAAGAAGTAAATCAAAGAGAAAAGTTAGGCAATGCATTCCCTGGTGGTATGACAAAAGCACAATATCTACAATTTAGATTGAACTCTATAATTGAAGAAGGCGAAGGATATGACTTATTAGTAATGGGTAGATCAGAAGGTGAAGGATGTTACTGTTTTGTAAATGGAATACTTAGAGAACAAGTAAATAAAATATCTGGTCATTACAAATACTTAGTCATGGACAACGAAGCTGGTATGGAACATCTAAGTAGAAAAGTCACTAGACATGTTGATACACTTTTATTGGTTAGTGATTGCTCAAGACGTAGCATACAAGCTGTTGCTAGAATAAGAGATTTAGCTGAGGAACTAAAGTTAAATGTTGGAAGAATACTTCTAATTGTAAATAAAGTTCCAGATGGGGTTATGAATGATGGTGTTAAAGAAGAAATTGAAAAACATAACCTAGAGTTAATCGGTGTTGTACCTATGGATGAATTGATATATGAATATGATTCTACAGGTATTCCTTTAGTTAATTTACCTGAAGATTCAAAATCTAAAGTGGCTATGAAAGAGATTTTTGCTAAATTAGAATTAAAATAGGTTTAAGGGGGAAAAAAATATGGCATTTAAAATGTCTACTCAAAAATATTCTGGAAAAATATCAGAAGTTGAAGTAGGAATAGGGGAAAAGGCAATTAAATTAGGTGGGGAAAATGTATTACCTTTTTATAGTTTTGATGGAGAAGTAGGGCATTCTCCAAAAATAGGTATAGAAATATCAGACGTTTATCCTGAAAGCTGGACTGATTCATATAAAGAGTTATACAAAGATGTAGCTAAGTGTCCGGTAGAATGGGCTAAATATGTTGAAGCTAATACACAAGCAGACTTTATTTGCTTAAAATTTGATGGTTCTGACCCAAATGGATTAGATAAGTCAGTTGATGAATGTGCTGATGTAGCTAAAGCAGTAATTGAAGCAATAGAATTACCTTTAGTTGTAGCAGGTTCAGGAAATCATGAAAAAGATGGTAAATTGTTTGAAAAATTAGCTCAAACATTAGATGGGCATAACTGCTTATTTATGTCAGCAGTAGAAGATAACTACAAAGGAGTAGGAGCATCAGCTGGTATGGCTTATGCACACAAAGTTGGAGCTGAATCTTCTGTTGATATAAACCTAGCTAAACAATTAAACGTACTGTTAACTCAATTAGGCGTTAAAGGTGAAAATATAGTTATGAATGTTGGATGTTCAGCAGTTGGTTATGGATATGAGTATGTTGCATCTACTATGGATAGAATTAGACTTGCAGCATTTGGTCAAAATGATAAGACATTACAAATGCCTATCATAACACCAGTAGCTTTTGAAGTAGGTCATGTTAAAGAAGCTATAGCTCCAATAGAAGATGAGCCAGATTGGGGTTGTCCAGAAGAAAGAACTATAGCAATGGAAGTTTCAACTGCAGCAAGTGTTTTAGTAGGTGGTTCAAACGCAGTTATACTTCGTCATCCAAAATCAATAGAAACTATAAAAGAATTGGTTAACGCATTAGCTTAATTAAATTGTTAAGGTTAGGGGGAAAAAATAATGGCATTAAAAGCTTTAGATATATTTAAATTAACACCAAAGAAAAACTGTAAGGATTGTGGATTCCCAACTTGTATGGCTTTCTCTATGAAGGTTGCTTCAGGAGCTGTAGAAGTAGGTAAATGCCCACACATGTCTGATGACGCTATAGCGAAATTATCAGAAGCTACAGCACCTTTAATGAAAGCTTTAAAAGTTGGTACTGGTGCATCTGAATATGAACTAGGTGGAGAAACAGTATTATTTAGACATGAAAAAACATTAGTAAGTAGAAATAGATATGCAGTTTCATTCTGTACTTGTATGAGTGATGAGGCAGTAGATTCTAAAATAGCTAACATGAAAAAAGTTGACTATGTAAGAATTGGTGAACAAATGAAAGTTGAAATGGTTGTTTTAGAGTACTGTGGAGATAAAGATGCATACTTAAAATTAATAGATAAGATAAAAGGCAGTGGATTAGAAGTAGCTTACATTTTAGCTTGTGATGATGCGCAAGTAGTTAAAGAAGCTGCTGAAGTATTAAAAGATGCTAGACCAATGGTATATGGAGCAACTAAAGAGAACTACAAAGATATGATAGAAGTAGTTAAAGGAGCAAGTTTACCATTAGGTGTAAAAGCTGGTAGCCTAGAAGAATTATATGAAACAGTTGAATTAGTTCAAGCTGCTGGATATAAAGAATTAGTATTAGATGTAACTGGAGAAAACATAAAAGATACTTACACTAATGCTATACAAGTTAGAAGAATAGCTTTAAAAGAGCAAGATAGAACATTTGGATATCCTTCAATAGTATTTGCAAATAGATTATCTAATTCTAACCCTATGATGGAAATTGCCTTATCATCAATATTTACTATAAAATACGGTTCTATAATAGTAATAGATGATATCAGTTACGCTAAGGCGTTACCATTATTTGCACTAAGACAAAATATATACACTGACCCACAAAGACCAATGAGAGTTGAACCAAAGATTTACCCAATCAATAACCCAGATGAAAATTCTCCAGTATTAGTTACTGTTGACTTTGCATTAACTTACTTCATAGTTGCTGGAGACATAGAAAGATCAAAAGTTCCAGTATGGTTAGTAATACCAGATGCAGGTGGATATTCAGTTCTTACATCTTGGGCTGCTGGTAAATTTGGTGGAAATTCAATCTCTGCTTTCATTAAAGAAAGTAAAGTAGAAGAAGTAACTAATTGTAAAGACCTTATCATTCCAGGAAAAGTTGCAGTACTTAAAGGTGATATAGAAGACAACTTACCAGGATGGAGTGTAGTTATAGGACCAGAAGAATCTATGGAATTACCTAAGTTCTTAAAAGGATACCAAGAAAAAGCATGCCAAACAAACTAATAAAATATTAACTAACTATTAATATTAAATTTAAAGGGGGACATTATAAATGGAAAAATTTATGATTATAGGTGAAAGAATACACTGTATCTCACCTTCAATAAGAAAGGCATTAGCAGAAAGAGATCCAGCTCCAATATTAAAAAGAGCAAAAGAACAATTAGAAGCAGGAGCACATTATATAGATTTCAACATAGGACCTGCTGAAAGAGATGGCGAAGAAATAATGACATGGGGAATCAAATTACTTCAATCTGAGTTCAACAATGTTCCTATAGCTCTAGATACAGCTAATAAAAAAGCTATCGAAGCTGGACTTAAAGTTTATGATAGAACTAATGCAAAACCAATAATAAACTCTGCTGATGCTGGCTCAAGATTTGATTTAATAGATATAGCAGCTGAATATGAATCAATGGTTATAGGTTTATGTGCAAAAGAAGGTATCCCAAGAGATAATGATGAGCGTATGGCTTACTGCCAAGAAATATTAGAAAAAGGCTTAATGTTAGGAATGGAACCAACTGATATATTATTCGACCCATTATGCTTAGTTATAAAAGGTATGCAAGAAAAACAAGTAGAAGTTTTAGAAGCTATAAAAATGATGACTGAAATGGGACTTTTAACTACAGGAGGATTATCTAACGTATCTAATGGATGTCCTAAACATGTTAGACCTGTTTTAGATAGTGCATTCTTAGCAATGGCAATGGCTAATGGATTTAGTTCAGCTATAATGAATCCATGTGACCCAGAATTAATGAAAACTGTAAAATCTTGTGACATAATCAATGGGGCATCTTTATATGCAGACTCTTTCTTAGAGTTAAATGAAGGTGGATTTGCTTTCTAGGGTTTTTAGGGTATAGTTAATAAAAAATAGGTGTAAATATTAAAGGGGGAAATAGAATGAATCTATATAATATAATCTTTACAGGGTCAGAACAAGCTTTAGGTGCAGCTCAAGCTATGCTAGCTGAAGCTATAGAAAAAAACGGAAAAGAACATAAAGTTGCTTTCCCTGATACAGCATATTCATTACCTTGTATATATGCTGCAACAGGACAAAAAATGAACACTTTAGGGGACTTAGAAGCTGCTTTAGAAGTAGTAAAATCTTTAATAAACAGAACTCATTTATTAGAACATGCTTTTAATGCTGGTTTAGCTACAGCTTTAGCCGCAGAAGTAATTGAAGCATTAAAATACTCAACTATGGATGCTCCATATAGTGAGCCATGTGCAGGTCATATAACTGACCCTATAATCAGATCACTTGGTGTACCACTAGTTACAGGAGATATACCTGGTGTTGCAGTTGTTCTTGGTGAATGTCCTGATGCTGAATCAGCAGCAAAAGTTATAAAAGATTACCAATCTAAAGGTTTATTAACTTTCTTAGTTGGTAAAGTTATAGACCAAGCTATAGAAGCTGGAGTAAAAATGGGTCTTGAACTAAGAGTTATACCTCTAGGATACGATGTAACTTCTGTTATACACGTTGTATCTGTTGCAGTAAGAGCAGCATTAATATTCGGTGGATTAACTCCTGGTGATTTAAATGGATTATTAGAGTACACATCTAATAGAGTTCCTGCATTTGTTAATGCATTTGGACCATTAAGTGAATTAGTTGTATCTGCAGGTGCTGGAGCAATAGCTTTAGGATTCCCAGTTGTAACTGACCAAACAGTTCTTGAAGTTCCAATGAACTTATTAACTCAAAAAGATTACGATAAGATAGTAGCTACTTCATTAGAAGCTAGAGGAATAAAAATAAAAGTTACTGAAATACCTATACCAGTTTCATTTGCAGCAGCATTTGAAGGTGAGAGAATTAGAAAGAGCGATATGTTTGCTGAGTTTGGTGGAAATAGAACTGAAGCTTGGGAACTTGTTGTTAAGAAAGAAGCAGCAGAAGTTGAAGACCATAAGATAGAAATAATAGGACCAAATATAGATGAAGTTGAGGCAGATGGTGTATTGAGATTACCACTTGCTGTAATAGTTAAGATAGCTGGTAAAAACATGCAAGAAGATTTCGAGCCAGTTCTTGAGAGACGTTTCCACTACTTCTTAAACTATATAGAAGGTGTAATGCACGTTGGACAAAGAGATATGGCTTGGGTAAGAATATCTAAAGATGCATTTGATAAAGGATTTAGACTTGAGCATATAGGAGAAGTTTTATATGCTAAAATGTTAGATGAATTTGAATCAGTAGTTGATAAGTGTGAAATAACTATAATTACAGATGCTGAAAAAGTTTCTGAATTAAAAGGTGAAGCAATAGCTAAGTACAATGCTAGAGATGAAAGATTAGCTTCATTAATTGATGAAAGTGTTGATACTTTCTATTCTTGTAACTTATGTCAATCATTTGCACCAGCTCACGTTTGTGTTGTTACTCCTGAAAGACTTGGTCTTTGTGGAGCAGTTAGCTGGTTAGATGCTAAGGCTACTAAAGAACTAGACCCAACAGGTCCTTGTCAACCAATAGAAAAAGGCGAGTGCTTAGACGATAGAACAGGTGTATGGAATTCAGTAAATGAAACTGTAAACCAAATATCTCAAGGTGCAGTTGAAGCTGTTACATTATACTCTATATTAGAAGACCCTATGACTTCTTGTGGATGCTTCGAGTGTATCTGTGGTATAATGCCAGAAGCAAATGGATTTGTTGTAGTTAATAGAGAGTTCCCAAGTGTTACTCCAGTTGGTATGACTTTCGGAGAACTTGCTTCTATGACAGGTGGAGGAGTTCAAACTCCAGGATTCATGGGACATGGAAGACATTTCATATCTTCTAAAAAGTTTGCTTATGCAGAAGGTGGACCAGAAAGAATAGTTTGGATGCCAAAAGAATTAAAAGATTATGTAGCTGATAAATTAAATGCTACAGTTAAAGAAATGACTGGAATAGAAAACTTCTGTGATATGGTTTGTGATGAAACTATAGCTGACGATTCTGAAGGCGTATTAGCTTTCTTAGAAGAAAAAGGTCATCCAGCATTAGCTATGGAAAGTGTAATGTAATTGATGGAAAATTTAAAATAGTGTGATATAATATTAATATGATTTAAATAATTTAATCAATAATATAATATTGGGGGTCTATCGAAATGAAATTATTACCAGAATTAAAATACTCTAAAGATCATGAGTGGGTGAAAGTAATTGATGGAGATGTTGTATATATAGGTATAACAGATTATGCTCAAGATCAATTAGGAGAAATATTATTTGTTGAAACACCAGAAGTAGAAGATACTGTAACTAAGGGAGTAGATTTTGGAGTAGTTGAATCTTCTAAAGTAGCTTCTGACTTAATATCTCCTGTTAATGGTGAGGTATTAGAAGTTAATGAAAAATTAGAAGATGAGCCAGAATGTATAAATGAAGACCCATATGAAAACTGGATATTAAAAGTAAAACTAGCTGATGTTGCTGAACTTGATACGTTATTAAGTGATAAAGAATACGAGGCTGGATTAGAATAATTAAAGATTAGTATATTATTATAATTGGGGAAAGTATAGTAAAATTTGAGTGCACGCAAATTTAGCTATACTTTCCTTTTATAATATATAGAACAAATTGGGAGGGATAGTATGATAAAAGTAACTTTTACACCAAACAATAAAGAAGTTTATTGCAATGAGGGGGATGTGTTATTAGAGGTTGCAAGAAATGCAGATGTATTTATAGATGCTCCTTGTAATGGAAATGTATCCTGTGGTAAATGTAAGGTAAAATTATTGAATGGGAAAGTTGATACAGAAAAAACAAGACATATAACGGATGACGAGTGGGAGCAAGGTTATATATTAGCTTGTTGTACAAAAGTAGTTTCAGATATAGAAATTGAAGTTCCTTCTAAACTATCATCTTCTATGCATGGTATGAAGATAGAAGGTAGTAATAAAAAAGAAGATAGAGAAATTTTTGAAAGAGCTAAAAAGATAATTGAAGAGCATAATCTTCAATTTAAAACAAATATAAAAAAGAAATACATAGAAATGGAAGAGCCGAACTTAGACGATAATATAAGTGATGTAGATAGATTAGAGAGATATGTTAGAAATAATCTAGGATATAATGAAATCGATTTTAGACTAGATATACTTAGAAAGATGCCAACAATATTTAGAAAGAGTGATTTTAAAGTTACAATAACTTATGTCCAAAAACAAAAGAAGCTTACAATTATAAATATAGAAGAAGGCAACAAAGAAAATTCATTGTATGGAGTTGCAATAGATATTGGTACAACTTCAGTAGTTGTATGCCTAGTTGACTTATATTCAAAAGAAGTAGTAGATAAAGCTTCTTCTGGAAATGCACAGATAAAATATGGGGCAGATGTTATAAATAGAATTATATATTCAACTAAGAAAAATGGGTTAGAGACACTTAATAAGGCTATAGTTGAAGAAACTATAAATCCTCTATTGAAAACAATATACGAAAGAAATGGCATAAATAAAGAGGATGTAGTTACATTAGTAGCTGCTGGAAATACAACCATGACAAGTTTATTCTTAGGTGTGTATACAGACTTCTTAAGACAAGAGCCTTACATACCTCCATTTTTAAAATCTCCAAAACTTATGGGTGAAAATGTGGGTCTTTTCGTAAATGATAGTGCATATGTGTACTTAGCTCCATCTGTTGCAAGTTATGTAGGAGGAGATATAACAGCAGGTGTATTATCAGCAGGTATATGGTCAAGTGAAGAAAATGTTTTATTTATAGATTTAGGAACTAATGGAGAGATAGTATTTGGTAATCAAGACTATATGATGAGTTGTGCATGTTCAGCAGGACCTGCCTTTGAGGGTGGAGGTATAAGCTGTGGAATGAGAGCATCAGCAGGAGCAATAGAAAAAGTAGCTATTGATAAAGAAACTCTAGAGCCAACACTAAAGATTATTGATGAATGTGCTCCAGTTGGTATATGTGGTTCTGGTATAATCGATTTAATTTGCCAAATGATTACTAAAGGTGTAATAGATAGAAGAGGTAAGATATACAGAGATTTGGATAATAAGAGAGTTAGATTTAATGAGCATGAGATAGGAGAATATGTATTAGCATTTAAAGAAGAATTTGACTTAGAAAATGATATAGTAGTAAATGAAGTTGATATAGATAACTTTATAAGAGCTAAAGGAGCTATATATTCAGGTGCATATACTCTTGTAGATAGCTTAGGTATGGATTTTAGCATATTAGATAGAGTTTATATAGCAGGTGGTATAGGAAATAACTTAGACATAGAAAACTCAATAATTATAGGATTACTTCCTGATATTGACAGAGAAAAATTCACTTATATTGGAAATAGTTCGCTTGTTGGTTCCTACTTAGCTCTTATAAGTAAAGATGCAAAAAATAAGCTTGAAGAAATAGGTAATCAGATGACTTATGTTGAACTTAGTGTATATCCAAGCTATATGGATGAATTTATATCTGCATGCTTCTTACCACATACAAATATAGAGCAGTTCCCAACAGCAAAAAGATTACTTGAAGAGTAAAACATAACTTAAAAGGAATAAATTATGAATAAAAATTTATCTGAAAAAATGAAAATCGCTTTTGATATTAGACTAAATAATTTTGGTAATAAAATAGATTTTGCCTATCCTAATCAGACATTAGCACTTAGTACTACAAGTAATAAATGTAGCTTAAAGTGTGCTCATTGTAATGGTCACTACTTAAACAATATGGTGCCAATAGAAGATTATAAAGAAAAAGTACAATCAAGAAATATAACTAGTTTTTTATTAAGTGGTGGTTGTAGCTATGAAGGAGATGTACCAATAAATACTCATATCAAGGCTATTAAAGATTTAAAAGAGCAGGGATATAGATTGAATGCTCATTTAGGGCTTATGGACAAAGATAGAATTATAGAGTTGTGTAAGTATTTAGATGTAGTTTCTTTTGATTTAGTATTTGATAGAGAAACAATAAGAGAAGTTTATAAGATTGAAAAGAGTAAAGAAGACTACATTGAAGCTTACAATACAATAAGAGAAAATACAGAAGTAGCACCACATATATGTATTGGTTTAAAAGGAGGGCAAATAAAGGGTGAATATGAAATTATAGAATACCTACAAAAAAATCCTCCTAATAAACTTACATTTATAGTACTTATTCCAACAAAAGGGACTGAGTATGAGAATGTAGAGCCTCCTGAGCTAGAAGAAGTAGCAGATATCTTATGTGAAGCTAGAATTAATTTGCCATATACTGAAATTAATCTAGGTTGTATGAGACCAAGAGGAACATATAGAAAAGAGTTAGACCAGTTATCTATAATGTGTGGAGTTAATAGAATAGTATTACCATCAAAATCTGCTAAGAATAAGGCTATAGAAATGAATATGATAATAACTGAATGTAAGGAGTGTTGCGTTTTATGATTAGACTATCATCTGGGACAGCGATAGAACTTGGGATATTAAACAAAAAAAGCGATATACCTCCTACTACAGCATATATAATGATTGGAGAAAAGTGTATAAACAAATGCAGTTTTTGTTCTCAATCAATAGAAAGTAGCACTAGAAAAGATAAGTTATCAAGAGTAGTTTGGCCAGAGTTTTCTAAAGAAGAAATATTGGATGCTTTAAGAATTTATAAAAAGAAAAATATAAAGAGAATATGTATTCAATCAATGGCAAGTGAAGAAGCTCATAAGTCTGTTTTAGATTTTATAAATTATATAAATGAAAAAATAGATATGCCGATTTCATTGTCTGCAAAGTTAGAGAGTGATGAAGAAATAAATAAGTTTTTTTCAGCAGGAGTAGATAAAATAGGAATAGCAATAGATGCAGCAAATAAAGAATTGTATGAAAAAATAAAAGGAAATAATTATGATGAGAAGTTAAAGTTTATAACTGAGATGTCAAAATCATATCCTAATAAAATAAGTACTCATATAATAGTTGGTATGGGTGAAAGTCATGAGGATATATATAATCTATATAATTATTTAAAGGAAAATAACATAACGATTAGCTTATTTGCATTTACTCCAGTTAGAGGAACTAAAATGGAAAAAATAAGCCAACCAAATATAGAAAGTTATAGAAGAGTACAATTAATGTCTTATATGATAAATAAAGGCTACTCAAAAGAATGTTTTGAATTTAAAAATGGATATTTAGATAATATCAAACTTGATAATGATATTATAAAAGACATAAACAAAGGTTATCCTTTTGAAATAAGAGGATGTAAGGATTGCAATAGACCATATTATAATGAAAGACCAGGAAGTACTATATACAACTATTCAAGACCTTTAAATCAAAGTGAGATAGATTTAGCTATAAAAGAAATAAATTTATAAATGATTTCTAGGATATATTTGTACTAAAGATGGAGGCGTAATAATCATGAATCAGTGGAGAGTTATACATAATAAATCATATGATGGTGCAATGAATATGGCAATTGATGAAGCTATATTTACTGCATATAAGAAAGGACATAATAAGCCAACACTTAGATTTTATACATGGAAGCCAGCTTGTTTAAGTATAGGATATTTTCAGAAATTGGAAGATGAGATAGATTTGGATAAGTGTAGATGTATGAATATAGATTACACCAGAAGAATTACAGGGGGAAGGGCTGTATTACATGATAATGAGCTAACTTATAGTATAATTATAGGAGAAGAGAACCCTTTAATAGATAAGAGTATTAATCTATCTTATAGATATATAAGTGAAGGTCTAGTTAAAGGCTTGAATTTGGGTGGTATAGAAACTGATAATTTAAATAAAGGCGAGAGAATAAGTAGGGAAAATATATCAGCTGCATGTTTTAATGCACATGCATCATATGAAGTTACTATTAATAATAAGAAGGTTATTGGAAGTGCTCAAAGCAGAAAAGATGGAGTTTTATTGCAACATGGCTCAATAATATTGAATTTCGATGTAGAAAAATTATTCAAATTAATAAAAACTAAAACACCAGAACTCAAGGAAAGGGCTATGAAGTTTACAGCTAAGAAGGCTAGTGGAATAGAAAATGAACTTGGCAAAAAAATAGACATAGATACTCTGCAAGAAAACATAGTAAAAGGATTAGCTGACCAATTTAATGTTGAATTTGTAGAGGAAGATTTGACTGATTATGAGAAGCAATTAGCTAAAGAATTATATGAAAAATATAAGAATGAAGAGTACAATAAAAAGCGTTAACTTTAATTGACTTTATATAAATTAAAGTGCTATACTTAAGGTATAATAATATACGAAAATTGAAATCATGAAGATTTCTTTGGTGTATTGAAATACCTAAGGAAATCTTTTTTTGATTTTTAATAAAAATCATATTAGGAGGAGATTTATATGTGTGAATCATCAGCTTTCATTTGTAAAAGTAATAATGAGTTAGAAAAGGTTATGGAAAATGTGGTTAATATAGACCCTTGTGATGGAAAGATTTATTTAACTGATTTATTAGGAGAGCAAAAGATAATAGATGGGATAATTAAAGAAATAAGATTGATGGACCATAAGATAATAATACAAGAAAATTAATTAATAGGGGAATTTCATATGATAATAGCAGTGATAGATGGAATGGGTGGAGGTATTGGAGCCCAGATAGTTTCTTCTCTGAGAGAAGAATTACCTACATATGTAGAAATTTATGCACTAGGGACTAATTCTATAGCAACTAGTTCTATGATGAAAGCTCATGCTAATAAAGGAGCTACAGGGGAAAATGCTATAGTAGTGTCAGCCAAAAAAGCAAATATAGTAGTTGCACCTATTTCTGTAATAATACCTAATTCTATGATGGGAGAAGTTACTTGTAATATAAGTGAAGCTATTGCAGATAGTGAGGCACTAAAGATACTGTTACCTATTATGCCTGAAAATATAGAGTTAGTTGGATTAGAAGGTAAACCATTAGCACTACTTGTAAAAGATTCTGTAAGTCTTATAAAGAAAGAATTTAATATAAAATAACAGGGGGAATAACTAATGATTTTTGATAGAGAGATTGTAAGATATCATCATGGCAATCATGACCATGACCACTGCCACGAACATATTCATGGAGATATATGTCATGAACATCCACATGACCATGCTCATGACCACGACCACGAACATAGTCATGAGGAATCATCAGAGTCTAAGGATGAAAAAACTTTAAAAATACTTTTAGTACATTGGATAAATCACAATGAAACTCATGAAGAAGGATTTAGAGAGTGGGTTGAAAAGGCTAGAGCAATTGGAAAAGAAGAGACAGCAAAGAGTATTGAAAAAGCTATAGAGTGTATGGAAGAAGCTAATAAGATGTTGCTAGAGGCCAAAAAACATATGTAAATATGATTAATCGCTTATATATTTGATATAGGCGATTTTTACGTTTTTGATATTTAATTATTGAAATTTCTGTTAAATTTGTAATATATCTTAATGAGTAAATTTTACTGTAAAATTGGGGTGTTCAATGTTAATATACTGTGTATTACTATTTAAAACGAATATTAATGTTAAGATACTCTTAAGACTGTTTAAAATTACTTCGATATTAGATATAATAAAGATTAGTATGATTAAAAGATTTTATTTTAGAGTTTAAAGAATTTATATGTTTATAAGAAGTTTTTATTTAAAAAGGAGATGAGTTATTTATGAAAGACGGTCATATACATTCGCCTTATTGTCCTCATGGAAGTAAGGATGATTTTAAAAAATATATACAAAGAGCAATTGCTGTTGGCATAACAGAAATGACATTTACAGAGCATTTTCCATATGCAGATGGATTTAAAGACCCTGCTCCTGAAAATGATAGTTGTATGAGTATTGAAGACTTACCAAAGTATCTCAATGATGTTAAGAAATTGAAGGAAAAATATAAGGATGAAATTAAGATAAATGTAGGGTCGGAAGTAGATTTTATAGAAGGGTATGAAGAAGGAATAAAACAAAACTTAGATAAATATGGAGAAGAATTAGAGGATTCTCTTTTATCAGTACATATAATTAAGATTGATGATGGTTATTATTGTGTGGATTATAGTGTGGAAGAGTTTCAAAATTTGATTGACAAACTAGGAAGTATTGAAGATGTTTATAATAAGTATTATGAGACGTTGATAAAAGCTGTAAATTCGGATTTAGGAATATATAAGCCAAGAAGAATAGGGCATTTAAATTTAGTTAGAAAGTTTAATCAAGTATTTCCATATGATTATGAAGGAAATAAGATTCTTGAAGATTTAATAAAGTTAGTCAAAGAAAAAGGATATGAACTTGACTACAATGTTTCTGGTAATAGAAAAGAGTACTGTAAAGAACCTTATATAGATGGATACTTATTAAAATTAGTAAAAGAATATGATATTCCGCTAGTTCTAGGGTCAGATTCTCATTGTGCAGAGGAAATAAATAACTATAATATTTTTTAGCGATATTCACATAAAAGACTGTAGATAAGTTTGTATAAAATAAATTTATCTACAGTCTTTTGTAAGTTTGACTAATTTAAAATAATAATGGAAATTAAAACTAATATATTTTATCTGTATGTTCTTATGTTAATTTAGTAATTAGAAATGTTATTTTGTGTTTAAAGCAATTACTTCATAAGTTTATCATTTTCCATTATTATTGGGTCAAGTAATTCTCCTCCTCCTTCTGACATTTTCAATCTATTGAACATATAATTCTTTACATCTTTTTTACTTTTAAATTTAGTAACTTGATAAGGAGCTGTAACTCCATACTTTTCTATAAATAAAATATCATTACTAGTCTTAATACATATACCTGTATGACCTATAAATACATTCTTAGTTTCTGGATAGCGAATAAATCCACATATAATAGACATATTTTTATTATCTCTAAAAGATATTTTTCTCTTTTTCCATTCACTTTTTATTTGTTCTGCATTTTTGCTTATGTCATCTGTGTCTTTAGTTGGTATTGCAGAAAAAAAGTTAATAAATTTTTCTACATCTTTGGGACTAAATTTAGCATCTTTATTGTTCGTTATAGTATCTAAGTCTATATTTAAATCAATAGAGTCTCCAGTAAATTTCTTATTTGAATTTATAAAATCTTTGAAAAGTCTAAAAGCTGTTATTCTACAATTTACGTCCATATAATCAGTGTATTTTTTCATCCAATTATCTTGTAGTTTTTCAAGGTTGTATGGAACTTGCTTTTCATCAGTTGAAGAATATCCTGATTTAGATATGTTTATATTATTTTGGAGTATTTTAACTTGATGTTTGTTATAATTATTAATCGCTTTAATGAATGTATCTATGTCTTGTTTACTAACCTTATTTTCTTCTAAAACTTCTTTTACATTATTTTGAATTTTCTTATCTACCATATTAGAATAAACTAGTTTATTATTCTTGATATTGGAGTATGCAAATATAGTAATTATACTTGATAACACTAAGACAACTGAGCATATTACTATTAATAGATTTTTTTTCACTTATATCTCTCCTTTTTTAATTTATTTTGTCGACATATTTATAGTATATAGTACATTTAATTTTAGCTTCAATATGTTTTTAATTACAAAACTGTTGTAAAAAATATAACGTTATTTAAAACTTTTTTTGAAAATGTAAATATATATACTAAGATGGGGTATGTATTTTATGAATATTTAGAAGATTATGCTTAGTATGTTTGATATATTTTGTATAGTAAAAATAAATGAATTGTTGCTAGAATAGATAGATATTTTAGAGTTGATTATTATAAGATTTTAAGTAAATAAGTTGGCTTGAAGTATATACAAACTTTTTATTTTATTAAAAAGATATTTGATTAATCTAATTTTAAGGATATTAATAAACACAAAAATCTTATTATTTCATTTCAACTATTCCTCAAAAAAGTGATTTTTAAGGAATAGTTGAAATGAAAAGTTTGGTTACATAATAGTAATTTTAGTTACAAGAATGAAACTGTAAAACTTATGACTTTCTTTATATAATTGCATTGAGAATATTTAATTTAGGAGGTAAGATATGAAAGTAAAAAAATTTAAAACTGGTGTAGTCTCAGCATTAACAATTATGATGATAGGAGTATCATTGACAAATGTATCAGCTATGGAATTAAATGATAATAAGGAATTTGAGACTAAATACAATGAGATGAAAAGAGATTTTCAAGAGGAGTATGGAAAAGAAGACAAATTCAATATAACATTAGATGATGAATTTACAAAAGAAGAAGTGAATGGAGCAAAAGGGATTATAAAGACTACTAATAAAGTGAATAATGAAGTAGTAGTATTAAACTATTTTGATGAGATGAAATCTGGAATCGAATTTGAATTGAAGCCAAAAGAAGAAAAAAATGCAATTTTAAGAGACGAATTCCAACAAGGATATGGGAAGGAAGATAAATTTAAAGTTGTGTTAGATGATGAATTTACAAAAGAAGAAGTAAATGGAGCGAAAGGAATTATAAAGACAACAGATAAAGAAACAGGTAAAGTTGTTGTATATAATTACTTTGATGAGCTTGAAAAATAACATTAAATGTAAACACGATTATATTAAAATATAAAATAGTTAAATGTAAAAATGTTGTATCAAAAATATAGGATAACCAAATCTAAAACTATTGTATTAAAAACATAAGATAACTAAATCTAAAAATGATTGTATTAAAAATATAAAATTTAATGTGAGGGTGAACTTTATATATTTAGAGTTCACCCTTATAGAAAATATAAAATCTAATTTATTGAATGAAAATTAAAAAAAATCAGTCTATTTGATTCGTACTGATATACTATAGAATTTAATCAATAAAGATTAAAGAGCATTAAAACGAAATGGTATTAAATGTTTACTCCATGCTGAAATAAATTTTTCTATTATGATAAAACAGGATTTTGCAATAATTCTAAACAGTAATATAAGTCAATTTTATAAATATTTACATAGCTTTTTTAATTTCTAGTTTTGATTTTAAGACATCTAAAAATTTGTAACAATCTTCTGGATATATTTCTCCCATGTTTGCGACTTGGAAGATATTAGCATCTAAGAATTTGCCTTTTCCAGGATATACTACATAACCATTTTCCCTTTCTAAATCCAATATAAACTTATTTATATCTATTTCTTTAGGCAAAAACACAGAGGTAACTGTATTAGACATATACTTATCTGGAAGTAAAAATGTTAGACCTAGTTCTTCCATTCCATTTCTTAAAATAGCAGAACATTCTCTATATCTTTCTATTTTATTGTCATCTTCTAAAAACTCAGTTAAAGCTTCATTAAGAGCAAATATTAAAGTGACATTAGGTGTATTTGGTGTTTGAGAGGATGATTTTGCAAGTTTGTAGTGTTTATAAAGACTAAGGTACACATTTTTACATTGATATTCTTTAATATTTTGTAAAATGTTTTCTTTAGCACAAATGTATGCAGATCCTGGAAATGCACCAAGGGCTTTACCACCAACACCAGTTATTATATCTATATTGAACTCATCCACATCAATATATTCTCCTGCAGAAGCGCTTATTGCATCCACAAAGAATATTTTATTGTACTTTTTAGCAAGTTTTCCTAGTTCAGGAACTGGATTTATCATACCTGAGCTAGTTTCATGAAATACCATGGCAATTACTTTTATATCAGGGTTCTCAGTTATGTATTTTTCTAAAATGTCTATATCTGGATATTCTGCCCATTCAAATTTTGGCTTATATGTTTTTACACTATAAGCAGATAATATTTCTTCTAGTCTTTCCCCAAAAACACCATTGCTAACTAATAAAACAGCATCTTCTTTATTGAATATAGAAGACAATACACATTCATTTACAGATGTTCCAGAGCCAGATACAACTAATGAGTAGTAATCAGAAGTTGCGTTGTATAATTTATTGATTTTCTTCTGCGTATCCTTGAATAAATCCATAAACTCATCCCCTCTATGGCATATATCATAGTGAAGAAGTGAATTTCTAACCCTATCTGTAACCATTACTGGTCCAGGACTAAATAGATATGTTTTTTTCATTGTAAATCCTCCTCAAAGTTTAATTTTAATTTCTTTATGACTGTTTGTGTGTATATATTATAAGTTTATGTGTTAATTTAACTAGATTATAGAATAAAATAGTAAATATTGCAATAATATTTTAATTAAAATACTTTTAAAATCATTTTAATTAAAAAATACAAAAAATATTGTAATAAATATTGTATAAATCCACAGAATGATATAAAATATAAATAACTTGAATAGATTTTATATTCAAAAAATAAAAAAGAATTTATTAATTCTGAAAAATAAGGGGGACGTTTAAAGTGAAATATGTATTAGCAATTGACCAAGGAACAACAGGAACAAGAGCAGTATTAATAAATGAAAAATCAGAGTTTGTTTTTAGTGATTATATGGAACATACTCAAATATATCCACAATCTGGATACGTCGAACATGACCCTATAGAAATTTGGAATAATACAAAGACTGTAAGTAATAATGTATTACAGCAAGCTTTTAAAAGTGGAATCAATGAAAGTGACATAAAAGGAATTGGTATAGATAATCAAGGTGAAACAGTAATGCTATGGGATAAAAATACAGGTATGCCTCTTTATAATGCTATTGTATGGCAGTGTAGGAGAACTTATGATTATGTGGAAAATTTAAAGAGGGTGCCAGGTCTAGAAAATAAAATAATAGATAAGACTGGGCTAATTATAGACCCATATTTCTCAGGCACAAAAATTAGATGGGTAATAGACAATGTAAAAGGTGTAAAGGAAAAAATAAAAAATGGAGAAGTGCTTGCAGGAACATTAGATAGTTGGCTAATTTGGAAAATGACAGGAGGAAAATCTTTTTTAACTGATGTATCCACAGCAGCAAGAACAATGCTTTTTAATATAAGAGATATGGATTGGGATAGAGAGTTACTTGATATTATAGGGATACCTAGAAATATTTTAGCAGATATAATGCCTACCAGTGGAGATTTCGGAACTACAAATAAGGAGGCATTTTGTGGTGTCTCTATAAAAATCACTGCATCAATGGTTGACCAACCAGCAGCTTTATTTGGTAATGGATGTTTTGAACCAGGTATGGTAAAAAATACTTATGGCACAGGATGTTTCTTATATATGAATATAGGTGAGGAGTTAAATATAGCAGGTAATGGTATATTGACAACTGTTGCTTGGAAGATAGGTGATAAAGTTACATATGCTTATGATGGAGGTGTATATATAGCAGGTGCGGCGATACAATGGCTTAGAGATGGAATTGGAGTCATAAAAAATTATTCTGAAACTGATGATATGGCAAATTCAATCACAAGTACTGGTGGTGTATATTTTGTGCCAGCGTTTGCAGGTATTGCAGCACCTTATTGGGACCAATATGCTAGAGGTACAATGGTTGGAATAACAGGAAGTACTAAAAAAGAGCATATAGTAAGGGCAACTCTTGAATCTGTTGCACTTCAAGTTAAGGATGTTGTTGATTCCATGAATTTAGCTTCAGGTAAAAATATAAAAATGTTGAGAGTAGATGGTGGAATTACTAAGAATAATTTTACCATGCAATTTCAATCTGACATATTAGATATACCAATTGAAATTGCAGAAAACACTGAAACAACAGTACTTGGGGTAGGCTATATGGCAGGTCTTTCATGTGGTGTTTGGAATAGTATTGATGAGATTAGAAGCGAATTTACAATAAGTAAAAAATATATACCAAATATGACTGAACAAAAAAGAGAAGAAATATTAATTGGCTGGAATCAGGCAGTAAAAAGAGCTATGAATTGGGAAAACGATACCAAAAGATTGTGTGCTAATTAAGGCGCAACAGAAAATTTTACATATACAGGAGGAACTAAATATGCCCTTTGATAAAATTATATTATACATAATGGCTGTGGGTGTGCTTTTAGGAGCGTTAGATAGAATAATTGGGAATAAGTTTGGGCTTGGAGAGCAATTTGAAGAAGGATTTAATTCAATGGGGCCATTAGCTTTAGGAATGGTTGGTATAGTTTGTTTAGCTCCAGTCATTTCAGATGTGTTAGGTCCTATGATAATACCAATCTTCAACCTTTGTGGAGCAGACCCATCTATGTTTGCTACTATTTTAGCAAATGATATGGGAGGGTATCCATTAGCTATGGAACTTGCACATAATAAAGAGGCAGGAATGCTTGCGGGATTAGTTGTGTCATCTATGCTTGGATGTACTTTGGTATTTTCAATCCCAGTAGGACTAGGTCTTATAGAATATGAAGATAGACCCTTTTTTGCAAAAGGATTACTAATAGGGTTAATAACAATACCTTTTGGAGGTGTTGTAGGAGGATTAATAGCAGGGTTTAATTTATCAATGGTAATTATAAATATGATACCAGTGATAATATTGGCAATGGTACTAGCTATAGGATTAAAATTTAATTCTACACTCATGATAAATGGGTCATTAGTCTTTGGGAAGTTTATATCAATATTGATAACAGTAGGATTGGGAGCAGCTGCATTTCAAGAAATAACAGGTATAGTACTCATAAAAGGAATGACACCAATAAGAGAAGGGATTCAAGTTATTGGAAGTATTGCAATAGTATTATTAGGTACTTTTCCAATATTGCATTTGTTAGTTAAAGTTCTTAATAAACCACTTACAATGGTGGGTGAAAAATTAGGCATGGATGCAACTAGTGCAGCAGGATTAGTGTTTACTTTAGCTAATAGTATTCCAGTATATAAAATGATGAAGGATATGAGTCCAAAAGGGAAAGTAGTAAATACTGCATGGTTGGTTTGTGCTACAGCAGCTCTAGGAGACCATTTAGGATTTACAGCAGGAGTAGTACCAGAGATGATTACACCTGTCGTAATTGGAAAGTTGATTGGTGGAGTATTGGCAATTGCACTTGCTATGGTGATGACAAAAGATTTAACTTTAGAAGAAGAACAAAATATTAGAGTGAAGAAAGATGTTGTATGAAACGAGTAGTACTTAAACAGAATTTAAGTCACTTTAAATTAAAAAATCAAATGACTAATAACATAATTAAATAGTTCAAAATAATAAAGTAGCATAAACATTGAAGTAATTGAAAGTATTAAACTAATCTCAAAATAGTAACATAATAAAAAACATAAAGTATTGTTTAGATATAAATGGAGCTAAATAAATAATTATTTGGCTCCTTAACTTTAATCTATTATATCAAGGAATCAAAAACCAATCATATGAACTAATTATCAGCTATGACTAAAGGTATTCCTCTTTGAGAAAATTCTATTATTATATCATGGTCTATACTAGAAGATGTAATAATAGTATCTATATGTTCTATAGGAGCAACTGATGCAAATGAATTTATACCAAACTTAGGAGGTTCAACAACCACTATAGATTTTCTAGACCTTTCAATCATTTTTTTTCTAACAAGTGCCTCTTCTAAATGATAGTCAGAAATACCATTTTCAAGAGTGATACCTCCAGCACCTAAAATAGCTTTATCAACATTAAACTGTTCAATAGCTGACAGTGTAAGTGGACCAGAAAAAGAACCTTCAGTTTCTCTAAGATAACCACCAAGCACGTATACTTTTATATTAGTATTCATAAGTTCATTTGCCACTAAAATTGAGTTGGTTATTACAGTTAGATTTTTTTTATCTTTTAAATTTTTTGAAACTTCAAGGACAGTAGTTCCAGTATCCATAAAAATAGTATCATTTGTATTTATAAACTCACTGCATTTTATGGCAATTTGTTTTTTATCATTTGAGTTTATTTTTTTTCTTTTAACATAGTTGAGTTCTACACTACTTGCTATAACTGGTATAGCACCACCATAGACTCTTTTTAAAAGCCCGATACTTTCCATATGAGCTAAATCTCTTCGTGCAGTTTCTATTGATATGTCAAACATTTGAACGATGTCATTTATTTTAATTATATTATCTGATTCGAGAATACTTAAAATCTTCTCGTATCTTTCTTGTGGTAGCATGGAATATCCTCCTTGGGTTAATATTATTTTAGATTTTGGCATAACTTATGATTAAGTCAGGATTTATGTATATTTGTTAATGTATGTATAGTTATCAAATAATATTATAAGTATTATGCAAGATAATTTTACCATATTTGAAACTTACATTTAAGCAAAAAAGTAAAAATAGATATTTAATAATTCAAAATAACTTAAATTTTACAAAATAATTGACTAAAATATAATTTTATTATATAATTTACTAGTACAGACAATCTGGAGAAGTACTCAAGTGGCTCAAGAGGATCCCCTGCTAAGGGATTAGGCTGGGTAACCGGTGCGAGGGTTCGAATCCCTCCTTCTCCGCCAATTATTAAAGGCTATTCTTGTTAAAGGTAGTCTTTTTGTAGTGTCTATTAATAAAAGTAATTTATCAAGTAAAACTAAAGAAAGGAGGAAATAGATGACAACTTTAATTTTTTTCATAGTGGGAATAGCGTCTTTAGTGGTTGCTTTTGTTATTGATGGAGGACACGTTGGAGCACTATTTGTATTTTCATCAGCACTTGTTGTTTTTGGTGGAACTATAGGTGCCGTTGGAGCCTCAACACCATTCCCTGTATTTAAAAAGTCAGTAAAGATAATGTTATTAGCTTTTAAAAATAAAAAACCTAATAATGTAGAAAATATAATCTATTTTAAAGAAATTGCAATTAAAGCTAGAAAAGAGGGGCTTCTTAGCATTGATAAAGAAATAAGCGAGAATGATGACTTAGACCCTTTTATTAGAAAGGGGCTTGAACTTATGGTAGATGGAGTTGATTCAGCTACTATAAGAAATATCTTGGAATCGCAGATACAAGTAACATCAAAACGACATAAAGAAGGTATATCAATATTTGATTCAGCAGGGGGATTTGCACCTACACTGGGGATAATAGGTACAGTTATGGGATTAGTACATATTTTAGGTAATCTTTCGAGTAACCCAGATGCACTGGGACCTCAAATATCTGTTGCATTTCTAGCTACATTGTATGGTGTTGGTTCTGCCAATTTAATATGGATACCAGTAGCATCAAAACTTAAGGCTATAAATCAACAAGAAATAAATGAAAGACTTTTGGTAATAGAAGCAATATTATCTATACTTGAGGGTGACAATTCTAATTTAATGACAGAAAAATTAAAAATATTTTTAAATTCAAAAGAATTAATTGAACTTGAAGAAACTGATGGTAGAACTGAATAATATAATAAGGATGGAATATTTATGTTACATGATGAAGATGAAAAAGAAGAAAACAATGAGCGATGGCTTTTAACTTATTCAGACCTCATAACACTACTTATGATTTTCTTTGTCATAATGTATTCTATGAGTAATGTTGATGCAGAGAAATATAAACAATTATCTGAATCTCTAAATTCTGCTTTTGGTGGTTCTTCAGGAGTTATTGAAGGTGGTAAAAGCCAAATGGAACCAGTAGTTGAACCAGGTAGTAGTAATTTAGATAGTTTACAAAATGCTGAGTTTAAAAAAGTAGGAGAGGAAATTCAAAAGTATTTAAACGAAAATGGTATGGCAAATTCAGTATCATTAAAAGCTCAAGATAGAGGGTTGGTAATAAGTCTTAAAGATACTATATTATTTGATACTGGAAAAGCAATTGTAAAGAGTAATTCTAGAGATAAGATTATCCAAATAGGTAAGATGCTAAATGAAATGAACAGTTACATAAGAGTAGAAGGTCACACGGACAATATGTCTATAAAAAATTCTGAATTTAAGTCGAATTGGGATTTATCAGTTATGAGAGCAACTAATGTTGTTCAACTTCTTATTGATAGTGCAGGTATAGCACCAGATAAGTTGTCTGCTGTAGGATATGGCGAATTTAGACCAATAGCAGAAAATTCATCTCAAGATGGTAGGTCAAAAAATAGGAGAGTTGATATAGTCTTAGTTGATAGTAAATATGATAATGTAGAAAATGTTGGTGAAAATAAATAGTTAAACAAACTATCTCAATATAGAATTATTTCTAAAAAGAGATAGTTTTTTTGTGTTAAAATTAAAAATAGATGAACAGTAAGTTACCTTTTTTGAAGAATATATGGTATCTTAAATATATAATGTTTAAACAATAAAAACTCAATTTAAAAAATTTTATAGAGGGTGAGGAAACAAATGAGTAATAAGAATAAAAACACAAAGTATAAAGATAAAACGAGACAAAGGTATAATAAAAAAGTTGAGACTTTAAATAAAGAAAAGTTAAAGGAAACTAATAAAAATTCTAAAAAGGTAGATAAAATTGATGATATTATCAATAAGTCTAGTATTGTGTTATGTGTCCTTTTAGTAATATTTTCTTTACTTTATTTGTTTAAATTAGTTCAACTTAATGTAATAATGATACTTTTAGTGATTACAGTAGCTATTCAACAAGGTTTAGTATCGTTTGGGGCATTTAGAAATAAAAATTATGTAAAAGCTTTATTTTCAATATTTGTAATTATATGTTTCTTAATTGCTTTTAAATATGTTGTTAATCCTGTTTAAATATATCAGTAAAGGTTCTATAATTAATATAAATAGTGAAGTTGGAGTTTTAATGCTATTATAAATTTTATAAATTTGAAGGAGTAGATTTTATGAATAGGCGTAAGTTTGCGAAATTAATTATCACATCAATGATTGTTTTATTACTTACAGGATGTAGTCTGAAAAAGGAAGATAATTATAAGCTAGATCCAGAGAATCCGACATCGATAGAAATTTGGCATTATTATAATGGACAGCAAAAAATGGCTTTTGATAAGCTTGTTAAGGAATTTAATGATACTGTAGGTGCTGAAAAAGGAATTATTATTGAAGCGTTTAGTCAAGGTAATGTAGTTGATTTATCAGAAAAGGTTTTAGATTCTGCAAATAAAAAAGTTGGTTCTGAAGATGTACCAAATATATTTGCAGCATACTCAGATACTGCCTATGAAATGGACAAATTAGGATTACTAGTGGACATGGACAAGTATATAAGTAAAGAGGAATTAAATGAATATATAGAAGAATATGTAGAAGAGGGTAGAATAAATTCTAATGATGAATTTAAACTTTTTCCAATTGCAAAATCGACTGAGGTTTTGATGATAAATAAGACTGATTGGGATAAATTTGCCAAAGCTACAAATTCAAATATAGATGATATAAAAACAATAGAGGGATTAACAGAAATATCAAAAAAATATTATGAATGGACAGATAGTTTAACAAAAGAACCTAACGATGGTAAAGCATTTTTTGGAAGAGATGCTTTAGCAAATTATATTATTATAGGAAGTAAACAATTAGGAGTAGAACTTTTTTCTGTTAAAGACGGAAAAGTTACATTAAATATTGATGAAAAAGTTATGAGAAAATTATGGGATAATTTCTATGTCCCATATATAAATGGATATTTCGCATCTTATGGTAAGTTTCGTTCTGATGATGCAAAAACAGGAGATATATTAGCTCTTGTGGGTTCTAGCTCAGGAGCAGCATACTTCCCAGATAGAGTAATGTTAAATGACAATGAGAGTTATAAGATTGAAACATCTGTTTTTCAAGCTCCACGTTTTAAAGGAAAAGAAAAATATGCGGTACAACAAGGTGCAGGAATGGCTGTAACAAAATCCACTAAAGAAGAAGAATTTGCATCAGTAGAATTCTTAAAATGGTTTACAGATAAAGAACCTAATATAAAATTCTCTATTTCTTCTGGATACTTACCAGTGAAGAAAAAAACAAATGATTTAGATGTTATAAAAGAAGTTATGAAAAAAGATGATTTAAAGGTATCAGATAAAGTTGAGGGCTCATTAGTCTCATCTATTGAACAAATTAATAGTTGTAATTTATATACGAATAAAGCTTTTGATGGTGGAACTAAAGCTAGACAAGTTCTTGAATATTCAATGCTTGATAAAGCTAAAGAAGATTTAAATAAAATAAATGAATTAATAAAAAATGGAACTTCTAAAAAGGATGCAGTAACACAATTTAATAATGAAAAGAATTTTGAAACTTGGTTCAAAAATTTTAAGGCTGAGCTTGAAAATGCTACAAAAGAGTAGGTGAATTGGCGGTTAATGTGTCGACATGCACAAAGGTATAGGTGGAATAAGTATGGAAAACAATCTAAGAAAAAATAATTCAATAATGAAAAAGATGATATTTCCCCTAATTATTGTTATGCTAATTCAAACAAGTTTATTTTGTGCCACAATTTTATGGGGAGGAACTATTCAGAAGTTAAATGACAACTCATTTGATATTTTAAATGAAAGAGTAATTAATCGTAAAAACTATATACAAAATGAGATGTTGCAAAGATGGTCAAAAACAAGTGAAACGGAATCCGCAATTAATTCATCTGTAAAGAAGGTCTTGGATGAAAATAATGCTTCAATCAAGGATGTAGGTGACAATGAAGAAATTAACAAAGAGATTATAAAAAATATATCAAGTGATTTGATATATCTTTTGAGAAAAAACTCTGTGACAGGTTCTTTTATAATCTTAAGTAATAAAAATATTGAAAATGATTCTATGAATAATAAAGGTGAAGTAAGCAAGACTGGATTGTACATAAGAGATTTAGACCCTAAATTTAACCCAAATGACAATTCTGATTTGTTAATTGAGAGAGGCTCATCAGATATAGCAAGAAACTTTGGAATATCTATGGATAGTTATTGGGCTCCAAAATTTTCATTTAAAGGTGAAAATACACGAAAGGGAGATAATTTTTTTTACAAGCCATTTAGAGCGGCGATTGATAACCCAAATGTATCAAGTTCTAATTTAGGTTACTGGGGAAGCCAGTTTCTATTGACAAATGCAGGAGATAAGGTAATGACATATTCAGTTCCTCTTATTTATGAAGATGGAACTGTATATGGAGTGCTTGGAATAGATTTAAGTATAAATTATTTAAGTGAATTACTGCCATATACAGAAATACATAGTAATAAAAAAGGTAATTACATTTTAGGTGTAGACAGGAATGATGATATGGCATTTGAAAATGTAGTTTCAAATGGATATTCACTAAAAGAAAAATTTTGGGATGGTTTACATTCTAATTTAGAACAGAAAGAATCTTATAAGAATGTATATAAGATTAAAAATGAAGAGGATGATTATAGTTGTGGTAATATTTATGCTAGTGTACAATATATAGATTTATACAACTCTAATACTCCATTTGAAAATGAACGTTGGGCACTTTTGGGTATTATTGAGGAAAAAAGTCTTTTGTCTTTTTCAAAAAGAGTTGAGAGGTTAGTTATAATTTCTATTGCAATTTCTTTAGCAATAGGACTTGTAGGTATTTATATAGCATCAAGATTATTTACAAAACCAATTGTTCTTCTAGCTAAAAAAGTTAGAAATAGTAACCCATCAAAACCAGTAAATCTTGATAAGATAAATATATCTGAAATAGATGAATTATCTTCGGCTATAGAGATACTTAGTGCAAATGTTGCAGACTCTTCTTCAAAATTATCACAGATTATTGAGATGGTAGATATGCCTATTGGGGCTTTTGAATTGTATAAAAATACAGAGAGCGTTTTTTGTACAAAAGAATTTTTTAATGTATTTATTACAGAAAAAGAATTTCAAGAATATGGTTATGTGAGAAAAGATAAGTTTCTTAAAAAACTAAAAGAGCTAGATGAATATTTACAAGAAAATTATGAAACAGAAAATACATACATATATAAATTTGAATCTGAAGATAAAAGGTCTAAGTGGGTAAGACTAAATATTGTTGAAGATGAGCTAAAGGTTCTTGGTGTTGTTGTAGATGTAACCAAAGAGTTCATTGAGAAAAGGAAGATAGAATATGAAAGAGATTTTGATATTTTAACTAATCTTTTAAATAGAAGAGCATTTTACTCACAGATTCAAGAGAAATTTAAAAATAAAGATGAACTTAAGGTAGCAGCCTTTATTATGTGGGACTTAGATAATTTAAAATATATCAATGATACATATGGACATGATGCTGGTGATGAATACATTAGATGTGCAGCAGGTATACTTAAAAAGTTTATATCATGGAATGGTATAGTTTCTAGGCTTTCAGGTGATGAGTTTTATGTATTTATATATGGATATGAGAGTAAAGAGAGTATAAGAGATATTATCAATTCTGTTAAGATACAGATGAGCAATACATTACTAAAACTTCATGATGGAACAGAATTTAAAATAAGGGCATCAGCTGGGGTTTCTTGGTATCCTTATGACTCATGTAATTATGATGAATTAATGAGATATGCAGATTTTGCTATGTATCAAATTAAAAATACAATCAAGGGCGAAGTGAGTGAGTTTGATATTAATGTATATAATAAAGATTCATTCTTACTGAGTAATAGAGAAGAGTTAAATAAATTGATTGATGGACAACTTGTTGAATATGCATTTCAAGCTATTGTAGATTGTAAAGGAGAAGTTTTTGCATATGAGGCGCTTATGAGACCTAAAATAAAGACTTTCAGTTCTCCAGTAGATGTTATTAGATTGGCTCGTTCACAATCTAAACTCTATCAAATTGAGCGTATTACATGGTTCAAAGCACTTAAATCATTTAAAAAATACAGAGATAAGTTTGGAGATTGTAAATTGTTTTTAAATTCTATTCCAAATAATAACTTATCAAGAGTTGATTTTGAAGAAATTGAAGATTTATATGGTAGATATTTAAATAGAGTTGTATTAGAAATAACAGAAAATGATAAAATTAATGAAGATTTTATTGAGAAAAAGAAATCTTATATAAGCCATTGGAATATAGAGATTGCTTTGGATGATTTTGGAACAGGTTACAATGGAGATGCTGTACTGTTATATATAATGCCAAATTACGTAAAGATTGATATGTCCATTGTAAGAGGTATTGATAAAGATGAAGACAGACAGAAAATATTAAAAAACCTTATTTCATATTCTAATGAAAGAGATATTAAAGTAATAGCAGAAGGTGTAGAGACTAAAAGTGAGATGGAAACATTAATTAATCTTGGAATAGATTATATGCAGGGGTATTATATTAGTAAACCATCATTTATCCCTGAAGATGTAAGTGATAAAATTAAGAAAGAGCTCAAGATGTGTCATGAAAATAGGAATGATGTGATTTAATAGAGGAAAAATTACATGTATTTTTATGAACTTTTGGTTTATAATTAAAAAGAAAATAATATAATTATAAATTAGGGTGGTGGAGCTAATAATCACAACAAATATAGATATAAGAAAGTTAAATGAAAATCAATTAGAAGCAGTTGAACATATAGATGGGCCTTGCATGATACTTGCAGGGCCTGGTTCAGGTAAGACAAGAGTAATTACATATAGAATAGCTAATATGGTAGTAAATAAAAATATAGCGCCAACAAGAATCTTAGCAATAAGCTTTACAAAGGCATCTTCAATAGAAATGAAAAATAGAGCTTTAAGTTTAAGTGATGATATAAGACTCAATAAGGTAACTTATGGTACTTTTCACTCTGTATTTTTTAAAATCCTAAGATACTTTGAAAGGTATAATCTAGATAGTATATTTGATGAGAAATCAAAGCGAATAACAATCAAGGCAATACTAAAGAGCTTAAATATAGAAAATGCTGATGATGATGAGAATGTAGGACAAGTTATAAATGAAATTTCTTATGTAAAAAATGAACTTATGGATAAGAACGACTTTAATTCAGAGGTATTGACAAAAGATGAGTTTTTGAAGGTATATAATTTATATGAAGAACAAAAATCTAAAGTTAATAAAATTGACTTTGATGATATGCTTATAAAAACTTATTATTTACTTTTGAACAATAAGTCTGCATTAGAAATGGTTAGAAATGTATATAAATATATATTGATAGATGAATTTCAGGATATAAATAAAGTACAATTTGAAGTTTTAAAATTAATCTCAAATCCTTTAAATAACATATTTGCTGTTGGAGATGAAGACCAAAGTATATATGGTTTTAGAGGAGCAAGACCAGACTTTTTGCTTGAATTTGAAAAGTATTTCAATAATACTAAAAAAATAATATTAGATGTAAATTATAGGTCTAAAAGTGAGATAGTACATATTGCAAACAGGCTTATAGAAAAAAATAAAAATAGATATGAAAAAATCATTAAATGTAGTCAAGGTACTGGAGGAAGTGTGAGTTATATTTGTCCACATGATTCAGAGGAGGAAGCTTTACATATTGCCAAGGAAATAATTGACGAAATAAAAAAAGATTATGTAGAGTATTCAGACTTTGCAGTGATTTATAGAACCAATATACAGTCAAGAGCATTGGTGGATGTATTTATGGATATGAGAATTCCATTTGTGGTAAAAGATTCAGTAATCACAATATATGACCATTGGGCGAGTCAAGATATATTATCGTATTTAAGAATAGGCATTAATCCAAAGTCAAATAAAGATTGGTTAAGAATCATAAATAAGCCATTTAGATATATATCTAAGGATAGTGTAAGTATGGCTAAAGATGAAAATGATTTTATAACAGCATTAATAAACAAATGTAATCTTCATCCTAAACAAATCAAAACAATAACTGATTTGGAAATAGATTTAAGTTATTTAAACACTTTAAATCCTAAAAATGCAATATCTTATATTAGAACTAGTCTTGATTATGATAGATATGTCTTAGATTATTGTAGTAACAGAAAAATAAAGACTAATGGTCTTGTAGAGATATTAAATGAGCTTGAGAGTTCAGCGACAAACTTTAATACTGTGACAGAGTTTTTAGAGCATATTGAGAGAGTAAAGACTGAGTTAATGGAAAACAATAAGAATAAACAGACTGATGGTGTCATATTTACAACTATGCATAGTGCAAAAGGATTAGAATTTAGAAATGTTTATATTATAGGCGTAAATGAAGGAACAATACCTCATGAAAAGTCATATGATATTTGTAAGGAAGAGAAAAAAGAAGAACAATTAGAAGAAGAAAGACGACTTATGTATGTTGCTATTACAAGAGCTGAAGAAAAGTTGTGTATAAGTTCTACGTTAAATAAATATGGTAAAAAAGTTGATAAATCACTGTTTATTAATGACATAAAATCTCCAACCAAAAAAGAAATTGATAGTATTGGTGTAGGTGATAAGGTATACCATAAAAAATTTCATGAAGGAGAAATAATTAAAAAAGATGGAATTATGTTTACAATAAAGTTTAAAGATAGGGAGCGAATTTTAGACCTGAAAACTTGCTTATTGAAGAATATAATTTATATTATTTAATTTAAAAACCAAACTTAGATATAAAATGTATTATTTTATAGGTAAGAAAGAATTATATTATTTATGTATGATATTTAAGGCAAAGATATAGATATAAAATATATTATTAAAAAAATAGCTCAAAATATGAAAAATGTTATTTATTAATATCCAAAGAATATAAATAAATCTAAAAGATTCTATGTATGATTATCTAAAGAGTAGAGCCAAATATACATCATAGTGTTTAAATAATTTACAAATAAAATTATTAAAAAAATAAAAAACTTATTGACAAAAATATTATAAGGAAGTACAATTGTATTAACAATTTAAGGAAACAAATCCAGTGATAGAGAAAGTAGCATATATGGATTTACAGCGAGTTAGGGTTTGGTGTAAGCCTAGCAATGAAGTCTATGTGAAGAGAGCTCTGGAGGAGATTATCAGAAGTTTTTTAGTATGATAATTGGTCTGCCCGCCTTAAGGGATTGAGAGGATAAGTACTTACTTATCAAAAAGAGTGGTAACGCGGATATAATTCGTCTCTTAGCTGTAAAGCTAAGGGACTTTTTTGATTTTAAAATTAAGATATCCACATAGCTTAAAAGCTAAAATTCACAAATTTTGAAAGTTGTAAGAGTATTTATCAATAAGAGTGGTAACGCGGTAAAGTCGTCTCTTAGTCATTAAAGACTGAGAGACTTTTTTTGTAACTTGAAACATGAAAGTATTAAAATTTGAGGGAAATTATAATTAAAAGAGAGGGGTAATAAAAATGAAAGTATTTAAAAAATTATTAAGTTTAGGATTAGTATTAGGATTAACTTTATCACTAGTAGGATGTAGTGGTGGAGAAGAAAAAACAAAATTAGAGCAAATAAAAGAAAATGGAAAATTAGTTGTAGGTACTAGTGCAGAATTCCCACCATTTGAATTCCATAAAGTAGTAGATGGTAAAGATTCAATAAAAGGATTCGATGTAATGTTAGCTGAAGAATTTGCAAAGGAGCTTGGTGTAAAAGTTGAAATTAAAGATATGTCATTTGATGGATTAATAGGAGCTTTAAATGCAGACCAAGTTGACATAGTTCTTGCAGGTATGTCACCAACACCAGAAAGAGAAAAGAGTGTTGATTTCTCAGAGTTATATTATTTAAGTAGAAATGCAGTTATAGTTAAAGATGCAGATATAGATAAAGTAAAGACTGAAGATGATTTAAAGAAACTTAAAGTTGGAGTACAAGCAGGAAGTATCCAAGAAGAATATGTAGTTAATACTCTAAAAATGACAACTACTAAATCTTTAAAAGCAATACCTGATTTAATTACAGAATTAAAAAATGGAAACATAGATGCTGTTGTTACTAATGAAGCAGTTTCTTTAATAAATGTTAAAAAATATGATGGAATCAAAATGGCAAATACTGAAGTTGGTAAAGATGTAACAGAAGGTATGGCAGCAGCAATCAAAAAAGCTGATAACAACAAAGACTTTATAGAATTATTGAATAAAAAGATAAAAGAATTACAAGATGGTAAAAAAATAGAAGAATTTTTAAATGAAGCATCTACTGAAGCTGCTTCAAATTAGTAAGAAAGTTATGTGGGAGATGAAATTATGAGTTTAGATTTTAGTTTTTTAAGTAGATTTGGAACTTCTTTTCTGGAAGGAACAGGTGTGACAGTAGGAATTTCTCTTGTGGCATTATGCTTTGGATTTATAATAGGTATAATCATCTGTATGGCAAGAATATCCAAGAGTAAAGTATTAAGAGCAATATCATCAATCTATATTGAGATTTTAAGAGGAACACCATTATTAGTACAGATATATATAGTATGGTTTGGATTACCTCAATTAGGAATAAGATTCCCTATGTTATTTGGTATACCAAGTGAATTTATAGCTAGTGCATTTGCATTATCAGTAAACTCTGGAGCATATGTGGCAGAGATACTTAGATCAGGTATACAATCAGTTGATAATGGACAAATGGAAGCAAGTAGATCACTAGGATTAAATTACTGGTCAACTATGAGATATATAATAATACCTCAGGCTATAAAAAATATACTACCTTCATTAGCAAATGAGTTTATTACACTTGTAAAAGAATCTTCAATAATCTCTGTAATAGGAGTTGTTGAAATAATGCGTACTGCTGATATAGTAAAAAATGCAGCATTCAAAGCATTAGAGCCATTAATAGTAGCAGCAGCAATTTACTTTGTTATAACATTTACTCTATCAAGATTAGTTGGATTATTAGAAAAGAAACTGTCTGTGTCTAACTAGATGAGAGCGTGTTTAGCATTTAGGGAAAACATAGAATAGTAAAAAGGAAAGTGATAATATGATTACAATAAAAAATTTAAGTAAATCTTTTGGAGATTTAAATGTATTAAAAAATATAGACTTAGAAATCGCTAAAGGCGAAATAATGGTTATAGTAGGTCCTAGTGGTTCTGGTAAAAGTACACTTCTTAGATGTATGAATTTACTAGAAATACCTACAGGTGGAGATATAATATTTGAAGGAAAAAATTTGGTTGATAAAAAAACTAATATTGATGAAATTAGACAAAATATAGGTATGGTGTTTCAAAACTTTAATTTATTCCCACATAAGACTATTTTAGATAATATAACATTAGCACCAATTAAATTAAAAAAGATGACTAAAGAAGAAGCAGAAAAAAAAGCAGAAGTTTTGTTAAGTAGAGTTGGTCTTTTAGATAAAAAAGATTCTTATCCATCACAATTATCTGGAGGTCAGAAGCAGAGAATAGCAATAGCTAGAGCACTTGCTATGGAACCCGATATGATGTTGTTCGATGAGCCAACATCCGCTCTTGACCCAGAAATGGTAAACGAGGTTCTTGATGTTATAAAAGAACTTGCAAAAGAAGGGATGACAATGGCAATTGTAACTCATGAGATGGGATTTGCGAAAGAAGTAGCAGATAGAGTTATTTTTATAGATGGAGGAAGTGTACTAGAAGACAATACTCCAGAAGAAGTTTTTGGAAACCCAAAACATGAAAGAACTAAATCATTCTTAGCAAAAGTATTATAATATGTAAAAAGGATGTTATTGATATTAGAAATTCAATACATCCTTTTTTTATGATGATTAATATAATTTAAAATTATATTAATCTTATTTTGCTAAATTTTTGCAGAAAAAAAGAGCTCGGGGTAAGCTCTTTTTTTCCACCGAATCAATTTCCGTTATCAATCCGATTTTTAATAAATATAAAATATATCCTTATGAAAGGGTATTGGGAATAGATATATTAACTAACTAGGGTTACCAGGGGGATAACCTTAATTTATTATAACAAAATGCGACACAAAAATCAATATTTTTTTTGATATAAATTATAAAAGTTATTTTTATAACAAGTAAGCTTATAAAAATAACTTTTATAGTAAAAATAAGCATATGTATAATATAATATATTTATTTTATATAATATATTATTTTATCATATATTGTATTTTATAACGTATTTTTGTAGGATATAATATAAGCATATTATATTTTACTATAAAACTTTATAATAAAGTGAAAAAACTAATTTTTTATGAAAGAATATTTTGTAAATTTAAGATTGTCTTTTTAATAAAGATTAACAAAAAAAATACTATAATTAGTGGTATAATAGTTAGAGCTGAAATTTTAAATAAAGGTAGGTGTAATTAAGTTGGAAATATACTTAGACAATAGCGCAACTACAAAACCTTATCAAGAAGTTATAGATAAAATGGTGTATGCACTTAGTACGGATTATGGAAATCCTTCTTCTGTTCACAGAAAAGGTGTAGACGTTGAAAAAGGAATAAAAGAAGTAAGACAGGTTATAGCTAAATCTCTAGGAGCGAAAGAAAAGGAGATTTATTTTACATCAGGTGGTACAGAATGTAATAATACTATAATAAGAGGAGTTGCAAACTTAAATAAAAAGCGAAAAAATCATATAATATCTACTAACATAGAACATCCTTCTGTTTTAAATACATTGAAGGATTTAGAAGAAGATGGTTTTGAAGTAACTTACTTAGAGGTCGGAAAAGATGGAAAGATAAATATAGAAGATTTAAAGAATGCAATAAAGTCAACTACATGTTTGGTAAGTATGATGCATGTTAATAACGAAATAGGAACCATACAGCCAATCGACGAAGTCGGAAAGTATTTGAAGTCTTTAAAAGAAAAGATATATTTTCATGTGGATGCTATTCAATCATATGGAAAAATTAATTTTAGACCATCTAAATACAATATAGATTTTATGAGCGTGAGTGCACATAAATTTCATGGACCAAAAGGAATTGGATTTATGTATATAAAAGAAAATAATCGTCTTAAGCCTATGTTAACAGGTGGAGGACAGGAAATAGGAATTAGGTCTGGAACAGAAAATGTACCTGGTATATATGGGCTTGGAGAAGCTGTCAGAATACTAAATAAAGATTTAGATGCAGTTATTTCAAAAGCAAATAATTTAAAAGATACATTTAAAAATAAAATAATTGATAATATAGAAGATATAAAAGTTAATTCTCCAGAAGATGGTGTATGTCATATATTAAATATATCATTTAGAGGTACAAAAGGAGAGGTATTACTTCATTACTTAGAACAAAAAGGTATTTATGTATCAACTGGCTCTGCATGTTCTTCTAAGAAGAAGGGTAGCCATGTTTTAAATGCTATAGGTCTTACAAATGAAGAAATAAATGGAACAATAAGATTTAGTTTATCTGATATGAATACAGAAGAAGAAATATCAGAAGTTGTAGAAGTATTGAAAGAATCAATTTGCGACTTAAGGTCAATAATGAGAAGGAAATAAAGAATACAGTATAAATAATGAGAATAAATTAGTTTAAGAGGTGAAATGGTGTATAATATATTAATAGTAAAGTATGGAGAAATTGGAGTAAAAGGGAAAAATAGATATATATTTGAAAATAGACTTATAAGAAATATAAGAAATATGTTAAAACCAATTGGTAAATTTAATGTATATAAAGAATATGGAAGAATATATGTTGATTTAGAAGATTATGATTATGAAGAAGTAATTGAAGAAGTTAGAAAAGTATTTGGAATAGTGGGTGTATGCCCTGGAGTAAGAGCTAAAAAAGATTATGATACATTAAAAGAAATAGCTTTAAAAATGTTAGAGGAAAAAATAGAAGCTGGTTATAAAACGTTCAAAGTAGAGTCAAGAAGAGGAGATAAATCTTTTAGATTGACTTCTCAAGAAATGAGTATGGATATAGGTGGATACTTATTATCAAAGGTAGGAGATAAGATTGATGTTGATGTAAGAAATCCAGAAATTAAAATAAAATGTGAATACAGAGAATTCCATACTATGGTCTATAGTGATACTATACCTGGATATGGTGGATTACCACTTGGAACAAATGGTAGAGCTATGTCTCTTTTATCAGGAGGTATAGATAGTCCAGTAGCAACATGGATGGTTGCAAAAAGAGGTATGGAAGTAGAGGCAGTACACTTCCATAGTTATCCGTTTACAAGCGAAAGGTCACAAGAAAAAGTTAAAGACTTAGCTAAGATATTGGCAAAGTATTGTGGAAGAGTAAGACTTCATAAAGTTAACATACTAGAAATACAAAAAGCAATTGGCGAGAATTGTAATGAAGAAGAAGCTACTATTCTTTCAAGAAGATTCATGATGAGAATAGCACAGAAACTTTCTGAAAAAAGACATTGTGATGCTTTAATTACAGGTGAAAGTATCGGCCAGGTTGCATCTCAAACAATACAAGGTCTTACTTGTACTAATGCTGTTGTAGATTTACCAGTATTTAGACCACTTATAGCAATGGATAAATCAGATATAGTTGATATAGCCAAAAAAATAGGAACTTTTGAAACATCTATAATTCCTGAAGAAGATTGTTGTAGCGTATTTTCTCCTAGAAAGCCTGTTACTAAACCTAGGTTAGAAAAGATAGAAAAATCTGAAACAGCACTTGATATTGATGGATTAGTACAAGATGCAATTGATAGAATAGAGGTTGAAGATATAGAATTCTAATATACAAGTGATTTTAGCCTCTCGGGGGAGGTGTTATATGTGATTCATATATTGTGTGTTGGTATTGGAGGATTTTCTGGTGCTATATTAAGATATTTAATATCTTTAAGATTTGCAGAAGCTAAGTTTCCATTTGGAACTCTAATTGTCAATGTTATGGGTGGAGTTTTGATTGGTTTTATCATGGAAATGAGTACAAGAACAAATTATATTTCTGATAATTTGAAATTATTTTTAGTAACTGGTCTAATGGGAGGTCTTACTACATTTTCCACATTTAGTTTTGAGAATGTAAAGTTTTTTGATAGTGGCAATTATATGTTATTTGGGTTAAATATATTCTTAAATTTAACATTAAGTATTTTAGGAGTTTTTATTGGAAGAACTCTATGTAGACAATTTGTTAATATGTAGTATTTTAAAGTAAGTACTATAATTTTATTTAATGGGAATGATTATTATGAATAAAAAGGGTTTTACACTAATTGAATTATTGGTAGTTATATCTATAATAGGAATTTTAGTTATAGTCGCAGTTCCAGCACTATTTAGAAATATAGAAAAAAGTAAAGCAGTTACATGTCTTTCAAATAGGGAGAATATAAAGACTCAAATTGTTATTGCAATGGCTGAGGAAACAAGTAAAGACAAGAAGGAACTTATAAAAGATGTATTAAAAAATAAAGATGGAAAATACTTTGAAACAGAGCCAAAGTGTAAATCAGGTGGAACATATTCAGCAGAATTTGATAATGGTTATGATGGAATAACTGGAGAAGAAAGTATAGCAAAAGTGTATGTTACTTGTACAGAACATCCAGATGGTGTTGAGATGGCTAGAGATGTATATCAAAGTATGACAGATTTAATTGCATCATTTGCACAAGACCCTTCTATAATACCAGGAAATTCAAAAAATAATGATGATTTTAGAAATTATTTGTTGGATAATAAGTATAAAAATGGTTGGCCTAAAATTCCAGAGGAATTTAAGAAAAAGTACGATTTAGGAAAAGAGACATTGTATATACAACCATATGCAAATAAGCCTAATACAAATGAAGCTAATGTAGTTGTATTTGCAAACACTTCAACTAAAGGTAATTGGTATGCTTCTTTAATTTATGATTACGATGAAGCTAAATGGTATAAAGGTAAAAGTGGTATTTCTGTAGCAAATAAAACATGGGAAGTTTTAAAAGAAGAAATCCATACTAAATCTGGTTGGGGTCCTTTAAATTAATATGATATATATTACTGGTATTGATTAGACTATAGAATAATATTCTCTATAGTTAATTAATACCAGATTTTATTTTGAATATTTTATTGGTGCAGTATGATTATTGAATATTTACTATTTTAAAGTCTTCACATATAAACTAAAAATAACTATAATAAGAATATAAAGAATATTAGTTAAATACTAAATTTTTATCAAATTTAGTATTTATACTAAGTAATACATAAAAGGGGAATAGATATATGAATAATTTACAAGATAATCAAACAATAAACTTAATACAAAGTCGTAGAAGTATACGAAAATTTACAACGGAGCAAATTACAAACGAGCAACTGGATACATTGTTACACTGTGCATTTGCAGCTCCTTCGGGATGTAATAAACAACCTTGGCATGTAAGTGTTGTGCAAGACCAGAAACTTTTAAAAGAGATTAGTGATGATACATTATCCAGAATCCATGAAGTTAGTAATGTTGAGATAAATAAGAATTTTAAATTATTTTATGGTGCACCAACTGTTTTATTTATTTCTTATGATGAAGAAAATTCATGGGCTCCATATGATGTAGGAATACTTACAGGAAATGTAACTACAGCTGCACAAGCATTAGGATTAGGAAGTTGCATAATAGGAATGGTTAGGGGCTTATTTACACCTGTTGAACAAGGGGATATAACAGGTCTTGTGAGTGTATTAGATGAGAATGATGTAAAAGAATCAGATTCAATAAAGATGATGTTTGATACAAATAAAAAATATAGAGAATTGTTGAATATACCAAAAGGGTATTCTGTACCTTTTGGTATTGCTATAGGTGTCCCAGATGGAAATCTACCAAAAGCTAGAGATGTTGTTTATAAAGTTTCTAGAGTTTAGAATATCAGATTAATCAAATGATTATATAAATTTATATGATTAAAAAAGATAACATAAGACTGAAAATAAAAAATTATTTATTTTTAGTCTTATTTTTTATTATTTTATATTTATAAATGAAAAAAAAGTGAAGTAGATTTGTTAGTCTAAGTATATAAAATAAAAATTATAAAGTCGAGAAGTATAAATAAACACTTTATAATATTTTGGAAATAAATAGCAAAACATTGAAATGAAGAAAAAAGAATGTTAAAATAAAATGAAAGTAACCCTTAGTTATAAAAGGGCTTTTTTTTATACCTATAAAAATCTAAAAATATTACACTTAAAAACCAATCTAAAAAATTTTTCATTTCTAATAAACAAGTACACATCAATAAAATAAAATTAAACCTAAAAACAGTAAAATATTTATAAATTTGATTGTTAATTAAGTGCATTTTCTTTGAAAAATTATGTATAAAATTGAAGAAAAGTTCCAATTTTTTGAATAGTAACTTTTTTATAACAAATGGAAACTATTGGAAGTGAAAAATAATGATAATTATAATAAAAATATCTTTTTAATTAAAAAATATTAATGGATTAAGTATATTATATAATTATACATTTAAATATTTCTATCAAATCAATAAGGACAAATAATAATTAAGAGTAAGTGGCTTAGAAATAATGAAGATAAAAGAAATAGTAAAATAGAATAATTTAGATAATAATATTTTATTGATAAATTACACCAACTGTAAACTATAACCCTACTTTAAAATTATTTTTATTATAAGTAGGGTTATAATATTACTATATTAATTATATTGTAGGGGGAAAAGATGAGAGAAGAATCGAACTCTTTAAATTTAAATCATATAGAAATTTTCTTTGAACTTTTGTCTCAAAGTACAGAAGACTATATATTTTTTTGGGACATAAACAGGAATAAATTTAAAATTTCTTCAGCAGTTTTTGATGAATTTAACTTAAGTAAAGATGTAGATTCTGATGTAGTAAATTGTTGGAGTAAAATTATTTATCCAGATGATGTTCAAGTGTGGGAAGATGATATACAAGCGTTGATAGATGGAAAAAAAGATGAACATAATCTAGAATATCGATTAATTAATAAATATGGGGAAGTAGTATGGATTTCTTGTAGAGGGAAGGCTTATATATCAGAAGATAAAAAAACTATAGTTTTGGTTGGAAGAATAAAGAATATTGGTGAAAAAAATAAGTTTGATTCCATCACTGGAACATGGAATAGAGAACAGTTCGAGTACTGGATGAATTATATCATAAAAGAAAAGACCTATGAAAGTGGAGCTATATTTATTATGGATATAGACAATTTCAAAAATATAAATGAAAAATATGGTCACTCTTATGGTGACAAGGTCTTGCGTGCAATTGCCACCGAAGTGTTAGAATATTTACCAAAAGATGTTCGATTGTATAGATTAGATGGAGATGAATTTGCATTTTTTTACCCTATGTGTACTAAAGAGACTATAAATAAAATCTATGAAAAGATACAGATGTATACCAATACCCAACATGAGATTGAATCGAATAAGTATTATTGCACAGTAACTGCGGGGGTTGCTATGTATCCACAGGATGGAGATACTTATTTGGACTTATTCAAACATGCTGATATTGCACTAGATATAGCAAAAATAAATGGAAAGAATAGAATTAAGTTTTTTTCACCAGAATTATACGAAAACAAACTAAAGGTAATTTCAATGCAACATAAGCTAAGAGAAAGTATTGAAAATAACTTTAATGACCTTGAACTATTTTTTCAGCCACAAATAGATGCGGCCACAAGAGAAGTAATAGGAGCCGAGGCACTTCTAAGATGGCATTCAAGTACTTATGGAGAAGTATCTCCTATTGAATTTATACCAATCTTGGAACAAAGCAATTTGATTATACCAGTGGGGAAGTGGATTATAAAAGAAGCTGTAAAACAGTGTAAAGAATGGCATAAAATAAATCCAGACTTCAAGATATCTGTAAACGTATCGTACATTCAATTAAAAGAAGATTTTTTTAGAGATTTTATAGTTGAATGTTTAATAGAGTATCAATTAAGACCTGAATTTTTAATTTTGGAGTTAACAGAGAATTGTTGGATACCAGATATAAATTTACTGAATGATAAGTTTATTAGCTTAAAGGGTATAGGAGTACATATTGCAATAGATGATTTTGGTACAGGATATTCATCTTTAAATTACCTTAAAGAACTGTCTGTTAATATAATAAAAATTGAAAGAAGTTTTGTTAAGAATATTACATATAATAGCTATGAACATACTTTCCTTGAATATATCATTAAATTGGCTCACATCATCAACTTAAAAGTTTGCGTTGAAGGTATAGAGTCTTATGAAGAATATGATATAGTAAAGAGTCTAGGTGTAGATATTATTCAAGGATTTTTATTTGGAAGACCTGTGAGCGCATCTGAGTTTTATAAACTTCAATTGTCAAAGTAAATATATAAAAAATGCTAGGTATAGAAGATAATGTAGTAGTATATTAAAATAGGGTAAAGTACAAGTTTTTAAAAAGCTTATACTTTACCCTATTTCATTGTGCAAATATATCTTAACTATTATATACTTTTACCCCAAATTTAGATATTATTTCACTAGCTTTTTTAATATCTTCTTTACTAGCATCAGGGACATCTTTTAGTTCATAATCTATTCCTAGATTCTCCCATTTGTGTATTCCCATAGAATGGTATGGTAGTAATTCAAATCTTTCTACATTTTTTAATGTAGCTACAAATTGACCTAGTTTTTCTAGGTTATCTGTATCATCAGTAATACCAGGAACTAAAACATGTCTTATCCACACAGGGATATTTCTTGAGTCTAAGTGTCTAGCAAGTTTTAGAGCTTTATCCATACCAACACCAGTCAAATCAATAGATTTCTCTTCAACCATATGTTTTAAATCAAGCAAAACTAAATCAGTATTATCTAGAATTGGGTCTATGGTTTTTATATCTACAAATCCAGATGTATCCAAACAAGTGTGTATATCATTTTCTTTTGCTTTTTTAAATAATTCACTCAAAAATTCTGGCTGAAGAGTAGATTCTCCACCAGAAGCAGTTATACCACCACCAGAAAACTTCATAAAAGAAGTATACTTAAGAGCATCAGTTATTATCTCATCAACTGTATATTCTTTCCCTGACTTAGTATCCCATGTATCTCTGTTATGGCAGTACTTGCATCTAAGTGGACATCCCTGAAAAAATAATATATATCTTATTCCTGGCCCATCTACAGTGCCAAATGTTTCTATAGAGTGTATCTTTCCCTTAATCATAGAGTTCACCTCACAATATATTTTAATGACTTTATTAATAGTTATAATATTTGTCTAAAAAAAGCCATCCTATACCAGAAATAATTCAAATATAAGATGGCCTTTTATTTTTATTTTCTACACAGTAGTAATCTTAGCTAAAGTATAAAAATTTAAAGACTAAGCCATTTTACCGTGGAATGTTCTGTTTATAACATCTAATTGTTGTTCTTTTGTTAATTTTATGAAGTTAACAGCATATCCAGATACTCTTATAGTTAATTGTGGATATTCTTCTGGATGTTCCATAGCATCTTCTAAAGTAGCTCTATCAAATACATTTACATTTAAGTGATGAGCATTTTGAGAGAAGTATCCATCCATCATTGCAGAAAGATTGTTTATTCTTTCATTCATATCTTTTCCTAAAGCAGCTGGTACTATAGAGAAAGTATTAGATATACCATCTTGAGCATGCTCATATGGTAATTTAGCAACTGAAGATAATGAAGCTAAGGCACCATTAGTATCTCTACCATGCATTGGGTTAGCACCAGGAGCAAATGGAGCACCAGCTCTTCTACCATCTGGTGTATTACCAGTTTTCTTACCATAAACAACATTTGAAGTTATTGTAAGTATAGATTGAGTTGGATAAGAATTTCTATAAGTTTTATTTTTTCTTATTTTATTCATAAAGCTTTCAACTAACTCTACAGCTATACTATCAACTCTGTCATCATTGTTTCCGTATTTTGGATAGTCTCCTTCTATTTCAAAATCAACAGCTATTCCATGTTCATTTCTAATAGTTTTAACTTTGGCATGTTTTATAGCAGATAATGAGTCTGCACAAACTGATAATCCAGCCATACCACAAGCCATAGTTCTGAATATATCTCTATCATGTAATGCCATTTCTAATGCTTCATAAGAATATTTATCATGCATGTAATGTATTACATTTAAAGTATTTACATATAATGTTGCTAACCAATCAGTGAATGGTTCAAATTTACTTATAACTTCATCATAATCTAAGTACTCAGAAGTTATAGGCTCAAATCTTGGTCCAACTTGAACGCCAGATTTCTCATCTATACCACCATTTATAGCATATAATAAAGTTTTTGCTAAGTTAACTCTAGCTCCAAAGAACTGCATTTGCTTACCAATTTTCATTGCAGATACACAACAAGCTATACCATAGTCATCTCCCCAGTATGCTCTCATTAAATCATCATTTTCATACTGTACTGAACTTGTATCTATAGATACTTTAGAACAGAAATCTTTGAATCCTTGAGGTAATTTAGTTGACCATAGAACTGTTAAGTTTGGTTCTGGAGAAGGTCCTAATGTATATAGAGTATTTAACATTCTAAATGAGTTTTTAGTAACTAATGTTCTACCATCTATTCCCATACCTCCTATACACTCAGTTACCCAAGTTGGGTCTCCAGAGAATAGGTTATTGTAATCAGGAGTTCTTAGGAATTTAACCATTCTTAATTTCATAACAAAGTGGTCCATATATTCTTGTAATTCTTCTTCTGTTACTATTCCTGCTTTTAAGTCTCTTTCAAAGTATATGTCTAAGAAAGTAGATGTTCTACCTAAAGACATCGCAGCACCATTTTGGTCTTTAACAGCACCTAAATAACCAAAGTATAACCACTGTACAGCTTCTTTTGAGTTAGTCGCTGGTTTTGATATATCAAATCCATAAGACTGAGCCATCTTTTTAAGTTCATTTAAAGCTGATATTTGCTCAGCTATTTCTTCTCTTAGTCTGATAACTTCCTCATCCATGCAAGAAACTTCTAATGATTTCTTTTGCTTATTTTTATCTTCTATTAAGGCGTCAACACCGTATAAAGCAACTCTTCTATAGTCACCAATTATTCTACCTCTACCATAAGCATCTGGAAGACCTGTTATTATACCAGATTTTCTAGCTGCTCTCATTTCTGGAGTGTAAACATCAAAAACTCCTTGGTTGTGTGTTTTTCTGTATTTAGTGAATATATCTTTTATTTCTGAGTCTAATTCATATCCAAAAGCATCACATGAGTTTTCAACCATTTTTATACCACCATATGGCATAACAGCTCTTTTTAAAGGGGCATCCGTTTGTAACCCAACTATTGTTTCTAATCCTTTATCTAAATATCCTGGAGCATATGCAGCTATTCCAGAAACAGTTTTTGTATCAACATCTAAAGTACCACCATTTTCTCTTTCTTCTTTAAATAAGACCATAGCTTTGTCCCATAGCTTTTTAGTGTTTTCAGTAGCACCAGCTAAGAAAGAGTCATTTCCTTCATATGGAGAATAGTTTAATTGTATAAACTCTCTAACATTTACTTCTTTAGTCCATCTTCCTGTTTTAAATCCTTGCCATGCATTCATTAAGTATTTCCTCCTTAGATTTAAATGATAAATAATACTATTAAAATTAATTTTTATATACTTAATTTGTTTTATATATTTTTTAAAAAATATATTTTCTAATATAATAATAACATATTATCAGTATCCTGTATACACAAAAAAATAAAAAATTGTCGTTTTAAAGTATAAAACAAATTATATGTTATTAATGTGATGAAATTATACCCATATATAAATAAAATGAAACAGATAAATGATTAATTAACAATAATATATTTTTTAAATCCTAAACTTGAAATAAATAAATTTTATTATGAAAAAAAGAAAAGCATACATCTTCATAAATTGAATATTTATTTAATAGGGGGAGGTGATATATTGTTTATCACAGTGATATTATTTTTAGTAGGTTTCCTATTAATTACTAAAGGCGCAGATATCTTTATAAATTGTACTGTAGAGATAGGTAGAAAAACAAACATATCAGAAATCATACTTGGAGCAACTATCGTTAGTTTTGCGACAACATTACCTGAATTTACAGTGTCTTTACTTGCTTCTATTGATGGTCATACTACAATGAGTTTAGGAAATGCAGTTGGTTCTATAATATGTAATACAGGGTTAGCATTAGGATTAGTTGTTTTTATAAGTCCATATAATGTAGATAAAAAAATGTTTTTTTCTAAGTCTTTACTATTAATAGTATCTGTTATAGTTTTAATTTTATTGGGTTTAGATGGAGTTATAACAAGAGGAGATTCGTTATTGCTTATAATAATATTAATCTTTTATATGGTTAATAATTATAGAAGTGTAGTTGGAAAATCTACTAAAAATAGAAATATTAAAAATAGTACTATTAAAGATATACCTACTAAAAAGAGTAAGAATTTTAGAGGTTTTTCTGTAGTAGAAATTTTAAAAATACTAGCACTTTTTGCTACAGGTTTGATAATGATGATAATTGGTTCACAGATTCTTATAGAGAGTGGAGTAAGAATAGCTAGTTTTTTAAATATACCTCAAGGTATAGTAAGTTTAACTATAATAGCACTTGGAACTTCTCTGCCAGAGATAGTTTCGTCGATTACTGCTATAAGAAAAAATCATCATGAAATATCAGTAGGAAATATTTTAGGTGCAAACATATTGAATATAGTATCAGTAATAGCCGTATCAGCAATACCAAATAACATACCAATATTATCCCAAAATAGGCAATTGGATATACCATTTATGATATTATTATTATTAATAGTCATAGTACCAACGCTTAAATCAAACAGACTTAGCAGAATACAAGGGATATTGATGTTATTTACATATTTTCTATACATATCAATTTTGTATTTCATGTATATTATTTAACTATACTGTTAAAAATATTAATTGCAGAATATCCTAAAAAAGTATATAATGGATAGGTTAAGATTAATTGATAACGGAGAGGAATAATATATGAATATAACAAAGTTTGAAGATTTACCAATAAGTGAAGGAATAAAAAAAGCTATAGCTGAAATGGGGTTTGAAGAGCCATCTCCTATACAAGCACAGTCTATACCTGCGATTTTGTCAGGTAAAGACGTTATAGGACAAGCACAAACTGGTACGGGGAAAACAGCAGCTTTTAGTATACCTATACTAGAAACAATAGACCCAAATAATAGAAGTTTACAAGCTGTAGTACTTTGTCCAACAAGAGAGCTTGCAATACAAGTATCAACAGAAATAAGAAAGCTAGCTAAATATTCGCACGGAATAAAGACATTACCTATATATGGTGGTCAACCAATAGATAGACAAATAAAATCTCTAAAGAGTGGAGTACAAGTTGTAATAGGTACACCAGGACGTACAATAGACCATATCAATCGTAAAACATTAAAAATGGATAATGTAAAAATGATTATATTAGATGAAGCAGACGAAATGCTAGATATGGGATTTAGAGAAGATATAGAAATGATTTTAAGCAAGATTCCTGAGGAAAGACAAACAACTTTCTTTTCAGCTACTATGCCAAAAGGAATTTTGGAATTAACTAAGAGATATCAAAAAGACCCAGAACATATAAAAGTTGTTAGAAAAGAACTTACAGTTTCAAATACAAAGCAATACTATATAGAAACTAGGTCATCAAATAAATTAGAAGTATTATGTAGATTAGTTGATGTATATGACCCTAAGTTATCTGTTGTTTTCTGTAACACTAAAAGAAAAGCAGATGAATTAGTAGGAGATTTACAAGCAAGAGGATACTTTGCAGATGCTTTACATGGTGATTTAAAGCAGACTCAAAGGGATATAGTAATGGATAAGTTTAGAAATGGTACAATAGATATACTTGTTGCTACTGATGTTGCAGCTAGAGGTATAGATGTTGATGATGTTGAATGTGTATTCAATTATGATTTACCACAAGATGAAGAGTATTATGTTCACAGAATTGGTAGAACTGGTCGTGCTGGTAGAGAAGGTATGTCATTTACTTTTGTATTTGGAAAAGAAATGAGAAAGATGAAAGATATAGAAAGATATACTAAATCTAAATTGATAAAACATAACATACCAACAATAACTGATGTTGAAGAGAAAAAAGTAGGTACTTTCTTCGCACAAGTTAAGCAAACTATTGAAGAAGGACATTTAACTAAACAATTACAATGGTTAGAAAGCTTCTGTAATGATGAAGACTATGCAATGGTTGACATAGCTGCTGCACTTGTGAAGTTATCTCTAGGTGAAGAAATGAAAGAAGAAATAATAGAAGAAAAACCTAGAAGAGAGCGTGGAGAACATGGAGATAGAAAAGGTAGTACTGGAGCTAAAGATGGTATGATTAGATTATTTATCAATATTGGTAGAAATCAAAGAGTGCAAGCTAAGGATATAGTTGGTGCTATAGCTGGAGAGGTTGGAATACCAGGTAAAGTAGTAGGAACTATAGATATATATGATAAGTATACTTTTGTTGAAATACCTAAAAAAGATGCTAAGACAGTAATTGAAAAAATGAAAGATATTAAGATAAAAGGTAATAAGATTAATATAGAAAAAGCGAATAAAAAGAAAAAATAATTTATAGCATGTAAAAATATAATTAGAAAATATATAAAATAATATATTGAATATTTAAAAAGCCTAATGTGTTTTCAAAACAGATGTGTAGAGTCTGTAATAGTTAACAACATAAGGCTTTTATTGTTTTATATAATATTATTATGAGGAGCATTTTAAAAATAATTTATAATTTGACTTAGTAGATGTAAAAAAAATTAAAATCTATAACAAAATAAAAATTAATATATGATTTTCATTTGAGAATACGATTTAATATGTTAATATACATTTTTCCAGTGTATTGTGAAAAAATGTATATTAGTTCCTCTTTTTCAAATCTTATTTGAAAAAGAGAATATTAATTATCTATACAGTTTGGATTATAATAAAAAATGTAAGATAACAAAGGGGAGAAAAAGATGTCAATGACTTATATGGACCCTAGGGTTTTTTTAATTTTAGAAATGGTGTTAAAAGAAGACACAAACACTCTAGAACAGTTTTCAAGTGTTCTAGGTGTCAGTACTAGGACTATCAGAAATTATATAAACCAGATTAATCGAGAATTAAAAGATGGTATTGCTAAAATAGTTAAGAATGAAAAAGGTACATATAGTATAAGAATTGAAGATGAAAGTAAATTAATTGAAATTGTAAATTTCAATAGAGGAAAAGCATCAAATTTTATAAATTTAAATTCACCTGATGAAAGGGTAAATTATGTTCTTGATATTTTAACTATGACTAGCAATCCAATTACTATAGATGATTTGGCTGAAGAGATATGTATAGGAAGAACAACGCTAATAAAAGATTTAAAAAAGGCAGATAAGATTTTAGCAGATTACGACTTGGAGTTAAAAAGAAAACCAAATATAGGTATGATTTTAGTTGGCGAAGAAATGGATATAAGGTTATTAGTCCTTGATAGGTTATATGAAAATTATATTGATATACTGGAAAACGTTAATCACATAAGAGTTATTAAAAAGGGTGATATTGAATGTCTTAGAGACGAATTAAAGAAGTTATTTAATCAAGAAGAACTCTATATAACAGAGCAGGTCTTAATGGATGTTGAAAGATATATAATAATATCTGTTTTAAGAAATCTAAATGGATATAAATTTGAAAAGATAGATAAGAGATTTGAAGTCATAAGATGTTCAGATGAATATATTTTAGGATTAAAACTTAAATCTTTGTTGGAAAAGATATTTAATATAGTTTTAAATGAAAAAGAAACCATATTTTTGACAATGCCATTAATAGGCAGAAAAGCTCCTAGTACAAAGTTAGCACTTAGTAGCATAAAGATAAATGATAGTGTAAAAGAAGTTGTAGATGAAGTAACTAGTTTTCTATTGGAGACATCTGGGATTGATTTTAAAGAAGATAAGAAGCTCATAGAAAACCTAGAATATCATTTGTATTTTGCACTTAATAGAATGAGGTTTAACATAAGGGTAAAAAATCCATTATTGCAAGAAATAAAGGAGAGATATACATTTCCATACAGTGTAGCAAAGATAGCTGCAATGATAATTGAAGAAAAGTTTGACTTAAAGATATGTGAACACGAAATAGGATATATAGCATTACATTTTGGAAGTTATTTCGAAAAAAGTTCAAGAAAGATTCTAAATGTAAACAGAGTGGCAGTTGTTTGTGGAACTGGTCTTGGGACTGCACAACTCATCAGGATAAAAATAGGAAAAATTCTTGGAGAAAGTGTTGAAGTAAATACTTTTTCTGATATAGAAGCCAAGGCTAATTTGGAGTTATTAAAGTACTATGACCTAGTGTTTACAACAGTAGACTTTAAGACAGACTTAGATGTTCCAATATTTAGAGTAAATGCCTTATTTAATGAAGAAAGTATAAAAAAAGAAATAGAAAATGCCATACTATTGAAAAATAGTATAAATCTTAAATCTATAAAGCATATTGAAAAGAATATTCCTTTTATAGGTAAATTAGTTGAGGAAGATAAGTTTTTTATACTGAATAATGACACATTCATGGAAAATTTAGAAGAAATGTTAGTAAAGCTAGTACATAAAGGAATTATTGATTTGGAGTTTAAGGAAAATGTATTAAAAAGGGAACAGAAATCTTCTACAGCACTAGATAATTACATAGCATTACCCCATTCAGTTAGCTCTAAAGGAGAAAATCTTTATCTGGCATTTGGTATATTAGAAAATCCAGTAATTTGGGATACAAAAGAAATTAGAATAATAATATTAATGATAATTCCAGATAAGAATGTAGAAAGTACAGATTTGATAATAAAAAGCTATGAAGAGGTACTTGAAATAGGAAGAGATAAAAAAATGGTAGAAGCACTTGCTAAAGTAAAATCATTTGATGAATTTTATAAAATAATTACCAAGAGGAGGTAATAATATGGACCCAGTAATTTTTATTATAGTATCACTTATTGCAGTTTATTTATTAAATATTTTTCTTGGATACTTACAACTTAAAGATTTTAATAAAAATTATATTGAATTAAAAAGAAAAGGTAGAGTTGCAATAGGCAGAAAAAAAGGAAGAATATCATCAGGTACAATTGTGCTAATACTCATAGATGAGGATGGTGCAATTGTTGAAACTAGGAAAATGCAAGGTGTTACAGTATTAGCAAGAGTAAAAGTGTTTGAAGGGCTAGTAGGAAAAGACTTAGGGGACATAACAAAATCAGATTTAGCTGAGTATAATAAACTACTAAAAAAAGCAATACTAGATGCAGTCAAACAGTACATAACATTTGAAAAAAATAGATGTGAGAGTACAAATAGTACTAGTACTGATGAAGAATGCAATGCAGAAGTAGTTTAAAAATATATATTTATAAGGAGGAGTTAATATGACGCAATTTTTTCAAGTATTAGCAAGTGGTGCAGACAGTTTTATGAATTTATTTAGGGCAGGAGGTCAACAATTTGTAGGGTTTGTAACAGATATAGTTCCACTTTTAGTAGCTTTATTGGTTACAATGAATGCAATTATCAATTTTATAGGTACAGATAGAGTCGAGAGGCTTGCAAAAAAATGTTCTGCAAATATATTTACTAGATATTTAATATTACCAGTACTTGGTACATTCGTATTTGCAAATCCAATGACATTATCACTTGGAAGATTTTTGCCAGAAAAATTTAAACCTAGTTATTTTGCAGCAGCAAGTTTTTCATGCCATACAATGAATGGATTATTTCCACACATTAATCCAGGAGAGCTATTTATATATCTAGGAATTGCAAATGGTATAACAACTTTAGGATTTTCAACAGCAGATTTAGCAGTTAGATATTTACTAGTTGGTATAATTGCAAACTTTATTAAAGGTGTGGTTACTGACTATACGACAAAATTTGTAGAGAAGCAACAAGGAATATCATTAAATTCAGATATAAATATTGGATAATTATTTTAAGATATAATTAAATTTATTCTAAGTGAAAGTAAATTGTTTTATATAATAAGTAGATTGTTTTGAATAGTAATTAAATAAATTAATATAAGAAAGTTACATATAAGATAGCAGAAAGTTAACATGAGATGTAAGAAAATAAATAATAGTATTAAAGGATTTAAAATAAGATAACTAAGAAAGAAATGGATAGAATTAGGATTAAGATAATAACTTAAATAAAAAATAGTGTATATAGGAGGAGAATTTGTATGTCATTTAATAAAGTTAAAATAGTAAAAGGTTCTGGAGGATGGGGAGGACCATTGATAATAGAGCCAACAGAAAAGAAAAATAAGGTAGTATATGTAACTGGAGGAGCAAAACCAGAAACTGCAGTAAGAATAGCTGAACTTACAGGATGTGAATTAATAGATGGATTTTCGCAAGGTGTTAAAGATGATGAAATAGCATGTGTAATAATAAATTGTGGTGGTACATTAAGATGTGGTATATATCCTCAAAAGAAAATACCAACTATAAATATAATGAAGACAGGTAAAAGTGGACCATTAGCGATGTTTATAAAAGAAGATATATATGTTTCAGGGGTAAAACCAAACAATGTAGAGCAATTATAATTGTGGATGTAGGAGGAAAAAAATATGGCTTATGATACTAAAAAGAAGATAAGTGAACAGAGTCAAGGAATTGTCGCAAAAATAGGTATAGCACTAGGTAATGTGACAAGTACTCTTTTTCAAGCTGGTAGAGATACTATAGATACATTAATACACACTATATTGCCTTTTATGGCTTTCGTTGCAGTCCTAATAGGTATAATAAATCAATCAGGTGTAGGAAATTGGGTAGCCAACTTGCTTACTCCATTAATAGGAAATGTTGGAGGGCTGGTTGTTTTATCAATAATATGTTCATTTCCATTGTTGTCTCCATTTCTTGGACCAGGAGCTGTTATAGCTCAGATAGTAGGGGTATTAGTTGGGACAGAAATAGGAAAAGGAAATATTCCACCAAGTTTAGCATTGCCAGCACTGTTTGCAATAAATTCACAAGCAGCATGTGACTTTATACCAGTAGGGCTTGGTCTTGCAGAAGCTGAACCTGATACAGTTCAAGTAGGAGTTCCATCAGTTTTATATTCTAGATTTTTAACAGGTGCACCAACTGTTCTACTAGCATGGTTAGCAAGCTTTGGATTATATAAATAAAAGAATACTTTATAAATAATTAGAGAAAGGTTCAGTTGATATGGAATTAATATACAGTACCCAAATAAATAAAATAGGAGATAATGCAAATGAATTTTTAGAACATAACATGTTTGTAACTTTCAAGGATAATGCTCCTCAAGAATTAGAAAATTACTGTTATATACATTCTGAAAATAATTTAGTAAAAGAAATACTTACGAATGATGTGTTATCAATAAATAATGTTGATTATAAAATTACTTCTGTTGGTGAGTTAGTAAATCAAAATCTTTCAGAATTAGGTCATATAACATTTAAGTTTACAGGTGAAAAAGATGGAGCAATTGGAGGGACCTTATATCTTGAAAAAAAAGAAATAGCACCTATTGGCGTAGGTACTATACTAAAAATAATTAGAAAATAAAATTTAAAACTAATCTAATCATATTATAAGTAAATTATAGATAAAAGTCAATTTAACTAATCAAGTTAGCTTCTAATGTGATATAAAAGGGGAAATGAAAATGAGAAAAGTAGCTTTAGTAGTTGGAGGAGGAAGAAGTTTAGGTGAATTTTTATCTAAACATCTAGCTAAAGTAGGTTATGATGTTGCTATTGCGGACTTAAATAAAGATAATGCAAAAAAAGTAGCTGAAGAAATAGAAAAAGAGTTTGATTGTAAATCCATAGGATATGGCTGTAATGCCACTGATGAAGAACAGGTTATAAGTACTGTTGAAAAGATTGAAAGTGATTTTGATAGGATTGATTTATTGGTATACAATGCAGGAGTGGCTGTAAGTAAAAAAATAACTGATTTTGGATATAGAGATTTTAAATTTATTGTAGATGTAAATTTAAATGGGTATTTTCTATTTGCAAGAGAAGTATCTAAGGTCATGATATCAAAAGGCATTGAAGGTAGAATAATACAGATAAATTCAAAATCAGGTAGAGTAGGTAGCAAGCATAATTCAGGATATTCAGCAGGTAAATTTGCTGGAGTGGGTCTTACTCAAAGTTTGGCATTAGATTTAGCAGAGCATAAGATAACTGTAAATGCGTTGATGCTTGGAAATTTACTTGATTCTGACATGTTTGAAAGTTTAATTCCTCAATATGCAGTAAAATTGGGGATACCTGAATCAGAAGTTAAGCAAGTTTATATAGATAAAGTACCTCTAAAAAGAGGTTGTAGATTTATAGATGTTGCAAATATGCTTACATTTTACGCTTCTAAGGAAGCTGAATATTGTACAGGTCAATCTATAAATATTACTGGTGGACAAGTTATGTAAAATTTTTATAACCTTTCAATTTATGTATATCAGAGATATATTAATTGAAAGGTTATTTTTATTATTAACAACTATAGTATTCAAGCAAAATTAGAAGTCAGTTAGTTTTTAGAAGTGAATTTTTCAATAATATTATATTTATGAAGTATTTTTAAATTTAATTTGATAAAATATATTTATGTTTTATATAAAGTAGTTTTGAGTATATAAAATTTAATAAATTACAGGAAATATGATAGTTCTTAATAAGGAAAGAAGGATACTTTATGGATACAATAAAAAAATTAAGTCATGGTTGTACACTAGATTGCCATGATTGTTGCAAATTTAATGTTTATATTGAAGGAAATAACATAATAAAAATTGAAGGAGATAAAAACCATCCTTACACAAAAGGATTTATATGTAAAAAGGGATTGGCTCATTTAGATAGACTAAATCATAAAGAGAGGATAGAGACTCCAATGCTTAAAGTTGATGGAGTATGGAAGAAAATCTCTTTTGATGAAGCTATAGAGATAATGGCAGAAAAGCTTATAGACTATAAAGAAAAGTACACATCAAAGTCTGTTATGCATTATGACCAATATGGAAGTGGGTCTGTATTAAAATACATAGGAGATATATTTTTTAACTTTTATGGAGGAGTTAGTAGACACAAGGGTGGTCCATGTTGGAGTGCAGGAATGCATGCTCAAAAGTATGATTTTGGAGAAGCTAAAAGTAATGCCATAGAAGACATGTTAAATAGTAAAAGCATATTTGTATGGGGAAAAAATCCAGCATATACTACAATTCATACTATGCAAATAATTAAAAGGGCTAAAGATAAAGGAATACAGATAGTAGTAATTGACCCCATATATACAAAAACAGCTCAAATAGCAGATAAGTACATAAAAGTAAATCCTGGAACAGATGGAGCTTTAGCTATAGCTATGGCAAAAGTTATAGTAGAAGATAAATTATATGATGAAGAATATATAAATTCATATGTTATTGGTTTTGAGGAGTACAAAGAATATTTGCATTCATTGGAATTAAGTTTTTTAATTAATGAATGTGGAGTTAAAGAGAAGGATATAAGAGAACTAGTTGATTTATATACCAACAAATATTCAACTATAAATCTTGGGTATGGACTTCAGAAGTATAAAAATGGAGGAAATACAATAAGAGCCATAGATGCTTTAGGAGCTATAACAGGTCAAATCGGTTTTAGTGGTGGAGGTATAAACTATGCCAATAAGGTTTATCCAAATATTCTAAACTCTGACCCTTATAATAGCCAGTCATATGGAGAAGATAGGGAGTTTTATGTAAGTAATATTAGTGAATTTATAGAGAAATCTTTAAAAGATACATTAAATGGGTCTGATGATAAAGATAGTAAAACAAATCTTGTATCAAGTGAATTAAATAACTTATCAAATAAATCAATAAAAACTAATGTTCCTATAAAGATGGCTGTTATAACCAAAAGTAATCTGATGAATCAATTGCCAGATTTAGTAAAGCTAGAGAAAGTATTTTCAAAGATTGAATTTAAAGTGTGTTTTGATATGTTTATGACTGATACAGCCACGCTATGCGACTTGTTTATACCTTGTACAAATACACTAGAAAGTGAAGATATAATCTATAGTTCAATGACTAATCCATATATAACTTATAATGAAATAGCAGTAAAACCAAAATATAAATTGATGGATGAATACTATTTCTTTATGGAGTTAGCTAAAAAGATGGGGATTAAAGATTATCCATTTGTTAGAAAAAGCGAATATCTAGAAAAAGTAATTGAACCACTTAGAAAATTTGATAAAAATCTAAATATAGAAAAACTTAAAAATAGCTACTTCACTATACATAATCCTGTTGCTTGGGAAGATAAGAAATTTGAGACTCCATCTGGAAAGTATGAGCTTTATTCAGAACGAATAAAAAGCTTAGGAATAAGCCCAATACCTGTGTATATGAATCATAAATCTAAAAATATAAAAGAGAAAAATGAAAATACTTATTTTAGATTATTGACTAATCATCATGCAGATACTTTGTTTAGTCAACACTTTATGGATAAGACTTCTATATCACAAGCATATATAAATAAATGCATGGCTAAACAATTAGGCATTAAGGATAAAGACATTGTGACTTTAAACTCAAAAAAAGCAAAAATAGATGTACAAATAAATATAGACGATGGAGTGGGTGATTATATAGTAAAAATGTATGTTGGTTGGTGGAAGAAACATGGGAATCCAAACAGTTTGACAGACTCTGGCATATCAGACTTTGGCGGTCAGGTAACATACAATGAAAGTATGGTAGAAATAATACGACAAAACTAGTTAAATTTCATTGAAGGAATAAAAATACAATTATAGAATTGATTAAAAGTTACTATTTTTACAAAACTATTGAAGGAGGGATTTTGATGGTAAATTATTCCTTAGAACATAAGAATCTATACATAGAATTTATGTGCTCAGAACTAGACCACCATGTAGCCAATGAAATAAGGGAAGAAATAGATAACTTATTAAGTGTAAATCAAGTTAGAAATGTTGTATTTAATTTTGAAAATATTAATTTTATGGATTCTTCAGGTATAGGTGTCATCATAGGTAGATATAAAAAGATTTCTAATGAAGGGGGACGAGTTTCAGTAATTAATATAAGTTCACGAGTTAAGAAGATTTTTGATTTATCTGGGTTAAATAAAATTATTGGCATTTATGATACGTATGAAGAAGCTCTAAGTTCTTTGTAGGGAGGAGTATGTGATGAATAATATTATGGAAGTTAAATTTTCGGCAATATCTGAAAATGAAAGTTTAGCAAGAGTTATAGTAGCATCCTTTGCAGCTAAATTAGACCCAACAGTAGATGAATTAGTGGATATAAAAACTGCTGTCTCTGAGGCTGTTACAAATGCTATAATACATGGATATGAAGAAGATAGTTCTAAATTTGTTTTTTTAAGATGTGAGATAGAGGGAAATACTATAAAAATTATAGTTGAAGATGAAGGGTATGGAATAGAAAATGTGGAGAAGGCAATGGAACCACTTTATACATCAAAACCAGAACTTGATAGATCAGGAATGGGATTCACAGTAATGAAAAGCTTTATGGACGATGTAGAGGTAAGTTCTGTAAAAGATAATGGTACTAGAATTGAAATGTCTAAAAAAATAAATGTGCCTAAATAAAGTCCAAAAGTGAGGTTTTATTATGGAAGTAACTGTTGCCAGAGAAGAAAAAAAACCTCTTCTTAGTCATGAGGAGACTCTAGAACTTATTGACAAAGTTCAAAATGGAGATGAAGAGGCAAAAGAAATATTAATATCAAGCAATTTAGGTCTAGTTAGGAGCGTTGTATCTAGATTTTTAAATATAGGATATGATAGAGAGGATTTATTTCAGTTAGGTTCTATAGGCTTAATAAAATCAATATATAAATTTGACCCAAAATTTAATGTAAAATTCTCTACTTATGCAGTACCTATGATTTTAGGTGAAATAAAGAGGTACTTAAGAGATGATGGTATGATAAAAGTATCAAGGTCATTAAAGCAAATAGCTGTAAAGGCCAAGATGGAAAGTGAGTCATTAACCAAAAAGTTAGGTAGAGAACCGAGTATAGAAGAATTGGCTAAAGCAATTGATGTAGAAAAAGAAGATTTAGTAATGGCTATGGAAGCTAATTTCAACGTTGAGTATTTACAAGGTGTTATTCATGAAGAGGAAGGTTCTCCAATATGCCTTATTGATAAAATAAGCATGAAAGGAGAAAGTGAGGAAGAAAAAGTAGTAGATAATATACTATTAAAAGACATACTTGGAAAATTAGATAAGAGAGAACGTCAAATAATAGTTCTCAGATATTTTGAAGATATGACTCAAAGTGAAATAGGAGAAATGCTCAATATATCACAGGTTCAAGTATCTAGGATAGAGAAAAAGGTGTTATCTAAATTAAAAGAATATATATCGTGAGAATACTTATGATATATAAAATAACAAAAGATAATAAAAATATTACTTAAATAAACTGTAATAGCTTTTGATATTAGATTTTTAAACTATGATTAAAAATTTCTCAATTAGAATAAAAAATATTAAAAAGTAAGGTGTCTTTATAAAAGAAAATAAATTATTTTCTTTATGAGACATCTTTTTTATTTTTTGATAAAACTTTAAACTGTCAAAATAAATAATAGGTTTATTTTTTTAAAATTAACAAATAATACTTTAGAGAGGTGTTTAGTATGGATAAAAATTATAAAAAATATGTAGACCAAATAAGCCCAAAACCTACATATTTAAAAAACTATACACTTGCATTTATTGTAGGTGGAATTATTTGTATGATAGGGCAAGCAATAAATGATTTATACATGAAAGTTGGAGGTCTTGATAAATTAGGTGCTAGTTCTGCAACATCAATAACACTAATATTTATAGGGGCATTTTTAACTGGACTAGGAGTTTACGACTTAATCGGAAAAAGAGCTGGAGCTGGTTCTATAATTCCAATAACAGGTTTTGCAAACTCAATAGTATCTCCAGCTATGGAGTATAAAAGAGAAGGTTATGTATTAGGTGTAGGTGCAAACTTATTTAAAATTGCAGGACCCGTTTTAGTTTATGGAATAGGTTCTTCTATTTTATGTGGGATTATTTATTATATTTTTAAGATGTTTTAGATGGTTTTTATTTAATTTAAACTCTATTAATTGCAAAATAGCTATAAAAGTTGAAAATTAACTATGAAGCTTGTTAGTTAGAAAATAGTTATGAAGATTTCAATTGATATTAAAAAATTAAATATTAAAATGTAAAATTAAAAAGGTGTGAAAATATGAAAAATAAAAGAATTGGAAAAAGAACAGTAAAGTTAGAAAATAAACCAACAATAATATCAACTGGAACTATAGTAGGCTCTAAAGAAGGTGAAGGGCCATTAAAGGACTATTTTGATATGATTATGACTGATGATTTATATGGTGAAAAAACTTGGGAATTAGCTGAAAGTAAGATGGTAGAGACTGCATCTCAAAAAGCTATACAAAAGGCAGGAAAAAAACTAACAGATGTAAATTACATGTTAGGTGGAGATTTAATAAATCAAATAGTACCAGCATCATTTGCAGCAAGGGAATTAGCAATTCCATTTTTAGGTATATATGGAGCCTGTTCTACAATGGCAGAAGGTCTTTGTATAGGCTCTATGCTTATAGATGGTGGTTTTGCAGATTTAGTACTATCAGGTACATCAAGTCATTATTGTACAGCAGAAAGACAGTTTAGATTTCCTTTAGAACTTGGAAATCAAAAACCAATGACAGCACAATGGACGGTTACAGGAGCAGGAAGTGTATTATTAGCTCCTAATGGAGATGGTCCTAAGATAAAATATGTTACAGTTGGTAAAGTAATAGATGAAGGTATTGATGATGGTAATAATATGGGACCAGCTATGGCTCCAGCAGCAATAGATACAATATATTCTTATTTTGAAGATACTAATGATGACCCAAATAGCTTTGATATAATTGCTACTGGAGATTTGGGTACTCTTGGAAAACAGATAACAGAGGACTTTTTGAAAGAAAAAGGTCTAGACATATCAAAATGTTATACTGATTGTGGTATAGAGATGTTTAATCTTAAAGAGCAAGATGTCCACTGTGGTGGAAGTGGATGTGGATGTTCAGCTACAGTGTTTGCAGGATATATATATGATAAGTTGAGAAAAAAAGAATTTAATAAAGTAATGCTTGTATCAACTGGAGCATTACTGTCACCAACAAGTACACTACAAAAGCAGACAATACCATGTGTTGCACATGCAGTAGTAATAGTAAATGAGTAGGAAGTGATATATATGTTAATGGACTATGTAAGAGTGTTTATTGTAGGTGGAATTATATGTTTAATAGCCCAAGTAATGATGGATTACTTTAAAATGCAAACTCCATATGTTATGGTAACATATGTAACAACTGGTGTAGTTTTAACTTTTCTAGGTCTTTACGAACCATTAGTTAAGTTTGCAGCAGCAGGTGCAACAGTTCCTATAATAGGATTTGGATATTCACTTGCTACAGGAGTAATAAAGTCAATTCAAAGTGATGGCTTTTTAGGTATTTTCTTAGGTGGTACAACTGCTACAGCTGGTGGGATAGCAGCGGCTATATTCTTTGGATATATTATGTCAGTAGTATTTACACCGAAAGCAAAGCCATAAATATTACTTAAAAGAATAATAAAATTTAAAATAGTAGCTTTTTATAAAATAGGTAGATATCTTTCAGATTCTGCCTATTTTTTATATAAAGAAACGTTTACATAATTGAAGTTGACAATTATTTACAACATAGTGTAGTATTATATTATCAAAATAAAATGAAGTGAAGTAGGGGATAAAGATGGTAACTATTAAAGATATTGCAAGGAATCTAGGTATCAGTTATTCAACCGTTTCTAGGTGCTTAAATAATAATCCTAATGTATCTGAAAAAACAAAAAAGAAGGTAGTAGAAGAGGCTAATAGACTAGGGTTCCATTTTAATGTAAATGCAAGAAATCTGGCAAAAAAAGAAACAAACAGAATTGGGGTAATCTTTTCAAATAATTTTAATCACCAAGATACTAGAAAGTTTTTTAGTGATATAATGGACAGTTCTATAAATTCTATTGAGACTAATAAATACGATTTTATAATACAACCTAATAATAACATTAGTGGTGACAGTAATGTATATAAAATGGTTAATGGACAAATGGTAGACGGATTAGTAATTGTATCTCAATCAATAAAAAAAGAAGAGTATGAATTTTTAAAAGATAATAATTTTCCACATGTATTTATATATTTTAAACCATCTTTTGTAGGAGAAGTAGACAATTTCTTTTGGGATGATAATGTATATGGTGGTTATATAGCCACTAAGCATTTAATTGACCATGGTCATAAGGATATAATAACAGTAACTTCAGATGATAAAAGTTCAAAAATGCATGAAGATAGAACAAAGGGATATTTGAATGCTATGGAAGAGGCAAATTTAAAGACTGAGGTTATTGAATCTAAAATGGACTTTGAATCTCAAGTTGAGCTATTAGAAAAGCATATTGATAAAATAAAAAAAGCATCAGCTATATTTGTACAACAAGATGTACCAGCAATTTCTATAATACAAGAATTAAAAAATACTTATGGTATAAATGTACCAGAAGATATTTCCATAATAGGATATAATAATATTGAATTAATATCATATTTTAGGTCTCATTTATCAACGATAGATGACCCAAGAGAACAAGTTATAAAAAATGGAGTAGATAGTTTAGTAAATATAATAAATAAAAAAGGAACAGAACATATTCCAAGAAAACTATATCCAAGGTTAATAATACGAAACAGTGTTAAAAGAATAAAATAGTAAATTTTTAAATATCATAAATGTACTAGAAGTATTATAGTTTGTATAAATTAATCTAAAAAATAATATGAATTGAAATTAAAAGGAGTAAGTGTATATCAGTACATTGTACTCCTTTATTTATTTAGAACGTTTTCATAAAATCAGTAAATAATTTTATTAGATTAGTTAATAATTTACTATTTAGATAATATAGTTCAATAAATTATTTGTGTTTTATATCATGAATCTTCAATGTCTTATTTTGATTCATAACTAAAAGTATATAAAAATGATGAATAATATATATTATACATTATCAATGATAGGTTATATAATAAAATCACTAACAATTATATTATAAGAAAATTATAAAAATTACAAGGAGGTATAGAAATGAAAGAAAAAGCAGGGATTAGAAATGCCATAATAGCAGCCTTTATAATCACAATATTGGCGGAATTAATCGGTCCTATTTCATTTAAAGTTATGGGTATTAATATAACTTTACTTAGTATACTATGGGCTATCTTTATAGGGATGGCTGTTTCGCCTCATTTATTAGGACGAGTTATACCAGCTCTAAAAAAATTTATAGGGGATAATGAAATAAATGTATCTCCATATTTGTTGTCTTTAACACTATATCCATTAGGAATAATGTTTGGAATCAATGCAGGTCCTAAAGTAGGTATATTACTTCAAGCAGGACCAGCACTTTTATTACAAGAATTTGGTCATATGGGTACAATGTTGATTGCATTACCTGTTGGAGTTGCATTAGGTCTTGGGAGAAGTGCATTAGGAGGTACTTTTTCATTATGTCGTGACACAGCACTAGGAATTATTGGAGATAAGTATGGGTTAAATTCACCAGAAGGTATAGGAACATTAGGAACTTACATAAGTGGTAGTATATTTGGGACATTATTATTCTCATTTTTGGCACCAGTAGGTGTACTTTTAGGATTTCATCCATATGCTTTAGCAATGGCATCAGGAATGGGAAGTGGTTCGATGATGGGAGCTGCAACAGCATCATTAATGAATACGGTTCCACAGATGTCAGAACAGATTTTAGCATATTCAGCAACTAGTGGTTTGATTACAGCTGTTACTGGAATATATATAGAGTTATTTTTATCTTTACCAGTAGCCAATTATTATTATAGTAAAGTAGCTCCAATTATTGAAAGATTCAGAGGAAGAAAAACAAAAACAAGTAATGACTTATAAAGGAGGGTGTATGTATGGAAAAGACTTTTAAGACTATTATAGAACAGGTAAAAATAGTACTGTTTATATATATTATTATTTGCTTTGGACAAATGATAGCACTTAAGACTCAGGCTAAGGATTTATTAATTGGAAGTGTATTTGGTTTTTTGTTAGTTATAGTTGCTATTATAATTAAGAACTTCGTTAAAAAACCTAATTTACCAGGTTTTGCATGGGCTACTTTAGTTGCATTCGTTTTATCACTTCCAATATCACCAGTGGGAGATATTATAGCAACTAATGTAGGTAAAATCAATTTTATGTCTACAGTAACACCATTGTTAGCCTTTGCAGGAATTTCTGTAGGTAACCAATTGGATATATTAAAGACTTTGAGCTGGAAGTTAGTAGTTATATCATTTATAGTTATGACATCTACTTACTTTGGTTCTGCCTTTATATCTCAAACAGTTTTAAGATTAAATGGAATGCTTTAAGGAGGTAGGTAAACATGAATGAATTAAAATTAAAAATCAAAGAAGAAATAAAAGTGTTATCTGAAGAAAAGAAGACATCATTTGAAAATGTATCTGATTATTTATTTGCAAATCCAGAATTGGCATTTGAAGAACATAAGTCACAAAAAGCATTATGTGATTTATTAGAAGAGAATGGATTTGATGTAACTAAAGGTGTAGGAGGATTAGAGACCTCTTTTGAGGCTGTTTATTCAAATGGTAATGGAAAAACAGTAGCTTTTTTAGCTGAGTATGATGCACTTCCAGGGATGGGACATGCATGTGGGCATAATATTATAGGTACAAGTTCTGTTGGTGCTGGCATCATATTAAAAGAAATAATGAAAAAACACAATATAGAAGGAACTGTAAAAGTGTTTGGAACACCTGCAGAAGAAAGAGTGGGTGGAAAAATAACTATGATTAAAGAAGGTGTATTCAAAGACGTAGATGCTGCATTAATTTTACACCCAAGTGATGCTTCAATGCCTGATGATATATCATTTGCTCAAGTTAATTTAAAATTTGATTTTAGTGGAAAGGCATCTCATGCTGCTGCTTATCCTTGGGAAGGAAAAAGTGCTTTAAGTGGAGTAATCGCATTGTTTAACAGTGTAAATAGCATGAGATTACACCTTAAAGATTATGCAAGAGTACATGGTATTATAACTGATGGAGGTAGCATACATAATATAATTCCTGAAAAATCTACAGCTATATTTAATGTAAGAGCTTTAAGTATAGAGTACTTAAATGAGATTTGTGATATGCTTAAAAATTGTGCCAAAGGAGCAGCAATTTCTACAGGAACTAATGTAGATATAGTTCAATTAGATGAAGTATACAAAGAAATTAAAAATGATTCAGAATTAGTGAATATAGTTAGAAGTAATTTCGAAGTGTTAGGTGAGGATTATGTTGAAAGAGATTTAAGTCAAGGTATTGGTTCAACTGATACTGGAAATTTAACTCATGAGATACCTGCAATACAAGCATATATTAAATTAAAGGAAGATACTGCAACTCATACAGATGAATTTGCTGTTGCAGCTGGTGGTGAGGAAGGCAGAGTAGCACTTATAAAAGCAATTAAGGTGTTAGCAATGTGTGGAGTAGATGTTTTATATAAGTAAATAATATATAATTTTAAAATATATATAAGAAAGGAAATTAGATTAGACATGATATTAAAACAAGTAATAGAGGTTTATGACATTTTAGATAAAGCAACCGCTAATGGAGAAGAAGTTAAGTCTTATCTACAATCTTATGGTGAAGTAGATGTAACAGTCAAAGAATTGTCTTCAAGTAAAGGTTCAACAGATTTAGTCAAACTTACAATACCTGGTAAGAATGGCAAATCAAATGGTGGAGATGCACCTACTCTTGGAATTTTAGGTAGATTAGGTGGGATTGGAGCAAGGCCAGAGGTAACAGGCTTTGTATCAGATGGTGATGGAGCATTAGTAGCGATTGCAGTTGCTGCAAGACTTTTGGATATGCAACGAAAGGGAGATATGTTAGATGGAGATATTATAATCTCAACTCATATTTGCCCAGATGCACCAACTAGAGAACATCATCCTACACCTTTTATGGATTCACCAATAGATATGATGACTATGAATGAAAATGAAGTTGATAATAGTTGCGATGCAATACTTTCAATAGATACTACTAAAGGAAATAGAATAATCAATAATAGAGGATTTGCAATATCACCAACTGTTAAAGAAGGTTACATATTAAAAACTAGTGACAATCTTTTGGATATCATGCAGACTGTGACTGGGAAAGCTCCATTTGTATTTCCACTATCAATTCAAGATATAACACCATATGGAAACAATCTATATCATTTAAATAGTATTTTACAACCAGCTGTAGCTATAGACGCACCCGTAGTAGGAGTAGCGATTACTACAGAGGTGCCTGTTGCTGGATGTGCTACAGGTGCAACTAATTTTAGTGATTTAGATTCAGCAGGCAGATTTGCAATAGAAGTTGCTAAGCTATTTGGTAGAAATAAGTGTGATTTCTATGATAAAGAAGAATGGGAAATGCTTATTAAAAGATACGGTAAATTAAATAGATTTCAGACATTTGGTATACAGTAATTAAAATCAGGTCTATAAATTTGTGATAAAACTGTATGGAATATTTTAACAACTAGGAATAAATTATATGATGTAATCATAAAAAAGGAGTGTCTTATAGATAATTTAAAAAATTATCTATGAGACACTCCTTATATTTTTATTTAAATCTTAGTTTTTGTTAACTTAAGTTGCAGGGGTACCACCACCATCAGGTGTATTGGTAGAGCCACCACCATTATTATTCCCGCCATTATCAGGAGTAGTAGAGCCACCACCATTATTATTTCCACCATTATCAGGAGTAGTAGAGCCACCACCATTATT
>NZ_JAGWCW010000015.1:0-104502 GCF_020657835.1 Clostridioides sp. ZZV14-6387
CCTAGGCTCTTTTGAACTTGGGATTTATTTTTTTATGCAAAAAAGGGCGTAGCACTATTTTCTAGTGCGACAGCCCCATTATTTTTATTATTTTTTATGATTCTGGAGTGTTCTCTACTGTTTTTTTTGGAACTTGAACTGTTTTATACCAGTTTTCAATCATTTCTTGGCTTACATTTTTATCTTTTGTGTCTACTGTGTAATAAAAATAGTTTTTATCATCAACACTTGCTACAGCTGGTAATGAAGTAAATTCCAATTCAACAATTTCCTTTTCTTTCTTTTCTTCTACTGTAGTAGCATTAATTCCAGCTGGTTTAAATTGTGCATTATATATTACATTTAAAATTTTCCCACCATCTCTTTTTTGTTGTTCAAATAGAATCGCTAAGTTAGGCACTTGCATGTTAGTAGACAGCCCCCAACCTCCAGACATATTATCACCACCATAAATTAATGCTTTTTCATCCATTAACAATCCCAAAGCTGACATTTTTCCAGAACCATTTGAAACAGTCATATCGTTATCAACTGCCATATCATCTGCATAAGTTATATCTTCACTTACATCATAAGATGACTCAACTTTTTTACCCCCTATTATAGGCACTGGAACTGCAAAAGTCCCATCATCATTTACTTTTGCGACATGTATATTTTTAAGACCAGATATTATTTTACTTTTATAATTTTTTTCTGCATTTGGCATATTCTATTACCTTCTTTCTTTTTTATTTTTTGCATAAAAAATGTGTCCAATTTGGACACCTCAACAATTTTATTATTCATCCTTTTCATATAAAAAGTCGAATGTTTTACCATACATTTCACTTTCTTTTCTATCAATTACTGTTTTAAGATAAAAACCATTTTCTTTCATTCTGTTTTTAATTTCTTGATACAATATAGCATCTTGAGGGTTTTTATACCAAAATGATAATTGTATGTTATATGTTATAGCTATGTAATTATCATCATATAAATTTTTTTCAAGTTCACTTTCATTGTAAATCGAAAAAATGACATACTTATCTTTTTTGCAATTAGCTTCTAAGTAATAACAATCTATATTTAGACTTTTTATTATTCTACAAATCAATTCATTTATCATTTTTATGCTCCATTAAAATTTTAACGACTCTTTGATTACTTCCTTTATTTTCGCACTAGCTTCTCCTATTTTCATATTCCAAGCTCTTTGTATCCAACCAGACCCTGTCATTTCTGTAGTTCCATAATTTTGATAATAGCCATATGTCACCGACCTATCTTGATTATGTGCTATACCTATGTCTATTTTCTTATTAGCTCCAGAGCCTCTTTTATCAAAAGTACCTAAAGATGCTAATAAATTACCTGTATCTATAGGTACAGTTTCCTTTTGCCCATTTAAAAGCACCTCTGAACCTTTATCTAATGCTTTATCCACTATTTCATTACTTGCCTTTCTCTCCAAGTTTTCTAATTTCTGTTGTAATGTTGAAAATCCATTCCATTCCATACTCATTTAATTCACATCCTACTAAGATATAAGTTTACATTTAAAATCAACAAATCTATGTTTATTTTCAAAATCAGAAATATAAATTATGTCATAGATTTTATTTCTATATCTAATTCTATATATTTTAATACTTTCTATATCTTCTATTATTAATTTTACTTTTTTTGAATATCTAATAGTAAAGGTTACTATATTTTCACTTGATACAGTTTTTGCAGATATATATTCTTTACCACTTACAGCTTTAAAATCTGACCAACAAGTATAATATGTTTGCCAATCATCAAGAGGAAAGCCCATTTCGTTTGTATTATTCTCAGAAAGTTTTTCTATGGTTATTCTATAGTCTAACATTTATTTTTAACTAACCCTCCCATCTGTAGTTGGTTTATTATACATGTTATTCCATAAGGAATTTCTTCTGTTTTATTGCTTGTTATTCCCTTATTATCGTAAAAATGTAAAACAAGCATTTTTATTGCTAAAAAATATAATTTATTTTCATAATTAACAACTATCCCTGCATTTTTTAGATATTCTTCGCATGCTTCTTTTAAATCTTTCACTTCTTCTTCATAACAATCATCTAATCTGCAATAAACTTTAATAGAATCCAGTAGCTCTTTTTCATCCAAGCTATTCACCTACTTTACTTCCTGTGTTTTTTTCATACTTCTAGCTTTCGATTCATTTTCTGTTACTTCTGGCTGACCCTCTTCTGGAAGGTCTGGTTTAGGGTGTAACAGATTTAACAGCTGCAAGTCTAAAAGCTGACTTCATTTTAATTTTATGGTCTAAATATGCAGTTAAAACAAAACTTTCTATACCAGTCTTAACATTTTTATCCCTGTCATAAAACATGTCTAAGTCATAATTAAAATGCGAGTATCTAAAATCCCCTACAACTGGCATTGTAGCTAAATCACAATAAATCACTGGTGCTCCTAACACTTGCTCTGGTTGAGCTGTATATAAACTTGTATTTCCGTTAGCTAAAGTCTTTATTATTTTAAAATAATCAACTTTTCTCATAACAATACTAGCATTTTCTGAATAATCGTCCTCTAAGTCTGCAAGACAATTTATTATTGCTTCAAACAATGTATCTCCCTCTATTGCTTTTATTAAAAATGGATTTCCACTTCCTGTTGATTTTTTATAAAAAGACATTTCTGTTGGATTATTCGATTCAAACGCTACCTTTTTTTCTTTTTTAGCTAAACCACTTTGCAAACCTGCGTCTACAACTTGTACTAAATTTGTTTCTGTACCTTTTAAAACTGTTTCTGTTATATCACAAAACACTTTAAATTTATTTCTATCAAAAGATACATTAGCTCCATCTGCGTTTAATTCTTTCGCTGATGCTGAATCTGAATCTAAAAAATCATCATCATCTAAAGAAAATATAATTTTTGGTATTTCTAAATTAGTTATATTTGTCATTGTTGAAATCCCTCTCAACGGATTTTTTGACATTGGTTCATATAACAATTCATTTGTCATTGTAGTAGGTAGTATTTTATTACCTCCTCCAAGAGCATCGCCATCTCCAAGTACATTTTTTATCTCTTTTGTTACTTCTTTGCCAGCCATTACATTTCTTATTAATTCAGCTTTCGCATTTATTTTAATATCTTTTTCACTGTTTCCTAAATTTTTATTTTTATTCTTAAAAGCTATTTGTTGAGCTTCTCTATCATCAATTTCCTTTATTTTATTTTTTATGCCTTCAAATCTTTCATCTAAATCTTTAACTATTTTTTGTTGTTCTTGTCTTGCTTCCATAGTAGTTTTAGAATCAAGATACATTTTAGATAGATTTTCATTTTCTATCTTTAATTGTTCTTTTACTCCATCTTTCATTTGTTCCAACTGGTATCTATTCATTATAAATTCACTCCTTTTATTTTGTTTTATTTTTTATTCTTTCTATTAATATTTTTACTTCTTCTTCCATAGCTGGTAACTCTAAATTATTCTTAGTATTTTTTAATTTACCAATCTTGTCCTTTGGTGTATTTTTATATCTGTCAAAATAATTAGAATAACAAGCGACTGTATTTACATTTCCCTCTAACTCTATTTCAAAGTATTTACTTGCTTCTTCTCCAGTTAACCAAGTTTCAGCATTTATCAAATCATTTATTTCTTCTTCCTTAATATTTGGTTTTGCTTTTGTCATATATACATTTAAAATTGACTTTTGACATGTATCTAGTATTTCAATTTCTTTTTTAAAATCATCTGCATTACCTCCGCACCAGCTCAAAGGTTTATGTATCATCAACAAGGCATTAGATGGCATAACAATACGATTACCAGCCATAACGATTACGCTCGCTATACTTGCTGCTAATCCATCTATATATGTAGTTATATTCGCATCATATCTTTTCAACTGATTATATATAGCAAGTCCAGCGAACGCAGACCCTCCACCAGAATTTACATGTACATTTATATTTTTTACTCCTTCTAATTCTTCCAAAAACTTACTAATATCACTGGGACATTTATCATCTTCATACCATTCACTAATCCAAGACTCAGAAACAATATCTCCATAAAAATGCAAATCGGCACTATTTTCATTTTGATTTTTTATTTCTATACTTCCAACCTTTTTAATGGTATTTGAATCTGAATCTTTATTTTTAAGCTCTAATATTCTATTCTTCAATTTTATCACCCCCTTTCAAGTTAGTTGTTGTTGTTAACAGCATTGGCAGGTCTTTAATTGCTATTAAATCTCTACTTACCATTAAATCATCTCCATTTTCTTTTGGTGGTCTATCTTCTAACTCTCTAATTTCGTTAGGTGTCAACCCACCACACCTAATCATTTTTTGATAAAACTCCCCTCTTGTTTTCATGTCTGCTCTTGCAAATCCACTTAAATTAAATTTAATTTCATAACCCTTGTCACTTTCAACAGCATTTAAACATTTTTTGTTGAGTTCTTGTTCATACATGCGTATTATTGGTAGCACTGTGTCAACTAAAAACTCTAAATCACCCTGTTCTGAACTCGAGTAAGTCTGTTTACCACTATACAATTTATGTGTTGGTATATTAAAAACTCTTGCCACTCTACTTACTGTTATTTCTTCAACCTCAAATACTTTTGGGTCAATAAATGAATTATTTTTAAGTTCTTCTAGTGTTTTCCCATTATCTAGATAGATAATACCCTTGTCCATATATCTTTTTATCATTTCATGGTACTCAGCCATTTTTTCATTACTCATATTCCCATTTATCTTAAATGCATATCTAAAATTAATATTATTAGATAGTTGTTCAATACTTAACTCTTTAACTTTTCTATCATAATCTAATGTATTTTTTAAGACATTTATAGGGCTTATGCCTTTTCCAAAATCAGATTTAATATGATTAACAGCAATTATATGTCTATTGTGAAAATAATTTTCTCCATCTTTAGTTGATATTTTATACCATAATTCTTTTGTGTCAGTATCAATAAAAGGTGTCACAAAATCCGAATCTAACACCCATATAGAACTTATGTTATCCTGATAATCATACTCTTTTATTGCATAAGCACTACCCTTTACATTCCTTACTACTTCCATTAACCTTATAAACTCAAACATAGTATCATTCTGATTTAACCCATCTCTAAGCATCTTTGAAATATAATGGTCTTTAGCTTTAACTTTTACATATCCACTCCGAAGGCTTATTGGGACACTAGCTATCGAATTAGCAAGTATAGTTATTGCAGCAAAAATAGTTTCATTATTAGCTAAATCACTATTACAAAATGAAAATGGACTACTTTTATTACCTTTAGTAAAGTTTATATTTGGTGTCTTGAACCTAATATTTCTTAACCAATTTAATACACCCATCTTTTCCCCTCTCTTTTAATTATTCTGGTACATATGCAATATCTGCATTTTGTTTTACATCTTCAAAATATACTTTCCACGCATCAATTATTGAATCTATTGGGTCTATTCTATTTTCTTGCTCTAATTTATCAACTTTTATTTCTCCAAAACTATTTTTTGTTATTGTTGCATTTATAGCACTCCATTTAAATAACTTATTTTTTCTATTGTATAAAACTTGACCAGCTTTCATGGATAATTTAAAATCTACAGTTGCATCATTTAAAGACCTTGCACTCTGTGGTACATCTATCAAATCGCAACCTAAAAAGTCCAAATCTGATATAAAAGCACTTGCATTATGGTTGTCATAAGCACATTTCATTACAGTTATTCCATATTCCATTAAGATTTTTTCTAAGTGTTTTATTATAAATTTATAGTCTGTTTTAATAGCAAAAGCTCCTGTAGTTAGTGTTACAAGTTTTTCATTTACCCACATGCGATATGGTGCATCATCACTCTGTTCATGTTCAATTATTCTTAATTCTGGCATAAAAGAATGGCTATATATATATACCTTTTCATCTTCAAGTGGAAATACTAGTGCAATAGAAGTCAAATCACCACCACTTGATAAATCTATACCTAGATAACACTCTCGACCTCTCATATCTTCAAGAGTTAAGTCACACGCACACGTTTCAAGCCAATTAGCATCAAGGTATCTTCCATCTTTGTAAGTTACCCATATATTTAACCACTTCGTCATGAAGTCCATTAAGTCGCTTCCACCTTTTTCTTTAGCTTCTAATGCAACTTCACTCATCTTGGCAACTTCATACATGTTTATAGTGTCATCTTCGTTTAAAAGTAGCAACGGATTAGATTTCACCCAGTTATGATAATCCCAAATATCGTCATTTTCATCCATTTCAGCTATATATATAAACAAACTTTCTTTTTCAATAGACCCAGATAACACTTTTTTGCAAAAAAAATAATGTTCATAGCAAAAACTATTTAAATCAAATCCTGCTGTAGTTATTGCTAGTATTAGAGCATTATTAACCTTTCTCTGTCCACCTTGCAAAAGCTTATAAACTTGGTTAGTTCTATGTGCATGTAATTCATCTGGTATCGCTAATATAGAGCGGAATCCATCTAAACTTTTTGTATCACGTCCAATTGGCTTTATTATTGTCCCTGTTGCTCCTGCTGTTATCTCATAGTCAGAACGTTTTATTTTATACATTTCATTTAAATCTTCATCTGCTAATATAAACTTTTCTACTTCTTCCCACACTATTTTAGCTTGCTCCATCTTAGTTGCTGCACAAATAATTTTTCCTTTTTTATATGTTGAAAAATTGCTTGTTTTTATACTTTTAGCACCAGACAAAAAAGACTTTCCATTTTGACGTGCTAATTGGATATATGCTTCTCTAAATCTTACATAACCAGTCTTTTTTTCAACCCAACCTTCTAAGCTTCCTAAAATAAATTCTTGAAATCCCCTAGTCTTCAATATTTCTACTTCATCACCCTCTAAAATTGTGAGTTCATTATATAGGTCAAGAGTCTCCTCAGAGATTTCAACATCCCATTTATATTTAAATTCTTTTGTTTTACTTCTTTTTAGGTCATTTAAATGTCTTTTACATGTTAGAATAACACTTTCACCAGCTATAATTTTTTTAGCAACTACCTTCTTAGCATATTCTGTTACCCTATCTCGTTTCTTAGCAGACATTATGTTCCTACTTTTATAAATTTAGCAAATTTATTTTCTTTTTGATTCTCATTTTCTGGAACAACTAATTTTAACCTGTCTGTAGTTGCTAAACCTAATTTTGTAGAGCATTTTAATATCAACTCAGCATATTTGAATTTAGCAGTTACATAAGGACTTATTTTTTCAGTATCTTTTCCAGATACAGTATGACCTGTTTTTTCTATATATTCTTTTAGTTTAATATAATTGCTATATGCATCACTGTACATTAAAATTATCGGCAGGTCTAAATTATCCCATAAATCAATTTTTCCAGCTTCATCTACTACTCTTGAAAATTCTTTATATGCTAAAATATCACTATTTAAAGGTTCTGGAACTACTACTAAATTATTTCTATCAAGTTTTATTTGTTTTTCTATATTTTGCCGAGTCTGTTTTTCTTTTTTAGTTAGATGTTTTTTAGTTGTAGATGTCATTTGCTTTTTTCTTCCCATTTTTACACCTCCAATCCTCTTTAAATTTGTACAAAAAAATAATAGCTATCAGCTATTTTTTAAAAACAGTTTATTTTCTTGCAAGACATCCTGCATATTTTTTTACAAAAAAATCTTAAAAAGGGAAAATCTCCGTATATATATACCCCTGTTCGCTGTCCCAATCCCCTTTTCTTTTTTTCACAGGTAGGGGGGATAGTCTTATTCGTTATATATTTTATGAAGCCTTAATATTTCTTTTAATTTTGCTTGGGTTTCTTTCTTTGTTATACCATCTCTCTCATATAATGTATGTATTTTTTTATGTGTTTTAGATGATAAAGGTATGAGATTATTTTCTTCTAATGAAAGTTCTTCATCTTCTGACAACTCAATTATATGATGTACTGTATTTGCTGTAGTTATTTTTTTATTAATATAATAATCCCATAAATCCAAATATACATTTTTTTCTAAGATATACTCTCTGGTTTCTCTCCATTCTTTTCCGTTGTAAAACTTATCTCTTTCTTTATTTCTATTCTTGGAATTATATACTTTGTTGCTCTGTTTTCTACTTTTAACATATTTTTTAACACATTCACTACATGCCTTTTCACTATAATCTATTGTCTTACCACACTTACATATTTTTTTAAGCTTCATATACTCCACTCTATTCTTCTCTTAATAATTTTTCCATATGCTTCTCTATATCTTTCATTTCATATTCTGTTTTATTAAGATATTTATTACATACTTCTTTTAATGTATTTACATATGCAATCATTTCAGTAAAAACTTTTTCTCTTTCAGACTTTGTTGTTCTATCTGTAAATCCACTCTGTTCTTCATAAATAAGTTCTTTATATAATTCTTTCAGTTTTTTTAATGTTTCATCTTCATAATATATAATATATTTTTCTTTACACTTTCTACATATAAAATATTTTATTTCTATATCTCCAATAGTCTCTGTTCTTACATCTTTATAAGCTACTTTAAATTTATTATTACACTTATCACATACTATTCTTCTCATTTGTTTACTCCTCTTCTAGTGCTGATAGATAGTCCAGCTTCTCACAAATAGTTTCAACTACTTTTTCATATTTTTTTACTAACCTCTCTTGTTTCTTAGCTTCTTCTTCTGTTAAACTTTTTATTTCATCTTCTAGCTTCATACTTTTATCAAATAATTTCGCTAAGTCTCTAAATATATCTCTCGTTTTAATCTTTAATTCTCTATTTTCATCCATCTATTTTCACCTCACAAAATAAAAAAGGACTATCTCCATTACTTAAAGAGATAATCCTTTTATATAATATATATATTTTTCTGATTCACAACAAATCTAATCCTACACTTTATATATTATCATTTTGTAATTGTTTTGTATATGAACACTTATTGACACATCATTCTTATTGTATAGCGTTCCATATTAATTAAACCATATCACTGTATATATTGAAATAGCTATACTATATTCCTTTAGCTAATTAACAGTTTATTTTATTAATCTATAGAAACATGACATTTAACTATTATATTAGAATTTATTTACTCCATCTATACCAAATATAAATACTGACAATTTTTCGCAAGCTAGGTTTATATCTCTATATACAGTTCTATTGTCTATATTTTCGGAGGTAGCTATTTCTTTTATACTCCATCTTTTTTCATCTATAAATCTTTTATATATTATTCTATATTTTCTTACTTCTAATTCTCCACATTGTTTACTATAAGCTTCATAAATATTTATCATAGTATTTATATGGGATATGATTATATTTGTACGTGATACACTATTACTTATACTTTCAACAAATAAATTTTCTGTTATTTTAGAGTTTATTAATTCTTCTAATATTTCAATAGCATTTTCATTTATATTAGATACTTTAAAAATAGAATTATTAACATGTCTTTTAAAATCCTTATAATGCTTTAGTAACAGCTTTGTATTCCTAAGTTTTCTATCAGATGAATACTTAGCCTCTTCTTTTTTTCTATTCTCATATGTAACTATAGCTTTTTCTGCTGCTTCTCTTGCTACTTTTTCAATTATTAAATTAATATTCATTTCTTTATTAATAACCGTTTCCACATTACAGCACTCCTTTTTATTTCAATACTTTTATTTTATATAATATTAACCTACATCTAATTCTGTATCTTTACATATATCTGGTAAATTTGATTCTACTAAAACTTTCGCCAATAGAGGTGGTACTGAATTACCACATCTAGCAACTTGTTGTGATTTAGGATATTTATTATTTTTATAATCTTTATCTATTACATAATCTTTTGGAAATCCTTGCCCATTAAAAAGTTCTCTTGGTGTCAACATTCTAAGACCAATATCACTTATTCTATAATTCTTACCTTTTACAACAACTAACCCAAATCTGTCTTTTGTAGTAATCGTGTGTAAAGGTTCATCAATACTCTGTCCAATGTCATTACCATAGTACTTAGTTAAAAATGCATATACATCCTCATTACCTGGTAATTTAATATCTTCTAAATCAATTTTTACAAGACCAAAACGATTAGCTGTAGGTATAGTACTTATTGGTTCTCTTAAACTACTTCCTCTAGTTTCTGAATTTTGATGGCTATAATAATGTGCAAGAAAATAAGCACTTTTATTTACTATATAAGGTTTTTCATCTATAACAAATTTTTTTATTCCTCTTGCAATTCTTATTAAACTATTCTCACTTAGTGGTTTCTTTCTTGTAAATATACTTGGTACTTCTATACTCCAGTCAATTATCTCAGACGCAGTTATATAAGGAATCTTATTTTCTCCATGCGTTGCTTCTGGAAATACTATAGGTTTATTATCACATCTTGCAATTAAAAAGAATCTTTTTCTTATTGTTGGTGTTCCATAATCACAAGCCTTTAATTCTTTATACTCTACATCATAACCTAAACATTTTAATGCCTTTATAAATTTATTAAATGTCTCTCCTTTTCTTGATTGAATAGGTCTATTATCTTTAACAGGACACCATGTTTTAAATTCTGGAACATTTTCTAATATTATAACTCTGGGTCTTACTTTAGATGCCCAGCGAACAGCAATCCAAGCTAAACCCCTTATTTTTTTATCAACAGGTGTTTTTCCTTTCGCTCTACTAAAATGCTTGCAATCTGGACTAAACCAACATAATGCAACTGCTTGACCTTGTGTTGCTTCTATCGGGTCTACATCCCAAACACTTTCACAATAATGTTTAGTTTTGGGATGATTAGTTTTATGCATTAATATAGCTTTAGGGTCATGATTAATCGCAATATCAACATGTCTCCCAGTTGCTAGTTCTATACCTGTACTAGCTCCTCCCCCTCCAGCAAAATTATCAATTATTAATTCTCTCATTTAAATCCCCCCGATTATCTATGTTCACTTCCAGTTTTCTCATTTTTAAGCTCTATTCTATTTATAACTTCAAAACCAGAAATTTTAGCTATTTCTTTCATTAACTTAATTGTTTTATTAACTTTCTTTTCTTCATCATTTATATTTTTTATAGCTTTATAAGCTGTACTATCTAAGTATCCACTTTTATTATGTCTTATATCTACTCCATTTCTTGTGCTTCCATCTTTAGCCACTTTATGCATATATCAACACACCCTTTTCCGCTTTTATCGTTACATTCCATTGCATAGTCGCAAAATGTACCAGTTACATTACATTGAGAACAAATAAACTCTGCAAACTTTCTAATTTTCATATCCTTTAATATTTCAAAAATTGTTTTAAAAACTTTTCCTTCTTCTTTTTCATCTTCTATTGTTGCAGTTGGAAAACTAATTATATTTTCAATTTCTTCAACTTCATTTTCATCCTCTTCAATTTCATAAGTTTCTAATTCATTTATTTCACTTTTTTTCTCTTCTGATTTTTCTGTAACATCCTTGATACTTAAACTTCCCTTGTCTTGGTATTCTTCAAATAAACTTTGTTGTTCAGCTTCTTCTAATCTTGATAATTCATAAGCTGTTGATATATTTATCTCATTTTCTTTGAACTCTTCTTTAAATTCTGGAGTAAGATTTTTAGAAATACTTTCTAATCTAGCTACCTTAGATGATGATATTTTAATCATATTAGCTATCAAATCTCTTATTCTTCCAGTTTTTCCATAACCTTCTGCTCTTAATGCTTCTAATACCTCTTTTGTATCTTCCAATTCTTTCATCTTAGCATATTCTGAATACTCTCTCGTTGTTGAGTTTGTTGTGATTAGCAATAATCTATCTAATAATCTATCTATTTTAGTTATTTCTGATTTTTCTTTTTCTATTGTACAAGGTACTAACACAAATTCTTTTTTACCTTCATCAACTAAAAGATGTGATACTAACAACCTTCTATGTCCTGCCAAAACTTCATATTTATTATTTTCATCTTTTTTAACTACTAAATTTTGTTTTATCCCAAACATTTCTACTGAATTTTTAAGTTCTTGAGTTTTTTTATCTTTGACTGGATAAAAATTGTATTTAGATGATTCTAAATCATAAATACTTATAAGCTTTATCTTAAAATCATTTTTACTAATTTCATCATTACTATCTTTTTCTTGACCTTTTTTATTTTCTAAAGCTTCAAATATATTGAAACCACTCATTTGTATCAATCCTTTCTATGTGTCCAAATTGGACACATTTTTTATCCTATATTTAAATACTCTTTTACTAATTTTTTATAATCTATTGTCGCACCACATCTTGGATTATACTCTCTTAATGTTTTTTGATAAAATGTACTTTCAGATACGCTTTTATTTAACCTTATAACAATTTCAAATACCTTACATATACCTTTTAGCAAGTTCATAAATTGATTATTTACAGCATTGTTTTGATAATGAGTTACTATGCACCCTTTAAATTTTAATTTTTCATTTGCATGTTTAGCGTTTTCTATTTGCTCCAACAATTCTTTTATTGCCTTGAAAGAGAAATTATCTGCTCTTACAGTTATTATTACTTCATCAGATGCAATTAGCGAATTTATTGTTATTGTATCTGTACTTGGTGCATTATCAATGATACAAAAATCATATTCATTTTTAATTTTTTCCAGCAATCTCTTTAATATACTAAATTTATCTTTTTCACTATCGAATAGCATCCTGTCAGCTTGGTACAAGTGCATATTACTAGTTATAATATCTATATTTTTATTTTCAGTCTTACATATGTATTCATGTATATCTGCATCTTCAAGCAACATTTCTGCTGTCCCTTTTCTTTTTTCATCAAATTTTGAGAAGTACTGTGATAAGTTCCCTTGTTTATCTGCATCTATCAGTAATACTTTCTTCTTATGTACTACAGACAAAATATCTGCCATGTTTGCACTTGTTATTGTTTTGCCTGTTCCTCCTTTAAAACTTAAAATCGATATGATTTTCATAGCTTTACCTTCTTTCTTTTATTTTAATATTTAAAAATTTTCTGATGTCCTTATTGGTAATAAGTAGCCTATTATATGCCCTTTTATAGATATGCGAACTAGAGAGTTACTGTCTATTCCTTCTACCTTATCAAATTTTCCAAAAAGTTTTATATAGTTTTCATCAAGATAAATTACAAAATCTTCACATATATATTTATGATAAGTTAGTTCTTTTATTGGTATATAATATTTTAATAACAGTTCTCTATAACTATCTTTTTTTATGTTATCCATTATTATCTGAGATTTATTACTGTTAGCTTCAAATAACTTAGGATTTAATACCATTTCATTTTTATCTACTATAAAAACGCATGCACCATCCGATATATAGTACTTATTATCTTTTTCTATCAATATCCTAGTTTTATTTTTCTTTATACAATCTACAAAATAATTTATTACTTTCTTTTCCATAAACTTTCAGCTCCTTATATTATTTTTCAATCAATTTTAGAAGCTTGTTATATTCATCTTCTCCTATAATTCCATTTACCTCTATTTTTTCTAAGTACTGTATAGCTTTTATTGTTGCTTCTAACTCTCCAGTATTGCATATTTCTACTATTTTACTTGCAAGATATATTATTTTATCTTTGTTAGCTAATAACATAATAATCAACCTTTTTTATTCTAAGAAACTTTTTAATTCTAAGAAACTTTTTAATTCTAGTTCTTCAATAATCTTTTCTATTTTTTTCTTTATTCTAAACCTCTTCGTTCTCGCTTTTATAGCTTCAAGTCTCGTTATTTTATCATTTAGTATCTTTTTAAATTTTAATTCTATTTCTTTAATTTTATCGTTAAAAGTTTCTATTGTTTTTTTCAAAATCTCATTTTCTTCTTTTAATTTTTCTATTTCTTCTCTTAAAATTTCAGCTCCTGCTTCCATTCCTTTTTTTATATTTTCGTCATTTTCATTTTTATTTTTTAAAGACATTTTTTCTGTATATAATGCAGCGTTTTTATTTTCTAACGCTGAGATTATTTTTTCTTTTCTCACATGGCTATTGAATATTTCAGTATATTTTTCCTGTAATTCTTTTATAGTTTCAATAGCTTCTTCATGATTTGATTTTACAACATTTAATTCTTCATTTAGATTTTTTATTCCATTTCCTTTGGCTATTATTTTCCATTTCATTCTTTTTATTTCTTGCTCATATTTTTTCACTTCTTTTTCAAATTCTTTTCTAGTGCATAAATTTAAAAACATGTTATCCCCCCACTCTTTTAAATACCAACTTTTATATCATCTTCAAAGCTTTTTCTTAATAAACTATAATTTTCATCCAATACTTTCATATCTTTAGTTATATAATCTAAAAATAGTACAGCTCCATTGAATCTTATTTCAAACCTTTTTACATCCTCTTGTGTTATGCTTTGTCTACCAAAACAATTCTTCATATTTTTCCATACTAAAAATGGTATAAAGTAAAACTTATCTTGTATGCCTACACAGACCCCTGCTATTGCTCCCATGTTATAATATCTATCTAAAGTACTTAATTGTGTATCAGTTAAAACGCTTCTTTTTATATTATCTTTAAGTGTGTATTTAGCTTCAAAGCATATACATAAACCTTTTTTTAATGTACCCTTAAAATCTGGTTGTGCATTAGCTATAAATCTTCCTGTAAACTTTCCTGTTTTATCTTTACTTAATACTCTAAATGGTTCTGGTGTTTTTTCTATCTCTGCTCTCTTATCATTTCTATAGATTATACAAGCTGAGTTTATATAATTTTCAAAATGTTGCCCTTGTGCATTTGCAACTTTATTTTTATATCTTTGTTGTAGTTTTTTATCATCCATATTTTATGCTCCTTTTTTCCTACAAGGAATTTTATATTATAATTCATCTCTTAATTATTTATTAGTCATTTTTATCACCTTCTATTTATTTTTATTTTTTAATATTTATCTTCAAAGATTACAAAGCTTTCTCCATAATCATTTGTAACTACTCTATAAGTTTTTTCATTCATGCTACAATGATAATCCAAGATTGTTTCGTCTATTCCTGCTCTTTGAACATCTTTTAACTTTATTACCATTTTTAATTGTATAATTTCTTTTATATTAGATATTGTTATCTCTCCTGTATATAAATTGTTTTTGAAACACCTTTCTTTTTCCATTTCTCTTTCCAATCTTTTTCTGTCTAATACAATATCTTTTGCAAATTCTCCAAATTTTTCATTAAGATTATATAATTCTATATGATATTCTTCATCTTCTTCTGAAAAATAAAAATTGAGTTCTCCTTTTCTTGCAAGTTCTTTGTAAGCTTCTAATTCCTTTTCTAACATTTGTATTTTCTTTTCTTTTCTTGAAATTATTTTTAATAATCTTGATAACAATTTTTTATATTTATTGTTCATTGGTTTTTGCCCTTTCTTTATCTGCAAATACTATTATTTGCCCATTTCCCCATCCACAGATTTCTATTTTTTTATTATTTTCTTCACAATGATTTGCAATTTCTTTCATACTTATATTTTTTAATCTAAAATCTATAGCAGTTATAAAATTGCCTTTTTCTAATATTTTTTCTATCTTACTTTTTTCTTCAAAGAAATTACATGTATGACCATTTCTATTTTCAACTTTACAGGTATCATTAAACTTACATATTTTACAAATACGGTTCCCAACTTCAATACATATTGCTTCTATTTTTTTATCCATTTTTCACCTTCTCCTTTTCTTATTTTTCTATCCTTCTTGACCTTATTCTTACAAACACTAGAACAATATCTTTTTAAGTAAATATTTGTTTCAAATCTTTTTTTGCAACACTCGCATACTCTTGAATACATGTAATCACCTCTTTCTCTTCTTAATTTAATCGTCGCATTTTTACATACAAGCTAACCCCTGTTATATCATTAAAACTAGCCTTGCACTCTGTAAATATGTAACCCTTGTATTGCTTTTCCCAGAACATTCTGTTGTCTAAATTATTTCTTACTATCTCCATTACTTTTTTCTTACTATATTTGCTATCATTGCAAACTTGAAAAGGCTTTTTTAAGTTCTGTGATGAACTCCATCTTTTGCGACCTTGAGGGTCTTTCATAAGATAATTACATAAACTTTGTAATCCATATTCATTAGGTTGAAGCCTGTGTGTGTTTATCCATCCAAGCTTTTCACCTTCTTTTTTCCCTCTTTGCTTTTTAACCCAAAGCCCTTCTATTATGTCTCTTTCCAATCCACCATTTAAAATAATGTGATGATGAACTCTTTTAGTTCCATCCTTCTTTTCTCCAAACTCTGTTATAAGCATATATTTTATTGGTTCAAGCCCATCTTTCTTTCTTTTATAATCAATTCTTCTTATATAGTTTCTAACTTCTTTTTCAGCTTCTTCTAATGTTTCTGGTAAGTATTTTGGTGCGTATGTAGAATGTACAACTAAATCATCTTTAGTAAAATTTGTATTAACCGACTGTACAAAATATCTCTTAGCGTTTTTATCATTTAAATTCTTTTGCTTTGGTTTAGATATGTATTCTCTTTTACCTCTCTTACCTTTGTTATCTAAATCAGTTCTTGGTATTATATCTATCTCTAAATAATCAGAACAATATATCTTTTTCTCCCTTATAAAACTCTTCATATAGCAGTACCTCTTTAGTCTTTTATTAGCATCTATATATAAGTATCTAGTGTTATATATTTGTATAGATACTTTATATCGTTATAATGTTAATACCTATTACAAGCTCGTTAATCGCTCCATTTTAGCGTGTTTATTGAACTCTGCTGTCTTATCTGCTATAATAAAAAGTAGATATGATTTTATAGCTTTGACAACAAAGTTATTTTGTAAAGTGTCTTATAATTCATAGTTATAAGACACTTTTTGTTTACATAATTTTTAAATCCCAATTAAATTACTTCCTTTTCTGACTTTTTCAATTCTTCATCTGCCTTCAATTCTTCCTCTGTTTTTTCTCTATGAGTAATTTTACATTCTATCTCTTGATTGAATAATCTTTCAGCCATCATTTCTTTTGCTCTTGCATATCCTTCACAAAATAAATCCATATTCATTTTGTTTTCAAATACTACTTTATATGACTTTGCCATATGTATTCCCCCATTCTTTATTTTAATTACTTATTAAATAGTGTTATTGGCTGATTTTACAAAGTGCTTTTTAGTAACTTCTAGTATTTCAATAACACTATTCTTTTCTATAAATTCTCTTGAATAAAAATAAATATTTTTCTTATTCTTTATTGCAATCAAAAGTTCTTTTTTGAAATTACCTTTTAAACACTCTTCAACATGATTTCTATATAAAGCACTTTTTTTATTTACATTTTGTAATATGTAATCTTTATCCACTCTAAAGTAACCAAACTTTTCTAATTCATTTATTTTTGCTTCTATCTCTAAATTATTCATATTTTTTCACCCCTTATTATTGAATAAGACATCTTTATCATAATATTCAAATTCTCTTTTACAACATTCTTCAACATCAATTTCTCTTCTGAAATTTAAAATAAGTTTTCCATCATCATTATAGTGAAAATTAATACTTATTGAATTTTCTGGTACTTCATTTAATATTGTTATCTCATTTGCTCCTACAAGTTCAGCTATTTCTTTTAAATAACGCTTTAAACTCTTATAAGAAACAACTGAATCAAGACAAAAAAATTTATCGCTATTATTGAATTTAAAACTTTTTTTAGCAAAATTACCTCTATAGTTATCCTTTTTATTTTCATTCCATTTTATATTTTTTCTTTTCTTCTTATCTTCTTTATTGGAAGTAAGTTTTTTATTATCATCTTGTTTTATTTTTTCTTCTTCTAGCTCCAAATCGTAAAAATATTCTTCTTTTGTCAAATCACAAGAAATAACTAGAACTAATTCATCATCCCTTTTATATTCTTTTTCTATCTTAAATAACGAACTTTTATATGTTTCTGTTCTATTTGCTAGTCCTAAATCTTCTACTTCATAATCTTCGTAAAATCTAAAACAAAATTCTTCTGCACCTAGAGAGTCATATACTAACTCACCTTCTGTTTCTTCATTATCATTACTTACAATCCAATAAAATACATTTAGTTTCTCTATCTCTTTTTCAAAGTCTTTACCTCTTAATATAAACAACTATCTCACCCCTCTTAATTATTAAATGTTTGGTGTATCTGGTTCTTTCACAAGATTCGCACCTTGCATTATATAAAACATTTTCACTCTTTGTTCGTATGACATTTTTACAATTTCTTTCATCAAATCATCACTATCAATTTTTTTACTAAGAAATTCATTTGCTGAACTTCTTTTTGTTTCAATTAATTTTTGTGTTTTATTTTCAATTATTTTATTCATATTCGACACCTCCTAAATTATCAATATCTCTATCGCAATATCATAATATCACATTAGAGATATTAAATCAACCTTATTTTTATATTTTTATTGCATTTGCGATATTCATATGTTAGTATCTTTTTAGGAGGTGATAAAATGGATATACATGAGAGAGTCAAAGAAGTAAGAAAAGCATCAAATCTTACACAGAAAGAATTTGGCATGAGAATAGCAGTAGCCCAAAACTATCTTTCTAATTTAGAAAAAGGCTATCGTGATGTTACAGAAAAAATCATAAAAATTATTTGTGCTGAATTTAACATAAATGAAAAGTGGCTAAAATATGGTACTGGTAATATGTATATAGAAAATGATGATACAATAATTTCTGAACTATCAAACAAATATAATCTTGATAATTTGGATGTAAAAATACTTGAAAGTTATTTAAAACTCTCTGGAGAACAAAGAAAGGCAATAAAAAAATATGTATACTCACTTGTTGATACAATTTTAGAAGATGATGAATTATATCAAGATTACAGAGGCGAGTATATCGAAGAAAATGCACAACAATCTGCTGCTCGGAATGGCAATACTGAAAATATAGAAGAAGCAATAGACTTATATGACAATTTAGAAAGGTAAATTAAAAATAAATAATGCATAAATTTTTAAGACAAATAGCTTATAAATTCATTTTAAGAGAGGAAATTTCTACATTACCCTATTTGTCCTTTTCAGATTATCCATAACAATAATCTGAAAGTTTATTCCTATGAAGAATTCGCAAATTTAATAAGAAAAGATATTAACTTTATAATAGAAAAATATGACAAGCAAGGTTTTGTTTTTTGGAGTAAAAGAGATAATACTTTTGTAATATGTTACAATATGTATTATTCTTTTTCTTCTGTACATTGGACACTAATGCATGAACTATCACATATTTTTTTAGGTCATGCAACAAAAACTAATATTTTAAAGCTCCATTCTAAAGATAACAAACTCTTTGAAATAGAAGCAGAATCTTTTACAAAATATTTACTATGTCCTTACATAGTTTTATCACAGTGTAAAATTTTGGAAATATCTGAAATTATGTATATCTGTGGAGTTGATAAAAATATCGCACTGAAGAAAAGTATTTCTCTAAAAAAAATAAAAATTGGAAATAATATTACTAGTTTAGAAAGTTTAATTATAGAACAATTTAATAATTTTATAAGTAATTATTTGAAATACAGAAAAAAAGGTACTTAGTTTGATTTTATCCTAAGTACCTTCTCCATTCTCAATAGCTACCATCTAAAGTGTTTACTCCTTGTTGATATATCGCTAAATATGTTTTTAATTTGATTCTTTTTTCTTCAAATTTATCATAAAATTCATTATCTGATTTTTCTATGTAATCACAAGATATTTTAATCATATCGTTATATACTTTTATACAATTTTGTGTCAATTCTAAAGCATTTTTAAACTTAGAATCATCCTTATTAAATTCCTTATATGGATCAAGGTCTGAATCTTCAATTTCAAAAGATTCTGCAAAGTCATTAATAGAATTGTCTTTCATATAGTTCATGGTCTGCATTGATTCATTTAAATTTTCCATCTTTTGATTGATAAGGTCTTTTCTTATTCCTACTACAAATTCCTTATAAGCTTCCATATCCATATCTAAATTGAATCCACGACTGAAAAATGACTTATATTTTTTCATTATATTTACATTTGCTTTATTACCTTTTTTACTTATAGTACCTATCTTATTTTCTGACATATCGTTCAAAATAATTTCTGTTTTTATTCTTTTATTCTCTAGTTTTTCAATAATTTTATTAGCATCTTTTTCCCCTATTTTATCTTCAAGTGATATTGTTATTTTTTCATATATATAATCTTTCTTTCGTCCTATTTCATATCTATCAATAGATATATATGTTGGTTTTTTACAAACATTAAAAATAACAATTGCTGCTAAAATTACTATACATAAAAATATAATAACAAGATACTTCTTATTTCTAAATACTTTCTCCATTTTTCTCCCCCTCTACATCAGTACAACTAAATTATAACAAATTATTTCCAATTAGAATATATTTTTCTAAAAATATTATCACACATGTTGACACGTGTAATTATTTTTGTTATAATATATATAGAAAGAAAGTTAGGGAGGAGGTAAACAAATTGAGAGTTAGAGAAGTTTTGAAAATAGCTTATAAAAATGGTTGGGAAGTAAAAAGCCAGCGAGGTTCTCACATAAAATTAATACATAAAGACACAAACAAAACCGCTATTATTCCAAACCACAACAAAGATATTCCTGTAGGTACTCTTAATTCGATTTTTAAAATGTTGGGACTTAAATAGTCCTAACATTTTAAAAAATTCTCTCTAACTTATTAGAAGAACAATTTTGAAAGGAGCTAATAATATGTATAAAAAAGAATATATTTTTCCTGCTTTAATAACTAAACATAGTGACAATGATTATGAAGTAAGTTTTCTTGATTTTGAAAATATAACAACTTTTGGAGAAACATTAGAGGAAGCTTTTGAGATGGCAGAGGACGCTTTAAAATTAGAACTATTTGACTTATACTCTGATGATTTAGAAATACCAGTAGCAACACAAATAAACAATGCTAGTGTTGGAGATAATCAAACTGCCATACTTGTAAAAGTAAATCTTAGAGAAACAATTAAAAACTTTGACAGTAAATCAGTTAATAAAACTGTCACTTTACCTAGTTGGCTAAACAAAGAAGCTGAGAAGAATAAAATTAATTTTTCTCAAACTTTACAAGAAGCATTAAAAAATAAACTTGATATTAATTAATATTAATCAATAGTGCCTAGTTTAAACTAGGCACTAAACACATGAATAACAGGAGTGATTTTATAATGGACAATATAAAACGTGTAGCTCTTTATATAAGAGTGTCAACAGAAGAACAAGTATTGCATGGAGATAGTATTAGAACTCAAACAGAAGCTTTAGAACAGTATGCAAAAGATAACGCTTTTATTGTGGTCGATAAATATATAGATGAAGGTTATTCTGCTACTAATTTAAACAGACCTAATTTACAACGTCTACTTGCAGACATAAAAGAAAATAAAATTGATTTAATTCTATTAACTAAGTTAGATAGATTCAGCCGAGGTGTTAAGAATTTTTATAAAATATTGGATACTTTAGAAAAACATAAATGTGATTGGAAAACAATCTTAGAAGATTATGATTCTTCTACTGCTAGTGGTAGATTACATATAAATATTATGCTATCTTTTGCGGAAAATGAAGCTTCTCAGACATCCGAAAGAATAAAATTTGTATTTAATAATAAAATACAAAAAAAAGAAGTAATAAGCGGTAAAGTTCCTTTTGGATATGAAATTAAAAACAAGCATCTAGTAATTAAAGAAGATGAAGCTGAAATTGTAAGAGAATCTTTTGACACTTATATAAAATTCTCTGCTCTTACTAAAACCATACAACATATAAATTCTAAATTTAATATGAGGCACATGTATAAATGGATGCAAAAACTATTGAAAAATAAAATTTATATTGGCATATATGAAAGGGAAAATATTTTAATAGAAGATTATTGTGAGCAAATTATAAGCGAGGAACAGTTTTATTTTGTTCAATCTCTTTTAAAAAAGAATAAACGAGTTTCTAAAAATAAATTTGATATAAATTATATTTTTGCAGGAATGATAATTTGTAGTTGTGGCAGAAAAATGTCTGGTTCATATCATTTAAACCCTTATGGAACACTTTATTTACATTATAGATGTTCTCTTTCTTATGGTGCAAAACTTTGTAGCAATACATCCCGTCTAGGAGAGAAAAAAGTTGAAGCTTTTCTCTTAGAAAATGTAAAAACAGAGTTATATAACGCTATATTAAAACATGAGTCAAATAATAAAAAAAGTTCTAATAAAAATGATACTGAAAAGCTTAAAAATAAATTAAAAAAACAAATAGAAAAATTACAAGATTTATACTTTGATGATTTAATTAGTAAAGATAATTATAGATTTAAATATAAAAAACTGAATGATGATTTGCTAGAACTTGAAAAGAAAGAGAATGAAGAAAAAGTTGTTATTAATGATTTGCAGAAAATGAAAAACTTTTTAAAAATTAATTTTGAAGATGATTATGTAAATATGAGTAGCTTAGAGAAAAGAACGTTGTGGACATCTTTAATTGATAGAATCGAAGTACAGAAAGATGGTAATTTAGTCATTAAATTTTTATAATTTTTGTTGTACTAAATTGTCCATATCATGTGGTAAGGCTGTCCCTGCTGTACCAATTGTCATTCCTCCAATAGTGCTTGCAAGTGTTATTTTCTCCCATGCTTCTAGGTCATCTACATTATTATATACTCTTACTAAATTTTTTGATATAAGCTCAATTCCATAAATAGCTTGTACATCTGCAAGGGAATTTCTTCCGTTAGAAAGATATGCTTCCATATTATGAGCAAGTGCATCAAATCCAACTGATGCAATTATATGTTTTGGCATTGTAACCATAAGTTCTGGGTCAATTATTGATGCCTTTGCATACATACTATTCTTTTTTATGGATTTTTTATCTTTGGTTTCTGAATTTGTAAGCACTGCAAAACAATTCCCCTCACTACCTGTACCTGATGTAGTTGGAACTAAAATTATAGGTAAAGCTTCTTCTCCTTGTCTGATTCCAAATATATATTCATTTAAATCTCCTGGATTTTTATAAGAGAAAGCTATACTCTTAGCAGCATCCATTATACTTCCTCCACCAAGACCTAAGACACAGTCACATCCAGTTGCTTTTATAATTTCTACACCTGAATATATAGTAGTTATAAGAGGATTTTGTTCTACTTTATCAAAAACTTCATATTCTATTTTAGAATCTTTTAGTAAGTCTATTGTTTTATCAAGTAATCCAGTTTTCTTTGTACTATTTTTGCCAGTTACAATTAATACCTTTTTACCATATTTAGATACTTCTTTTCCTACATCATTGATTCTACCTCTCCCAAATAATATGTTTACTGGTAAATTATAATTAAAATTCATGCCAAAACCTCCTATTTCTACTTTAGTAATAATTTTATTTTTCAACACAACGTAATTATGTATTAAAACATAAATTACAAAACAATCTTTTACTTAATTATATGTATTATTTTATACTATATCAAGTTATCTCTATTTAACCAAATTCAATTTTTAATTGTAATCTATTTAAATATTTGAAACTTTAATCAAAGATAAAAAATAAAGAAGAGTTACACAAAGATAATTTCAATTATCTTAAAATAACTCTTCTCATAATATTAGATATTTTTTATAAATTTACTTTAATATATTTAATCTTACAATTCTATTAACATATTCATAAGTTTATTACTTCTTTGAACAAATGAGTCTAATTCGTCTGGTTTTAATTCTTTATTAGAAAGTAAAGCTAAATCTGCTATCTGATTACAAATAAGTGCAACTTTATCTTTCTTTTCTTCATTATCTTTAAGAGAAACTAATTTTTTAATAATTGGGCTATTTTCATTTATCACAAGAGTTTTCTCTTCCTCGAAGTTCATTCCTAAATCCATTCCAGCAAATCTTGACTGCATTTCTGCCATTCTGATAGATTGTTCAGATACTAATACCATAGCTGGAGTATCCTCGTTTTTCAAGCCTTCTACAGAATAATTTTTAACTCTTTCTCCAACAGCTTCTTTAAATAGACCTTCTATCTTGGCTATTTCTTCTTTATTTTCTTCACTATCTTTATTTTCATTTTTGTCTTTTAATACATCAGAAAGGTCTGCATCTATTCTATTAAACTTAACACCATTTTCTTTATATTCCATAAATGAAATAAAGTGAGTATCTATTGATGAGTTTAATACAACAGCATTTAAATCATATTCTTTAAATAGTTTAATGTATTGTGATTGTTGTTCCTTATCACTTACATAGAATACTTTATTTTCGTGCTTGTCTTTACATTTCTCTAGATAATCTTGTAATGTTATATATTCATCATTAATAGTTTTAAATAATATACATTCTTTTACTTTTTCATAGAAACTTTCATCTTTTAAGCAACCATATTTAATAAATATTTGTATATCATCCCAAAACTTATTGTATTCTTCTCTTTCATTTTTACAAAGAGATTTTAACTTGTCAGCTACTTTTTTAATTATATGTTTAGAAATTTTACTTACATCTCTATCATTTTGTAAGAAACTTCTTGATACATTTAATGGTAAATCTGGGCAATCTATTACACCTTTTAATAGAAGTAAAAATTCTGGTATAACTTCTTTTATATTATCAGCTACAAATACTTGATTGTTGTATAATTTCACTTTTCCTTCTGTCAATTCAAACTCATTTTTTAGTTTAGGGAAGTAAAGTATACCCTTTAAGTTAAAAGGATAATCTACATTTAGATGTATCCAGAATAAAGGCTCATCAAATACATGGAATACTTTTCTGTAAAACTCTTTGTATTCATCATCAGTACAATCTTTTGGAGATTTTAGCCATAGAGGATTAGTATCATTTAAAGGCTCAATTACCTTTGCATCTATAACTTCTTCTTCTTTTCCTTCTTCCTTTTGCTTTTTAACTTTTTCTTCTGCTTCCTTAGCTTCTCTTTCTAATCTTTCAACATCTTCTAAATATATTTCTACTGGTAAGAAAGAACAATACTTATCTATTATACCCCTTACAGTAAATTCATCTAAGAATTCCTTACTATCATCATCAATAAATAATGTTATAGTAGTTCCTCTCTCATGTCTAGCATCTGATTCAGATATCTCATATTCTGTACCACCCTCAGATATCCATCTTACTGGAGTTGCTCCTTCTGTATATGAAAGTGTGTCTATTTGCACTTTTTTAGACACCATGAATGCAGAATAAAATCCTAATCCAAAGTGACCTATTATGTCATTTGATTCTTCCATCTTATCCTTATATTTGTTAAAGAAATCCTCAGCACCTGAAAAAGCAACTTGATTTATGTATTTTTTTATCTCTTCTTCAGTCATACCAATTCCATTGTCAATAAATTTAAGTGTGCCTTCCTCCTTATTTACAGATACTGTAATTTTATAATCTGATGGCTCAACTTCTGATATTTCTCCTAATGATACAAGTCTTTTGTGTTTGCTTACTGCATCACATCCATTACTTATAAGTTCTCTTATAAATATGTCTTTATCAGAATATAACCATTTTTTAATTATAGGAAAAATATTTTCTGTATGAATTGAAATACTCCCTTTTTCAAACTCCATTTTTATCCCTCCTCATTTTATAGTTAATATTTTAAATTTTTTAAAATAGTATGTCAATATATTATAAGGAAATTATTTTAAAATAAAATAATTTCTTTTTCTTATCTAATTTAATTATTCTTCTTTCAAAATTTCTTTCACTTTTGAATTATTATACATGCTATTGGGTACCTTATTAACTAATTTTTTTAATGTTAATTTAGAATTTTTTAAATCTCCTTTATTATAATACATCATACCTAAGTTATAATATGATTCATCAAAATATGAATCTTTTTCTGAATAATTTTCTACATACATTTTATAATATTCTTCAGCAGTGTCATAGTCTTTTAACTTTTCACTAAGAATAGCAACTTGATAAGTTGCCTCTGATGTATTTCCCTTATTCTCTCCTATATCTGCAACCTTTTTATATAGTTGTATAGAAGATTTGGTTTGCTTTTCTGACTTTAATGTATTTGCCTTTGACATCAGTTCATCCTCTGTAAATAAATTAGAATCACTATTACTTTCATTTTCCACAGTATTTTCTTGGGATTTTACATCATTTTTATTAATATTTTTAGCGCTCTTGTTGGTATCTGAAGTCTTATCAGCAACCTCATTTTCTTCTCTGTTATTTTCTTTCTTATTCAAGCTAGAATCTATTGACCCTCTATCTTTAGTTCCACTATTTTTAGATATTTTATTAGTTAAATTATTCATCTTATAAGAACTATATATATTTTGTCCTATTAATAATACCCCTAATATTATTGCTATGTATATGTACTTGTTTTTTCTAATACTTTTTTTCTTATTAGAATCTGAAGTTTTCTGTTTTTTATCCTTGCTTCCTTCTTCATTCATATTTTTAGTTCCATCAATCCTAGAACTATTAATATTTTTATATACAGGCTTATTCTTATAATCATCTAAATTCGCATTGATTTTAACCTGTCTGTTAGTATTACTATATATATCTAATGTATCATTTTCTTGATTTAATAAATAATTTTCTTTATCAATAGTCTTCAATACTTCTAGACATTCATCAAATTTTATATATTCTTCTTCCTTTTCATAAAGTAAAGCAAGCAACTCATACGGTTCTATTAAGTCACTATATTGCTCAGTTATAAGTTTAAATCCTTGTATGGCTTCTTTATACATACCTTTGTTTATCATTCTTATAAACTGATTATATCTTTCAAAGAAAATTAAAAACTCCTCAGATGTAAGCATATTTATATACTTTTCACACAGAGCAGTTTTTTCACAAATTAAACTCTTATAGAAACTTTCTACAGACTCATCAAAATTACATTTTAGTAAATTTACAAGACCTATGAGGTTTAATACATCCACATCATCTGGCCTTAAATCTCTTGCTTCTTTTAAAAATTTTAATCCACTCGATATGTAATTATTGTTTATATTATCAATAGATTTATTATAGAGAGCACATGAGTCCTTTTTATTGAGTTTTAATATATCTTTTTTTATATCATTTAAGTTTAAAATAAATACCACCTCATGCCTTAAGTATTAATTAATGTTGTTTTTAAACAAGAGATTTTACCATATCCTCTTCACTTACTATACTCGTTACTTTTACACCAAAGTTCAAATCCACTACTACTACTTTTCCATAAGCTAATACTTTATTGTCTATTAATATTTCTACATCTTGGTCTGCTAAAGTATCCAGTTCAATAAGAGAACCTTTATTTAGATTCAAAATGTCTCTTAGACTCATCTTTGTTCTTCCTATAACTACAGATAACTCTAACTTAAGGTCAAGTATTCTTTGTATATTATTTTTGTTAGCTTCAGAGACATCTAGAGCTAATTCATTATCTCCATCAATTTCACTTTCAACTTTATCATTTAATAACATCTTTGCTTCTTCATCTGAAATAAGATTACTATTATCCATAACTACACCTCTTTTCTGACAGCATCATTTATTTTTACACCTTTTTTACTTGATATAAAACCTGGTGTTGCTGTGTATGATTTTGAATTTTCTACAAATACATCTATATAATCATTTATTTTTTTATTTGTTACTATTACATCTCCGACCTCTAGTTTGAGTAAATCTTCAATATTAATCGATACTTTTCCTATCTCTGCAATAACTGCTAACTCTATATTAGATACACTATTGTATATTTTATTAGTGAATTCTTCTGAATTATCTCCTGCATCCATATCTAAAAAGTCTACAACAGAAATACTCTCCAGCATAGCCTCTAATGCATTATATGGGAAACAAAAAGAAACACTACCAACATACTTATTATCATTTATCACCTTTAAATCTACTACACATACAGGTGCAGTTGGAGAACATAATTGAGGTAAATTAATATGTGTATGTGTATCTAATACTCGTATGTTTTCAAAGCCTTCAAATAGATGCATGTTTCTTACTAAATCTTCCATAAGATGTAAGAGTACTTTCTTATCAAGTTCCGTAAGTTCTCTGTCATTATCTTTTACAATCCCATTACCTCCAGCTGTCACGTCAATCCACATATCAGCTACACTTCTATCTATTCTAAAAGAAAAGTTTTTCATAATAGGTTCCATCGAATTTTGTACTATTATACATGAAGATGTTATTCTATCTAAAAAAGTTTGATAATTTACTTGGTCTATACTCTCAACTACCATACTAGAATTACACTTAAGTTCATAAATTATATAATTTTTATATTTTTTACAGAATTCAGCTAATAAAAAATTTAAACAAGTTAAATTTTCTCTTGAATAACTCTGAGGTTTGCCGAAATCATAATCTTTCATATCATACATGAATATTCCTCACCTTACATAATTATTTAGCTCTTAAATTATTAGCTATTTGCCACATTTCATCTGCTATCTTTATTCCTTTTGAATTCATCTGAAATGCTCTTTGAGTGGCTATTAAGTCAACAAATTCATCTTGTAAAGAAACATTTGACCTTTCTCTATAGCCCTGAACTATATCAACTTTATCAACTTGTTTAATCTGTGCTGCATCAGTCGAAACAAATAAACTATCACCTTCAGAGATAAAATTTTGAGTTCCTATAGGTTGATATAAATTGATTTTGCCTATTTTTTTATTATCTACAGCTAAATCTCCATTTCTTGCAACTGTTAAGTTTGTGTTATTTATATTCGTATTATTATAGTTATATCCTGCATCAAATTGAACATCTAATACATTTCCATTAGCATCTACAATCTTACCTAAAGCATCCACATTAAATCCACCATCTCTTGTGTATGCATATGTTCCATCTTTTCTTATTACTCTAAAAAATCCTTCTCCATCTATTGCTAAATCACTCTTACTACCTGTAGGTGCCAATGCACCTTGTTCATAGTTTCTCATAGGGGCTGATGCCTTAGCTCCAGTTCCAGTCGATATATCTTTACCATTTGTAGGATATGATGGTCTGTTTAGTACTTCATCTACTAAGTCAGAATATTCCATATTTATTTTTTTATATCCATTAGAATCATTATTTGCTATATTATTTGATATTACATCTAATTTGCTTTGATTTGCTGATAAAGCAGTTTTACTAGTATAAAACATTGTGTACATAAAAATTCACCTCCTATTGTCTATCTTACTGAGCCAATCTCACTTGCTATCTTTGCCAATTTAGAGTCCATAGCTTGAATTATTTTTTGATTTGCCTCATATTCTCTTGATATTGTCATCATGTTATTAATTTCAGACACAATATCTACATTAGAAGACTCTACTGCACTCTGTATTGTAAGTGCATTATTTGCCTTTATAGCTCCTCCTCCAGAATACAAGTTATCTCCTTCTTTTTTTAATTTATTGTAGTCATTAAAGTCTACCATATTAAATTTGTACATAGCATTTCCGTCCAGTGATATTGTATTATCTTTTGCTACTTCAAATTTTTTATTACCAACATTTATATGTCCTACAGCACCAGTTGCAGTATTTGTTCCAAGTACATAATATCCTTCACTAGTTATGAGGTCACCCTGATTATCTGTTCTAAAGTTACCATTTCTGGTATAAAATTGATTTCCAGCTGCATCACTAACTAGAAAAAATCCCTTACCTTGGATGGCTACATCCATTTTATTATCAGTTGTTTTTATAGGACCTTGGTTAAAATTTGTGATAGTTTCATCCATAGATACACCTGGGCTTAACTTGCCTATTTCTTGCTTTTGTTTAGTTCCATTTACATAATTATTGTAACTATCTAACTGTAATTCATCAAAACTTTTAGTTAGAAGTAGTTTATTCTTATATCCATTAGTATCCATATTTGCTAAGTTATTGACAACAACATTTTGCTTTTGTTGATTAGTTATCATTGCAGAAACTGCCGTATATAATCCTCTTATCACGTTATGACCTCCTTTTTTGTAAATTATCCAACAATATTATCTATTCTAAAACCTTCATCTCACTTGCATATTTCATACCTAGCTCTCTTGCCTTTTTTTCTATCTCAGCTTTACTCATATCATTATTGCTAAAAAGCATTATACATAAAGTTGATATTAATATACCAATCCCTATTCCTAAAAGTACTTTTTTATCAAATAACAATGTTCTTATATCTTGTAGCAACTCCTTATTAATGATAGCTCACCCTTTCCGATATCTAGCATTTTGCATATTTCCACATCATCGTAACCCGAATTTATAAGATGTTTCACTTTAAGAGATAGCTCATTTTCTTTTTTTATTTCCTGTTTTGATTCTATAAAAATATCTGCTTTTTTTCCTGCCTCATTCTTTATTAGATTATAATTTTCATAAACTTTCATATGATTATTACTTCTTATTTCAGCAATCACTTTATCTAAAAAAAATCTTCTTTTTTCTGGTACTATCAATCTATCATTTGCCTCATATTCCTGCTCAAATATTTTATCAAAGTACCTGTTATCTTTATTTTTTGATTCCTTATGTAAATTTGCAATTATAGTTACTATTATCAAAATAGACACTACTATTAATATAATTTGTATCATCACATCAATCACCATCTATATAGAATATTTAAGTTCTTTTATTTTATTTCTCAGGTTTCTTATTGACTTTCTATGGAGTTGTGAAACTCTGGATTCTGAAACACCTAGCACTTTTCCTATCTCCTTTAAATTTAAATCTTCATAATAGTACAGTGAAAGTATTAATTTTTCCTTTTCTCTTAAATTATTAATTGCTTTAGATAGAATATCTAACTTTTCTTCTTCTTCTATTATATTTGCTGGAGTATGTTCCTCCCTATAACTTATTACATCTTGTATAGTTTCATTTGTATCTTCAAAAATTACATGGTTTAATGACACAATATTTAACATGTCTATATTACTCTCAATATCATTGAGTTCCTTTTCTGAAATATTTAATTCTTTTGCAATTTCATGTGAAGTCGGTTCTCTTAATAATTCTGCTTGTAATTTTTCTATTACTCTATTATACTTATTTACTTTTGTTAAGTTATGTTTAGAAATTGGACTTTGGTTTCTGATTTCATCTAATATAGCAGATTTTATCTTTATATAGGAGTAACTAGAGAACTTTGCTCCTTTTTCAACATCAAATTTATTTATTGCATCAATCAATCCTATGACTCCACTATTTACTAAATCTTGATATTCAAAGCCTTTCCCTGGTATAAAAAACTTTCTTGCTATACTCTTTACAAGAGGCATATTCTCTTTTATTAATTCTTCTCTATTCATTAAATTACGCCTCCTTAGCTTTTAAATATACTAAACATTTTTCTTAGTAAACCTTTGTTATCAATAATCTCTTCTTTTGTCTCATATTTTGATTGACTTACCATTCTCTTGGCTATAGATATAATGCATTTTGATGCAATACTTGTAGGATATTCTAAAATAAATGGTATCTGTTTTTTTACACATACACTCACTTTTTTATCCTCCATTATATATCCATACAATTCTAAATTAAGATTTAAAAATTTATCTACAACCATATTTATTCTGTTATATGTAGATTTTGCCTCTTCTAAATTAACCACTCTATTGATTATTATGTTTGCACTTCTCTTTATACCAAAGTTGCTTATGGCTTTTAATAAACTGTATGCATCAGTCAATGATGTAGGTTCTGGTGTTGTTATTAAGAAAAATTCAGTACTACAATATATGAATGACAATAGACTTTTACTCATACCAGCTCCTGTGTCAATTATTATAAAATCAACATCATGAATCTGCTCTATACTATGTATAAACTTATTTCTTTGAGCTTCTGTGAAGTCTTCTATATGATTAAGAGCAGAGCCTCCAGAGATTATGTTTACACCATATTTAGTTTGTGAAATTATGTCTTCTATATTTTTTTCACCATTAATTACATCAATTATGGTTCCTTTTACATTTACACCCATTATTATATCTATATTAGACATTCCTATATCTGCATCTAATATAAGAACTTTTTTATTAAGTTTAGTCAAGCATATAGACAAATTTGTAGCTAAATTACTCTTTCCAACTCCACCTTTACCAGAAGCTATTGTAATTATCTTAGGTGTATTTCTATTCTCTGTAATAAATTCATCCATTCCTTTTTTTTCTATTGCAATTTTTCTTAAAATTTGAGCTTGGTCCATCATATACTTTCAACTCCTAATAACAATCTTATAATCTTATCTTCATTAGGTTTTATAATATCATCAGGAACATTTTGTCCTGTTGTAATATATGATATTGGTTTTTGTGCATAATTCATTATGTTAAATAATGAGCCATATGTAATTGTTTCATCTAATTTTGTAATTATTAAGCTTTTAAAGTTCACATTTCTATACGAATCTATAATCGCTTTTGTATCAGTTTCTCTTGTCGTACAATTCAAAACTAAATGTATATTATCGGTTTCAGCTTTATCTATAAGATTCTTGATTTCTAGTATTTGCATAGAATTTTTATATCCTCTACCTGTAGTATCTATTAATACAACATCACAATCTTTCATTTCATCAAGTGCCAATTCCATCTCATCAGAGCTTATTACCCCTTTAAAAGGTATATTCATTATGTCAGTATATATTTTTAACTGCTCTACAGCACCAATTCTATAGGTATCTATAGTTATTACACCTACTTTTTTATTTTCTTCAAAGACTAATTTAGCAGCTAACTTTGCTATTGTAGTTGTTTTACCTACTCCTGGAGGCCCAACTAGAGCAATTTTTCCATTTATTGTTTGATTTTCTATTTTAATCTTTTTCTTTAAACTCTCTACTAAATTTTTACTTGTATCAACTCCATTAAACTTCATTTCTTGTAAATCAGCTCTTATAAATTCTACGATTTCTTCGTTTAACTCTAAATTTAGTAAGTTCTTACATATTTTATCTATATCATTATCATTTTTATTATCAAATCCCATGTTGCTTATAATTGACTTTAATTGTTCTATCTCTCGTTTTAAATCTTTTTGTTCTATATTATCTCTCTTTTCCCATCCAACAGTTAATTCAATATCTTTCTTTGAAAAAATACCTCGTATGCCAGATTTTCTTACTTCTCTTTTATCTATTAATGTAATATTGTCACCTAATTCCATTTTGGCTAGATTCATAGCATCTTGAATTGTATCAGCTGTATACTTTTTCGTCATCATATATGCTCACCACACCTTCTGCTTTGATTTTAACATCGTTAGGTATTTCGTTTAATGATAATACAGTCAAATTAGGATATACAAGCTCAACTAACTTTCTAAATGGTGCTCTTATCTTTGGTGATACTACTATTACTGGTATATTATGATTGAAATATACATTACTCATTATACCTTGTATACTTTCAAATATTTTATTTGTGTTTTCCGGGTCAACAGCTGGATAAGTTCCATTTACAGACCTTTGTAAATTATTAGATACTAGTTCCTCTGTTTCTGGGGACAATGTAGACACTACAATTGACTTCTCTTCATCGACCAAATTTGTACAAATACTTCTAGCTAAAGCTATTCTCACGTATTCAGTAAGAAGCTCTATATCTTTAGTATTTCTAGACTGGTCTGCAAGTGTTTCAAGTATTGTAACACGGTCCTTTATATTTACTTTTTCTCTTAGCAGATTTTTAAGTACTTTTTGAACTTCACCAAGCGTCATTAAATCTGGTATTAACTCGTCAACCACAGCACTATAATTTTCTCTTGCTGCATCTATAATAGTCTTAACTTCTTGTCTTCCCAATAATTCATGCGCATTGGATTTTATTATATCTAGTAAGTGAGTTATAAGTATTGTAGATGAATCTACCACTGTATAACCTTTTAATTCTGCATCTTCTACTTTGTCACTTTCTATCCAAAGCGCTTCTATTCCAAAAGTAGGCTCAATTGTCTTTATTCCAAATATATTAAAGCCTTGATTCATAGGGTCCATACATAAAACCATATTAGGCATTATCTCATATCCGCCAACTACATTGCCTTTTATCTTTATATTGTACTGGTTTGGATTTAATTGTAAATTATCTCTTATTCTTATGGGTTGTACAACTATACCCATATCTATAGCACACTGTCTTCTTATTGATGCTATTCTCTGAAGTAAATCTCCTCCTGCTGATTCATCAGCCAAGGATATTAGACCATACCCAATTTCTACTTCTATAGCTTCTACATTTATTAAGTTTGTAACATCTTCTACTTCGTTTTTGTCTGGATTTACCATATCAGGTTTTTCAAGCTCTAAATCTTCTAAAGTATCTTTCTTTTCTCTTCCTAAAAAATAACCTGCTGCTATTGCACCTATCCCCAGTGAAAAGAATGCTGGCTTAGGTAGTCCAGGCATCATACCAAGTACAATTAAAACACACCCAGTCATCATTATTGCCTTTGGTATTGCTGTTAATTGTCTACTTACTAGTCCACCAAAATTTTCATCAGTAGAAGCTCTTGTTACAATTATACCTGCTGATGTAGATATTAATAGAGCTGGTATCTGACTTACAAGACCATCCCCTATGGTAAGCCTTACATATGTTTGTGCTGCACCCATAAGAGTCATATTCAGCATTACAGCTCCTATTACAATTCCGCCTATAATATTTATTGCTGTTACTATAAGACCTGCTATAGCATCTCCTTTTACAAACTTATTGGCACCATCCATAGAACCATAAAAGTCAGCTTCTTGTTGAAGTTCTTTTCTTCTTTTTCTAGCAGTTTTATCATCTATAACACCTGCATTTAAATCTGCATCTATACTCATCTGCTTACCTGGCATGGCATCTAACGTAAATCTAGCTGTTACTTCAGATACTCTTCCAGAACCATTAGTTATAACAACAAATTGAACAATTAATATGATTAGGAATATAATTATTCCTACTACGTAATTTCCACCTACAACAAAACTTCCAAATGCCTCTATAACTTCACCTGCATATCCTTGAGTTAGAATCAATCTAGTTGATGAAAGATTTAATCCTAATCTAAATAGTGTTGTCACAAGTAACACTGTTGGAAATATAGATAAATCAAGTACATTTGTTGTAAATAATGTCATTAATAAAATTAGCACAGATAAACTTATGTTAATTGCCAGTAAAATATCTAATATAAATGTAGGTAATGGCACTATCATCATAAGAACAATTCCTACAACACCAAAAGCCACTATTACATCCATATTTTCCTTTAGATTAAACTTATTCATTACTTATCCTACCTTTTTGGGATTTTGTATCTGTTTTTGATTTTATATACTGCTACTAATATTTCTGCAAAAGCTTGATACATGTCCTCTGGAATTTCTTGGTCTATTTCTACTTGCTTATATAACAACCTAGCTATAGGTTTATTCTCTATTATAGGGATGTCATTTCCCTTTGCTATTTCTCTTATTTTAAAGGCCAAATAGTCTGCACCTTTTGCCACTACTACTGGAGCTTGGTCCTTCCCTTTTTCATACCTTACTGCTATAGATAAGTGGGTCGGATTAGTTACTATCACAGTGGCATTTGGGACTGCTTGCATAGTCCTTTGGGATGAAATTTGCCTTTGCTTTTGTTTTATCTTAGCTTTTATTTCTGGGTCTCCCTCTGCATTTTTATATTCATCTTTAACTTCTTGTTTTGTCATTCTCAGTTGCTTTTTATGACTGTATCTTTGATAAAAGTAGTCTGCAACTGCTATAGCTATCATAGCTATACAAATTTTACTCAATATGGAATATACTAAATCTTTAACTGTATACATTAAACTAGGTAGATATATGTTACCTAGCTTTAATATATCTAAGTAATTATCTTGAAAAAATGTATACCCTATATAAGCTAATACAGATATTATTGCTGTATCTTTTATTAAAGTTGATAAGCTCCTCATAGAAAACATATTTTTAAATCCACTAATAGGATTTAATTTTGATAAATTTGGTTTCAAAGTTTCCCCAGTAAACAGGATTCCTACTTGAAATAGGTTAGCTACTATACCTAAAACTAAGAAAGGAATGGCTATTGGCAAAAATATCTTAAAAAAATCCATTAATCCTACAATAACTAATTTTTCTAGGTTTGAATAATTTATATTCATATAAAAATTCACGTTTAAAAAATAATTAAGTGAAGATTTAAGTGTATCCACTACATATGAAAATAATGTAGGAACTAATAAAGTGAATGCAAGTAGAGTCATTGCAACTGGTAATTCTCTACTTTTTGCTATATTACCCTTTTTTCTTTGTTCACCCTTTTTCTTTGGAGTAGCTTCTTCGGTCTTATCCGTTGAACCCATAAAAAACATAGGAGCCAGAGCAAAGGTTCCCTCATACATCTTTGGTATTTGACTCAGTAGATGACTTATCTGGCTAACGATTAAAGGTATTGATATGATAAATAAGGCTATACCAACCAATATTTTTAATGGCATACCAACTATCATTACATTCAGTTGGGGAACACTTCTTGATATAAGTCCTAAGATAAAATCTGCCATAAGCAGACAAAGCACGATAGGTATTGCTATTTTGAATCCAGTTATAAAGCACTGTACAAATATGTTTATTATATAGTCTATATTATTATCTACAAATGATTTTCCTATTGGAATTAACTCAAAACTATACCTTATACCTCGAATTAAAATATGATGTCCATCCATGCTAAAAAATATCATTATCGCTGTCCAGTTCATAAGATTATCAATTAAAGTTGTCTGAGTCATTGAGTTTGGGTCAAACATATTAATCATTGACAATCCCATCTGTTGGTCCATCATAGAACCAGCCATCCTGATACTATAAAAACACAGATTCGTTATATATCCAAGTATAATGCCTGTTATGGTTTCATTTATTCCATATAACGTAAACATTATAATATTATCTATATTAGCTGCATATTCAATCTGCATAGTACTTGAAATCAGTATTGATATAATGATTGCAAAGAGTGACTTAAATAAAGCAGGTGTACCAGCTGGAAATAGTATCCTCAGCGTCCCAAAAAAAGCTACTATTCTAATAAATACAAAAATCATATGTACCCTACCTACTTAGTTATAAGAGATATCATATTAAATATCTCAGAAGTAAAACTAATAACAGTATGTAACATCCAGCTTCCACCAATAGCTACTACTAAAAGAATTGCTATCAGTTTTGGTACAAAAGTCAATGTTTGCTCCTGGATTTGAGTTGTAGCTTGAAACACACTTATTAAAAGTCCAACTATAAGAGAAACAATTAGTACTGGAGCTGCAATCATAGCTCCTGTAAACATTCCATTTTTAAGAACACTCATTATCATAAATTCACTCATACTATTTTTCTCCTATCCAAATCCCAATATCAATGTTTTTACTATCAAGTTCCATCCGTCCACCATTACAAATAATAGTAACTTAAATGGTAATGATATCATAACTGGAGGCAACATGAACATCCCCATAGACATTAGAACACTTGCAACAACAAGGTCTATTATCAAAAATGGTATGTATATTAAAAAACCTATTTGAAAAGCAGTTTTTAATTCACTTATAGCAAATGCTGGAACTACAACAGATAATGGTATATTTTCACGAGTTAATTTTTTTTCTTTTAAACCAGCTTGTTCTACAAATAAATCTAAATCTGTTTGTCTAGTTTGCTTCAATAAAAACTCTTTAATAGGTCCTTCTGCTTCCTTCATAGCTTTTTCCATAGTAATTTCTTCTTTAATATATGGTTGTAATGCCTTTTCGTTTATTTCATTTAATACTGGTCTCATTATAAATATTGTCAATACTATTGCAAGCCCTACCAAGATTTGACTTGGTATTGCCTGTTGTGCTCCTAATGCTGATTTTAGAAATGATAGACTTATAACTATTCTGACAAAGCTTGTCATCATAAACATTACAAATGGTAAAAACATTAATGCAGTTAAAAATAAAAACAATTGCATTGAACTTGTATATGGTACATCAGCCAAAGGTAATTTTGATAATAGTTCCATTTACTTATCTTCCTTTTTTGTAAATTTTCCAATATATTTACTGAAATCATATTTTGTTTTGATTCTTTCCATTTTAAAATCTTGGATTTTAAAATTTCTTTCTTTAATATCATCTTCTATTTTTGATATTTCTTCCTTGGTCAAATCTTTTATCTTATTCATACTAGACGAAGAAGATGCAACAATGCATCCTTCTTCACCTATCTTCAAAATTATTATGCTATTGTTTTTACTTATACTTACAATGTCTAATATTTTTACATATTTATCATTGTATTTTTTTAATAAACTTCCTTGGCTAATTTTTAAAGATAAGACTATCAATATTAAAATTATTGGAATACATATTAATATCTTTAATAAATAAAGTATCATGTCTTACCATCCTTTATTGCACTACTATATTTGTAAAATATATATTTTGAATTACATTCCCACCTAGGTTTGTATTTAGTGTATTTTTTATTTCTTCTTTCATGTTATTTAAATTCTCAGCGGCAAAATCATCTGCTCTTTTTGCCATAAGACAATTTATGATATTATCTCTAATTAAAGGTGTACTTTTTTCTATATCTTTATATGAAGAATCATAAGATACAGTTATTGATACTTTTAGATACCTTACACCTTCATCAGCTAGTTTCAATACCATTTCTTCTAAATCAAGATTTTCTGTCTTTATTTCATCTTTATCTGTTCCTGTTGGAATAAACGAACCTATAATCTTATTAATTTGTTTATTTCCGCCTTTACCTAATATAAAAAATCCTGCTCCTGCTGAGAAAATAATTAGTATCAAAATAATTAGAAAAATTTTTTTATTTTTGAACAAATCTCTTCCTCCTAGTCGATAGTTATAAGTATGTTAACTCTTCTATTCTCAGCTCTTCCTTTTGCTGTTTCATTTGAAACCAAAGGCTGATATTCTCCACATCCTGTTGCTGAAAACAATTTAGGGTCCATTCCCTTTTCTTCTACAAAGTATCTTACAACACTTACTGCTCTACTAGAAGATAAATCCCAATTGGATTCATGTGTACTTGATTTTACAGGTACATTATCAGTATGACCTTCTATAACTATCTTATTTTTCATCATTTTTATCATGTCATATACTTTATTGAGAGTAGCTTTACTATTAACTTTTAAATCCGAAATCCCAGAGTCAAATAGTATTGAATCATCTAACTCTAGTAAAATTCCTCTACTATCATCTTTAACTGTTACGCTATTTTGTAAGTTAGAATTATTAACCTTATCTTTTAAATCTTGCTCTAAATTTGACTTATCACTTTTATCCACTAAAGTACTATCTATTGGTGATTTATCACTTGTGCTTGAACCTGTACTAAACATACTTATTCCAGAAAACTGACCTTTTAATGCATTTGATATATTTTTGAATTTTTCCATATCCACAACTGATGTAGCATACAATAATACAAAAAACGTAAGAATCAGTGTTATTGTATCAGCATAAGTAGCTAGCCATGCATCTGGATTTATATCATCCTTCTTCTTATTTTTTTTACGCCCCATTACTCATTGCTCTTTCTGTATTTTTATTGGTTTTTGTAAACTGTAATTTCTCACTTCTTGAAAGGTATGTTGCTAAGCGTTCTTCAACCACTATACTGCTTTCACCAGATTGTATACTTATTATTCCTTCTAGCATCATTTCTTTCATATAAACTTCTTTTTCTGTTTTTTCATCTATATTATATGCAATTGGATTTAAAGCGATATTAGCAAGTAAAGAACCATAGAATGTTGTGATTAATGCCTTTCCCATACCAGATGCTATTAAGTCTGGAGATGTAAGGTCAGATAGCATTTGTATAAGACCTATTAATGTCCCCAACATCCCAAAAGCGGGTGCAAAAGTACCCCAAGTTTTAAATATCTTAGAATACCTATTATTTGTATCTTCAATAGAATCTATCTCTAATTCTAATATAGACCTTATCTCATTTACTTCCAGACCATCAATACATAACTCTAATCCTTTTCTCATGAATGGGTCTTGTATTTTCATTACATCACTTTCTATTGATAGAAGCCCTTCTTTTCTAGCCTTTTTAGAAAGTGCTTTAAATTGATTTAATAAATCTAATTTTGATACACTCGTTGTCTTAAATGAGTATTGTAATGCATTCTTTATAAGTTTCATATCCTCAAAAGTAAATGTAATCATTAACGCTCCAAACGACCCAAATACTGTGATTAGTATTGATGCAAAATCAAAGAAACTTTTTAATCCTGAACTACTTCCTTTTACAGCTCCAAATAAAACTAATACTGTAGATAATATTAGTCCAATAAATGTCAGTGAATCTGTTTTTTTCATTATTTTTCGCTCCTAATATAACCTACATTTATTTTCCTTTTATATTTTATTACTTTATCTACTATCTCATCTACTGACTCTTTTACAAGGTTTTTTTCTCCTGTTGTAAGTAAAATCCTGCTCTCTGGCACAGAGTCGATTCTTACTATAAGGTCTGAGTTTAATATGTAACTTCTTCCATTTAAATCTGTTACTCTTATCATAATATGTACCTACTATCTCTTAAGACTTATTATCTCTTGTAGGATTTCATCTGATGTTGATATTATTTTGCTGTTTGCTTGGAAAGACCTACTTGCTATTATCATTTCTGTAAATTCTTCTGCTATGTCTACATTGGAAGCTTCTATTGCTCCTTGTATTATTGTTCCTGTAGCTCCTGCTATTTGTGGGTCTCCTGAGTTTGCTGATGGTTTGAATAAGTTTCCTCCCTCTGCATCTAGTCCTGCTGGATTTTGGAATGCATATGTTTGTACTTTTTGAATAGTTCCCTTTAATTTATCGATTCCAGCAGGTGTATCTCCTACCTTAGCATCATCAGGAATATTATTATACACAAACTGAGTTCTTTGACCATCACTCAATAAAAATTCTATTGTCCCATCCTTTGATATGTTATACTCTAATACATTTTGGACTGTTCCATCTTTAGGACTTATACTTTGAAGAGGTATTACAATAGGTTCTTTTCCTTTGGCATCACCTTTTTTAACAAATTCTCCTGTATCTGCTTTATATTCTCCCTCATAAATCATACCTTGTAACATATACCCATCACCATTTACAAGTCTTCCACCTTTGACATCTTTTAAAGGTCCAGCTGCTGCTTTAAATCCTGTATCTAAGTTAAAAGAGCCATCTCTTGTATACATAACTGTACCTTGCCTTACTACTGGAAGATATCCATCTCCATCTATCATTAAATCCGATGGTCTATTAGTTGGCTGTACATTTCCTTGCGTCATATCTTTATTTATACTTGATATCTTACTACCTACACCTACTTGACCTAAGTTTGTTCCTCCTAATGCAGCTGTTGGAGCACTTGCATATAATACAGTTTGATAAAATGAATCTGTTATTCTAGCAGAACTTTTCTTAAAAGAAGTAGTCCCTGCATTTGCTACATTGTTACCTATTACATCTAGCTTTGTTTGATTTGCTTTCATTCCACTTACACCTGAATACATTGCTTTTATCATGAATATACCTCTTTTCTAATTTAATATTATATTTCTTCTGGAGAACTTTCTTCTTCACCTGATTCTGGAGAATTTTCTTCTTCATCTGAATTTGTATCTACTTCTCCTATTTTAAGTAATTTTTCATATTTAACATCTACAGTTTTATCACTGCCTTCTACTTTCAGCTCTAAGTGTACCTCTCCATCTTTTATATATGTGGACTTTACTACACCTACAATATTTTCATCTTCTTTTTCTTCTCCAGATACCTCTACTTGTTTACCAATTAATGATGTTGCCATGCTTAATGCAGAATTTATTAGAGTAGAGTTGCTTAAAGCTAAAAGTACATCTAACTTATCATTCATAGCAGACATCTTTTCTAAAGTTGCAAACTGAGCTAATTGTGATACATACTCTGTTGGGTCTTGTGGATTCATTGGGTCTTGATTACCCATTTGTGCTACAAGTATTTTCATAAATAAATCTTTATCAGCATCGTCTCCCTGTCCTATAATTGGAGTTCCATTATCTGTTACTGTCTGATTTCCTTTACTTCTAACTTGTTTATTTGCAATATCATTAATATTTTTTTCAAGCTGGTTTAAGTTATTTGACCTATAGTTTCCTTGAGCACTTGCTAAAGCTGCTGCTACTCCGTACATACAATACTTCCCCCTTATTAAGCTAATAAATCTACTCTATCATCATCAATAATATTTTCTTTAATCTCATCTTCTATGATTACATTGTTATGTTTACTATTTGTGCCTTGTTTATTCATATTTTCTTGGTTATTTTGTCTATTCTGTTGTTCAAATGCCTTATCAAAAGTATCTGATGTATTTCTATTGTCACTATGCATTTGCACAGATACATCTTTTATGTTTACATTTGTAAGTTCAAGATGTTGCTTTAAATCTGTGATATTTTTATTTATAGAGTCAAACACATCTTTATTAAAAACAGTCACAACAGCTTTCATACTCTCACTATCTTTTAGTAATTGTATATTCATGTCTCCCAACTCTTTTGGTCTTAATTTAATTGTTAGCTCTTGTATATCATTTGTTTTCATATGTTTAATAGCCTTAATCGAATCATCCATGACATTTGATTCTATATGTTTTAAATTAACATTGTCATTTTTAGTTTTGTTTACATCCATACTTTTATTTATTACTTGGCTAAAGTTTCCGCTCTTATTTCCATTAGCCCCTGCTAGTTTTTCTAAAATATCAGAACTCTCTTCTCTTTGCTTATTTGAATTAAGCTTGTCCATTCTATTACTATTAAAATTGTATAAATCTACGCTTTTAGTATCTTCCTCTGTAGTTTTACTAATCACTTCAAAGTCTCCATTAGTATTATTGTCTAAAAGCTCTCTTAACTTCATAATATCTAAATTTTGCACATCATCAGATTTATTTGTATTATCCTTATTTAACTCTACATTTTGATTTACAATCTTATTCAACATATTTTTATTAAGTTTAAGTTCTTGCTTAAATTCATCTGATACATTTAACTTTTCTATATCATTTAGTATAGAGTTTATATCTTTGTCTTTCTTATCATTATTTTTTAATAGATTTATCAATTGTTGTAAAATCTCATTAATCTTACTGTAATCTTTTTCATATGTATTTTCTTCTTCTAAATGACTACTTTTATTTTCAAAATGACATTCATTATCACTCTTCTCTGATTTATCTGAGCTAACATTCTGATTACTTGTTTCTTTTCTATCTTTAATTGTTTTATTGTCTGTCGCCTTATATAAATTATCTTCAAACTTATTATTTTTTATATCTTTATCCTTAGATGAGCTTTTTTTATTCCCAATATCTTTAATAATATTATAAGAATCTGCTTGTATCTTCATACAATAATATCCTCACTTCCTACTATTCTTATAGAACTTGTCTATTTCTCAAGTAACTCATACTTGCAAATTCATCATTAGTTTTTTGTTCCTTCAGGTTTTCCTCTCTATAATACTGACCATACTTTTTTTCTTTAAGTTTTTCTAATGATTTTCTTTCTATTTGCTTGTCTATAAGCTGTTTTCTAGCTTTTTCAAGTTCATTTGTTGACCTATCTAATTCTTCTGATAAATCCATTATAGAGTTATTTAGAGCTAACAAATAATTAATAGTTATCTTTTGGTTTTGAATACTATCGTTATCTTTACTTATAGAATACTTATTATAATTACTTTCTAAGTTTTCCAAGTTATTCTCTATATCTATTTTTCTTTGTTGAATTTTAGCAAATTCCATTTTTATCTTTTCTTCATCTTTCATTTTTAAGTCTAAGACTTTCTGTAATCTAAACTTAAAGTTTTTATCCAATTTCATCACAACCTATTCAAATATTTTTTTAAATTGTTTATTCAAAGATTCTTTTCAGGCTACTCACAGTTTCATCAAAAGAACTCTTTTCATTTATTCCTTGTTTTAAAAAATTAATAATATGCTCATGATAATAAATTGCCTCATCTATTTTTTTATTGGTACCTGAAGCATATGCACCTATATTTATCAAGTCTTCTGCCTCTCTATATTCAGATAGCATATCTCTTGCAAATGATGCTACTTTTATATCTTCTTTTGAAGCAATCTCATTCATAAGTCTACTTAAACTGTTCAAAACATCTATAGAAGGATAGTGATTCTTATTTGCCAAATCTCTAGATAAAACTATATGACCATCAAGTATCCCCCTTGTTGTATCTGCTATTGGCTCATTAAAATCATCTCCATCAACTAATACTGTATAAAATGCAGTGATAGAACCTTTATCTGATGTACCTGTTCTCTCCATAAGTTTTGGTAAAATAGCAAATACAGATGGTGTATACCCTTTTTGAGCTGGTGGCTCTCCTATTGCTATTCCTACTTCCCTTTGTGCCATAGCAAATCTAGTTACTGAGTCCATCATAAGTATTACTTTTTTTCCCTGGTCTCTAAAATACTCAGCTATTGCAGTAGCAGTAAGAGCACCTTTAAGTCTGACAAGAGGAGCTTTATCTGATGTCGCACATACAACAACAGATTTTTTCATCCCATCCTCTCCTAAATCTTTATCAATAAAATCTAGGACTTCTCTTCCTCTTTCTCCAACAAGGGCAATTACATTTACATCTGCTTTTGCATTTCTAGCAATCATACCTAGAGTTGTACTCTTACCTACTCCACTACCTGCAAATATTCCTATTCTCTGCCCTTCACCACAAGTAGTAAATGCATCTATTGCTCTTACGCCAGTCTCCATTATATTTCGTATCTTTTTTCTCTTCATTGGGTCAGGAGGTTCATTATTCAAGTTATATCTATCTCCTAGAACGACTTCTGAATTATCTATAGGATTTCCAAGACCATCAAGTACTTTACCTAGTAAATTATCACTACACATAACACTTAGAGGTATACCCTTAGAAATAACTTTACAACCAGGTGATATTAATGTTAGCTCTCCTAATGCCATTAAAATTACTTCTTTGTCTTTAAAGCCTACTACTTCACAATTAACTGGTTTGTTGACTTGATTGTATATAACACATAACTCTCCAACAAAAGCTTTTATCCCTTCAACTTCTACAGTAAGCCCTATTATCTTCTTAACTCTGCCTTCTGATATAGTAAGCTCTAAATTTTCTATTTTCTTATTTATTTTGTCAAAATCTATAGATATATCAGTTCTATACATACTTTATTCACCAAGCAATTCTTCTTTTAGTTTTTCCATAGCACAATCAACACCAACTATTATTCTCCCATTTTCCTTTTGTATAATAGCATTTCCTTTATCTATACTGTCATCTGCAATAACAAATACACTTGATTTTAATGATGTCTCTTCTTTGAATAGTTCAAACTCTTTCTCTATATTATCCTTATAGAAAGAATTACATCTTACTATGAATGAACTACTTCCTTCGTAATCTTGAATAATTTGCTTTAACAAGTCACTCATAGACTCTTCATCTTCAAAATGCTTTTTTAAAACAGAGCTAGCCATATTGATAGCAAGTCTTATAATTTCTTTGTTTTTTTCCTTTATGTACTCAGTCATTTTCTCATTAGCTTGTAATAGAATTAAATCTGCCTGATTTCTTATAAAATCTGCTTCACCTTTAGCTTTTTGGATATATTCATCGTAGGATTCTCTATATCCATCCTCATATCCATTTTTTTGACCTTGGCTATATCCTTTTTCATAAGCTTGTTTTTCTATATTTTGTGCATTTGTTTTTGCTTCTTCTAATATTTTATTCTTTTTTATCTCAGCAGACTCTATAGCTTCTTTTATTACTTCATCCCTAAATCTACAATCATTCTCTTCGTTTATATTTGTTTCTCCCAGTCTAGCTTTGTCTATTATAGATAAATCTAGAATTCCTTTATATGATGCTTTTTCACTTTTAATAATTTTGTTATTCGACAAAGTCATCACCAAAATTCCTTACAATAGTTATAGCACCTTCTCTTTCAAGTTTTCTTACGCTATTTACTATTTTTTGCTGAGCACCTTCAACTTGTGCAACTTTTATTACACCAACCATCTCCATTTCTTCTTTAAGCGCTTCTGCTGCTCTAGAAGATTGATTTCTATATATAGCATCTGAAATTTCATCATCCACACCTTTTAAAGCATAAACTAAATCTTTCATAGTTACTTCTTTTAGTACTTTTTGTATGCTCATATCATCTAGTTTTACAATATCTTCAAATACAAATATATGAGATTTAATTTGGGCTGCTAAAGCTGGGTCTTTTTCTTCAACAGTATTCAAAATATTCTTTTCTGTTTTTCTATCAGAATTAAGTAATATTTGAACTAATGTAGCTATTCCACCATAATCTTTAAAATCATCACCACTTATTGAATGTAATTTATCTTCTAATGAACTTTCAATTACTTTTATAACTTCTGGAGATATTGAACCCATTGAACTTATTCTCATAGCTACCTCATTTTGTAAATCAAAATCTAAGTGAGCTAAAATTTCTGCGCCATCTTGTGGGTCCATATGTGCAAGTAAAATAGCTACAGTCTGCGCACTTTCATTTCTAAGTATTTCTAATATTTTCTTTGTATCCAATTTTATAATATGTTTAAAAGGCTTTGTACTTGTATCTATTGATATACCTTCAAGTAATTTATTTGCTTTAGAATTTCCCAAGGCATTACTTAGCAGTTCTCTTGCATATTCCAACCCACCTTCTATAACATAATCTTTTGCTTTATTTATTTCTACAAACTCTTTTAATATTTCTCTTCTTTCTTTTGAAGCTATTGAAGAAATATTTGCAATTTCCAAACCTATTTTTTGAACCTGTTTATCTGGAAGACTTTTTATTATATCACTAGACACAGTTGGTCCTAATGTCATTAAAAGTACAGCAGCTTTTTTTAGACCCTCACCTTCTACTTTCTCACTCTTCTCATTTTCACTTATATCACTTAAGTCAAATGCACTAACATTCGTAATTTCTGTGGACACATTCTATCCCCCTTACTCATTTAACCAAGTCTTTATTATTTCTGTTACTTGGTCTGGTTTTTCTTCTGCATACATTTTAACAGCTTCTTCTAATGTCAATTCTGGGTCATCCCCTAATAGAGGATTATCTTTCTTATCAACAGTACTAGAATTAGCACTATAAACTTCATCCTCATAATCCATATCTTCTTGTTCACTTCTCTTCTTATATATTAAGTATCCAATAGCACCTACTGCAATAACTGCCACTACTCCAATAACTGCCTTTATTATATTAGTTTTGAAGCCTTCTTTTTTAATCTCTTCCAGTTCTTGTTTAGCTTCAGCCTTTCCTTTAGGGTCAAAGACCATTGAAACAACACTAAGAGTATCTCCCCTTGCTCCATCCATGCCTATAGCATTATTAACTATATCTTCCACATCAGCTTGAACTCCTTTAGCTATTTTTCCGTCTATAGCGACAGAAGCTGTCAATCTTCTAAGTTCTCCTGGTGCAATTATAGTATGAGTTTCAATCTTACCTGTCTCATATTCAAAACTCTCATCCAAACTATCTTCTGTGTTAGTGCCATTTTTATTTCCTTGATTATTCATATTAGCATCTACGCCTTGGACATTATTTGTGGCAGATTTAGATGAATTTTTTGACCTTGTTTCTTTTATTGCAACTTTATCAGGGTCAATTTTTATTTCAGTTTTTTCAGCTGTATCAAAACTTAAATCTGCATTTACTGTAGCTTTTACTTTTCCTGTACCAAATATTGGCTCTAGCATTTCCAAAATAGACTTTTCTAATTGTTTATTCAATGCTTGTTCAGATGCCTTATTTTTATCAACACTAATACCACCATTTATAGGTTGATTATTTTCATCAACTTCTTCATCATCTAAGATACCTTCTGATAATAGATTCATCTTATTATCAATAACTTGAACATTTTTCTCTGGTATATTTGTAACACTTCCTGATACAAGTGCCATAACAGATTTTATTTGATTTTTTTCTAAAGTTGTTCCTGGCTTTAACATTAAGTAAACTGCTGCACTTCCTGGAACTGCTTCTTTCTCAAACACTGATGACTCTCCAAATGTTATATGTACTCTAGTATCTTCCACTTGTGGAAAACTCTTGATTGTTTTTTCTATTTCACCTTGTATGATTCGTTGCTTCTTAATTTGAAACTCCTCATCAGTAAGTCCTATAGACGAACTATCATCCATTAATGCAAATCCTTTAGAACCACCTGTAAGACTTGGAGCTAGCTCCAGCCTCAACTTATCGACTTCTGTTCTAGGAACATAAATTGTACTTCCCTTTACCTTAGTATCTATCTTTCTAGACTCTAATTCTGCTGATATATCTGCAGCATCTTGAACATCTAGTTCTGAAAATAAGACTGCATACTTATTTTTACTTGCAGATATTGCTGTAAATACTAGCGCTAAACATATAGCAACAATCCCTATACCTAATGCTATCTTAGTTCCTTTTTTTAAAGAACCTATTTTTGTCCTAGATTTAGCAACTTGCTCCTTAATCTTATTTTTAAAACTGGCTATCATTGATTATTACTCCTGTTCAAAAGGCTAAATTTGTACTTTATTCATTTCTTGATATGCATCATGAATCTTGTTTCTGACTTCTATCAGATATTGCATAGATAGTTGTGCTTCTTGACCTTTTAACATAACTTCATGCATAGAAACATCTTCGCCTTTTATAAATTTTTCTTTCATATTATCCGCTGTCACTTGTTGAAAATTAACTTTGTCTATAGTATCTATTATTACATCTTCGAAATTCTTTTTTTCTTCTTTATTATTAAGGTTTAATGGTTTTGTTTCTCCAATCAAATTATCTAACTTTGCACCTTGCATTAAATTGTTGATTTGTGTAATTGGCATAATTTATCCCTACTTTCCTATTTCCAAAGCTTTCGATATCATAGATTTTTGAGCATTCAGTGTGTCTATGTTAGAATCATATGCTCTTGAAGCTGTTATTAAATCTGTCATTTCAACCAATATATTTACATTTGGATATTCTACATATCCATTTGGTTTCGCATCTGGATGAGATGGGTCATATACTTCTTTAAGAGGTGATTTGTCATCTTCAACAGATGTAACTTTTACTCCTAACATACCTAATTTATTATCATAGTTTTCTTCAAAGGAAACAATTTTTCTCCTATATGCTTCTCCATTTGGACCTCTTGTAGCATTTATATTAGCTACATTTGATGATATGATATCCATTTTCAAACTTTCTGCTGTTAATCCACTAGCAGATATCTCCATTCCACTGAACACACTCATCTTCTAGTTACCTCCCAGTTATTATTGATTTGGTCATTGCTATTTTGCCATTTGCAAAACCTATTAAAGCATTATATTGCAACGTTGTCATTGCTTGCTTTACTTTTTCTTCTTCTATATCCACATTATTGCCATCTACTCTTAAACCTTTTGAATTGTCTGTTTTTTCTTCTATTTTTGGCATGGCATCATTTAATGTTTCTTCAAAAGTTACATAATGTTTTTTGTAACCTTCAGTATTTATATTTGCTATATTATTTGCTATTGTTTGACTTCTCAGATTAGTTGCATCTAGTCCCATTTTTATAATGTCATATGTATTCATACTCATCCCTCCTCAAAATATATTTATTTACTATATTTAATAAAAAAATGAAGTTGCTATATTACAAAAAATGACTTCTTTGTTCATTTAAATCTATTACAATTCTATTACATTAATATAATAATGTATCATTTTAGTAAGAAATCTAATTTAAGTTCGATTAACTCCAATGAAAATAAAAAAAAATTTTAATATGTATTTAATTTTTTCTTCATAAAGTTACCTTTCTTTGTAAAATAGCAACTTTTTCAGACAGTTTTTCTTTATTTTTTGTTATAATTGGTAAAATATGTTATTATATGTATTTTCTACTGTAATAAAGTAATTTTTCCACAATAAAATGACCGCCAAAAAAGCAGTCACTTCGACTAATCCTATGTATACAATTATACTTAGGACTCTTTTTGGCAACTGGCTAGCATAGTTCGTATATACAAACTTTAGCCCCTATAGCTTTGCGTCACTAGATTTCTCTAGTTTTGCCTATTTAGTTTTACTTTAAGTATACAATAAATAACAATTTTTTTAAATATATTTTATATAATTTTTTAATTTAATCTCTAATATTTATATTTATAATATTCTTACTATATTTACATTTATAATATTTAACTAATATAGCACATAATATTTATAGTATACAAAAGTTTACAATATAAATTAAATTTATCATAAATTCCCCTTTTTATACTATTGCATTGAAATTATCTATTATAACATTATCTTCCATCAATATACTTGAATATCTATATTTACATATATGTTTTATTCCTAATTTTAAAACTCTATTTTCCTTAGAATTTTCCTTTAGTCTCTATTTAATTTCTTTAAGAATAAATAAAAAAAGGTCAAACTTAATTAATTTGCCTTTTTATCATTTTTTATATGTATTAAAATTTCCAAACTTTTTTTAATATTTTCTAACCCCAAATTTGCTTACTTATGAATTGTTTTTAATTAAATATGATTATTTAAAACATATTCTAGTATATTAATATGTATTTTTTCACCACAACTTCCATCAGTATTTGATAATACACTACTTAGAGAGTTTAATCTTTGATTTAATTTATAGTCCTTATTATTTCTCACCAAGTTCATAAATTTTATTAAATCCATTTCTTCTTCTCCCACTACATAATTTGAAAATATATCAAATATTCTTGAATCATAATATTCATGTTTCATATTTATATCATAAATTAATATAGGTTTCTTTGTTTGAATGTATTCTATTAATATGGAAGACCTATCTGTTATTAAAGCATGAGATAAGTTGAATGATTCATAGTAAGATATAGAATCATCTAAAATAATATTATTTTTTGTAGATATTGAATCTAACAAAGTTTTATATCTATTAAAACATTCTGGAGCTTTAGATTTTACATATTCAAGCTCTAATGGATGTGGTCTATATATAAGACCATACTCTTGACTATTTTCAATAATATCAAATGCATTTTCAATCTCATCAATTACACTCTCTTTACCATTAGGTATTTTCATTAGATTAGTTGTCCATAAGAAAATAATCTTGTCCTTTAATTTAGATTCATAATCTTTATTTATACTATTTTGTTTTAGATTATAAATTAAAGAATCAAATTTCGGAGATCCTATTGTTAATATTTGATTCTTGTTTATACCACTACATTCTGCTATAATTTCAAATGCTGGGGATTGTGCAACAACTTTATCAAAGTTTCTAGATGCTATCATTTCATAAAAATTTAAGTAAAAACTAACAGGATAAGTTCCAAGTATGCCATAAGCAACATATACAAGCATGTTAGTGTATTGTTTCAAGTTATAAGAAAAATAGTTACTATCTACCATAGTAGCATTGTTACAATCATCATATTGATTATGAACGTATATTATATCAGGTCTTTCTTTAGATAAATCAAAATCATCATAATGTATTATTGGGACATCTTCAGGAAAATCATTACCTTCATATGTATATATTTGAGTCATACCATCAGGCGTATCAATTAATTTATAATATGGTATAGGAACTACATAGCAATCACACTGATTATCTAAAACTGCAGATTTCCAGATACTTTCCAAGCTATTCCACATTTTTGCATTATAAGGCATAAATACAATTTTCAACTTTTTATTCAAACTATTTTCTATTATATTTGATAAATAATTTAATTTATTTATGATAAATTCACAATCCTCAATAAGTTTTATATTTTTATATATAGAGAGTCTTAAAATCTTCACATAAATTTCATCAATTAAATTTAACAAGCTATTATTACTTCTTCCAGAGTTATTTATATATTTTTTCATATAATTAACAGCTTCAAGAGATGAATCAACTATTGATTCACTTAAATTGTTATTTTTTATATAATCAATACCTTCTATAAGCATTTGTATAAGATTTAAAACTTCATTTTTTTTATTATAGTTCATTAGATTCACCTTAATCTTAATTTTATTTATATTAAAACTATCTCTTTAGTATAAAGTAATGCCTTTCTGTATCAGAATATTGACTTATATCTGTCAAAAAGCTTTTGCTTTCAATAATTTTAAATCCTTCATCTAATAGTGGTTTTAGAATCTCTTTATATTCTTCTATAGTTCTATATATAACATTGTATTCTGAATTTAATTCTTTGGAATAAAATTCTTTTAAAGTTAATCTTTTTTTTATTCCAATAGGTCCAGACATATATATGGTTGTTTTTTCATCTAATATTTCTAATAAATTTTTCAATGCTATTTTTAATTCATCATCATTGATATACATTGCGACTCCTGCCAACAGAATCATGTTAAATGGCTTTTTAGATTTAATTTTTTTATCATGTAAGATATTAATAAAATCACATACTTGAAAATCACAGTTATCATTGGAAAATCTTTTTTTAGCAATACCTATTAAATCTTCAGCAAAATCTGTTCCAAGATAATAATTACATATGGGAACTATATCATCAGCTAATCTCCCTACACCACATCCTATATCCAATATATTTGAATTTCTAATTATATTTAGTTTAGGAATTATTATTTCTTTTTCATATTTATCTAAAGTGTCAGCATAATTAGGATTCTGATCATTACATTTTACTGAAGCATAAGGACTCTCTGGAACATATTTTTTAGCTCGCTCATTCCAAAAGTTTTGTACATTATCTTTTTTTATATCTATATATTTTTCATAAATTCTTGTTGCATCATCCATATAGAAGCTCCTTTACTTTTTATTTCTATACCATTCTAAAGCATCATTGTATTCTTCAAAAGTATCAATTTCTCTCAAATCGATATGTGCTATCTTAAGTGGTAAATTGGGTGAAATCATTTTATATACATGATCTATACCAGACTTTAAACTTCTAGAAGATATTTTAAATAGACCAGTCCACTCATAATCTCCCTCTAGTCTTGAAAAGCCTGTAGCAAGTTCTTCATTATTGACAAATTTTGTTTTAACATAGACAGGATTATTAGTGTAAGGTTGACATACACCGATAATTTCGCCCTCTGTATTAACAAATTTATCAAAATCTTCTTTGAAAAAAAGGATATCACCATCTAGTGATATAATAATATCTCTAGAATATTTTTTTCCTAAAGATAAGCTTGCTGCAGTTTTAGTATTTAAGTAATCATGATTAAATACAAACATTATATCTTTACGATAAGAACATACAGTTTCGATTAACTTTTCTGCTTGAAATCCTACTACAATACGTATATCATCATAATCATCAAGACATTCTAGTTGCCTTATTATTAGCGGTTTTCCATCTATATCTATTAACGACTTATTTGAATTTAATCCTAGTCTACTTCCTGTACCTGCACTGTTTATAACAATTGTTTTAGTAGTTGGCATAATCTTTCCTCCTCATAAAATGCATAATCACATACTTTCAATATTCCAGGAGCTATAGGTCTTACCCCTCCAAAGCCAATTCCAATATCAGCACACTCTATCATTTTTATATCATTACTACCATCACCAACCGCAACTATAGGCCTTTTCATTTTTTTTATAATATCTTCTTTTTTTATTACAATTTTAATTTTATCAATGAAATCGCCATTTGAATGAGCTATAGATGAATAATATTTATTTTCTAGAGAAAGCTCTTTCATTAAATCACAAATCCAAAGATCTAAATTATTTGTTACAATAGTACATCTATCTGGATTTTCTTTTATAAACTTTACAATTTTTTCGTTAAGATTAATCTTAGCAACTATACTTTTAACTTTAGAAATAGGAATACATTTTAATAAATCAACTCTTTTCTTAAAACTTTCCTCAAAAGATAAATTTCCTAGCATAGTTTCATTTGTAAGATTTTGCATAAGTTCATATTTATTTATACACTTAGAAATCTCAGGAAGTATTTCTTCTTTAGTTAATGTTGAGTCTAAATCAAAAACAAATTTATAATTTTCCATTTTATTCCCTTTCATTGAAGCATAAAATCCTATTTTTGAGTAATAAGTACGCCAAACAAGATTAAGTTAGAAATTTAAATAGTTTTACAAAATTTATATCATTTTAGCAAAATTCTAAATTTTATTATAAAATAATATATAGTTTAATCAAAAATGCTAAAAACTAGATTTTATCAAAATAAATAAGTTTTGGATTATTGACTAACAAAAATACTCTATAAATGGTTTTTAAGCATTAAAATAATTTGATAAAATTTGATTGTCATAAATATTGTTGTTTTATGTTAAGTTAAGTTAATTACTTAGAAACAATAAAATATTGAAATTACTAAAATATTGTCTTAACGTGCAAAAAATTCATTTTTAGGATATTGCCTGATTTAATTACATACATATTATCGTCTAATTTTGAAAAAAATTAAGATAAAATATATATAATTTTCATTTATATTGTTTTTTGCTGCTTAATTTTTAGATATCCTTATCCATTTATTATTATAAGTAGGTATGATAAAATTAGTTTCCCTTAAATCAAATTGTCTATATACTAAAACCATTGAGTATATTCCATTTTATTGTATTTGAATATCATTGTACTAGTAAATTTTGTATCATTATTTTCATATCCATATCCTTAATCTTTTACTAGATTTTTAAATTTTTCATTAACTATTATTGATATGCTTATTTTCTAAATATCCTATTTTTCAATTTATTTTAAGTTTTTTAAGTATTCTATATTATATATAGTATCCTCATTTTCTATATCTAATGATAATGCCTTTTTAAACATAAAATCAGCTTCCTCAAATTTATCTTCACACATAAATAAAATTCCCTTTATATTTAAAATATTAACATCATCTATAAATGATTTTGAATAGTCTTCAATCAATAATTTTGCATCATTTATTTTTCCATTCTCAATCATATTTTCTATATGAATAATAAAGCTATCTTTTAATAGGTTAAACTCTTCACTTTCTTTTATACTTTCTTCTAATTCGCTTATAAATATTTTTATTATCTTATTGTAAAAAGGATATTCATTTAGTAATTTCCTCATATTATGTATATACTCTAATTTTTCATTAACATCATTTATCTTACTTTTACCATCAAGTAAATGCTTAAATTCTAGAGTAAATTTATCTATATCATTGCAAACAAATTTCATTAATTCAAAATCATTTAGATTACTATATATGTATTTTATGTATTTATAAGAGTACATTATATAAATATAAAAAAGTTCTTTATATTTTTCATCACTTAAACTGACGTTTTGTAAAACTACTTTAGATATAACTTTATACACTCTTATCTTCTCTATTTTCGATGTATTAGGACGACCAATAATATATTTATATATTGATAAATTGGAACTTCTTTCTAAAGCTAAAAGATGGTTTAAATATTTTTCTATCCAAACATAGTCCATATCGTAAAAAATATCTAGTAAATCAACTTTTTCTTCAAAAGCTATTTTTATAATCCCTGCATAAATTACGTCTTTCTCTTCATCAAGTATTTTTTTACACATATCTATAGATACATGTTTATTTATTCTTATGTTATTCAGAAGACCATAATTACCCTCAATAGCGCAAAGGCTTCTATATATACTATCCTTCTCATCATCTTTCACATTATTTATAAATTCTTCTATATTTCTATAAAAGCTATTTCTTTCAACCTTAGAGTTTGGAACCTCTTTATAATAGCTTTTTATATCTTCAAATCTATCTAATTTATATAAGGACATAAACAAATTAAAATAAACATTCTTCTTTTTTTCCATGTTTTTAATATTATCATACTCTGAAATTACTAAATCATATTTCTCAAGCTTATAGTAAATTTTTATCAATGTAATAGTAGCTTCGTCTCTAAGCCCTATAGTATCTGTATCTGAAAATAAACTATTTGCTTGTGTACTTATTTCATAATTATCTAACAAATAAATATATCTTTTATATGAATATATGCTATCTTCATACTTACCTAAACCAACTTGTGCTTGTCCAATATAATAGTATATATCTATATTATTTCTGTCTTTACTAATATATTTTAAACATAATTTTTCACACTTTTTATGTTTTCCTAAATATAAATATACTTTTGCAATATTCGTTATTAGATAACCAGGTACTACTTCTAATTTTAAGTATAATTTGTAAGATTTTTCGAAATAATCTAGAGCCTCTCTATATTTTCCTAATATAATGAAATTTTTTCCTAGCTGGTAATTTATATATGGAGAGTTCTCATTTTCTTTTAATTCTTCAAATAATAATTTTTCATTTCTTTTTACTTTATTTATTCTTACTTCTTCATCTTCCAATAAGTATCCATAATGTTCAAAGTCAGCAATATTATTAAATATAGGATTTTTATACATTGGTTGTTCATGAACTTTACCACAATATTTAAAATCAACATTTTTAAAGAGTCTCAACACTGAACAATGTCCATATGATTTCTTATCAAATGAATAAAGATTTTTTAGTCTTACAGAAGCAGAATTAAACTTTTTATCAAGACCATCCTCAAAAAACCTTATAATATTTGAGCAATCAATTAATATTTCATCTGCATCTAATATAAGTAACCATTTCCCCTTGGCATAGGATATTGATATATTCCTCATACTAGAGAAATCATCATTCCAATTATGAAAATATACTTTTTCTGTATGCTCTTTTGCTATTCTTATAGTATCATCAGTAGAACCTGTATCTACTATGATAAGTTCATTTTCTATAGAATTTCTCAATGTTGATAATGATTTTAAAGTTTTATCAAGTATTTTGTCTTCGTTTTTGACCATCATAACTATACTAAGTAACATATATTTTCCTTTCAAATCCATACTTTTAAAAAAAGAAAGGAATAAAGCAAAGCCTTATCCTTTCTTTTATATCCAATACACTAAATTATTTTATCCCAATAATTGTAAAACACCTTGTGGTTGTTGATTAGCTTGAGCAAGCATTGATTGTGATGCTTGAACTAATATATTCATTTTAGATAAGTTAACCATTTCTGAAGCTACATCTGTATCTCTTATTCTTGATTCAGCTGCTGTAACATTCTCTAGAGTATTATTTAAATTGTTTTGTGTTGATTCTAGTCTATTTTGTTGTGCCCCTAATTTTGCTCTTGATGAGTTTAATTTCTTAAGAGCTGAATCTAAGCTAGATACCATATTTTTAGCTGCATCTGTTCCTGAAGCACCATCTGCATTCATACTTGATATTGAACTACTTGTTATTCCAGCTGCACTCATTATACCTGAAGTATCTACTAACTCTATTATTATCTCATTGTTATTATTAGATGTACCTGCAACATTAGTTCCATAGTTTGCTCCAACTTGTAATCTTATTGTTGTAGAACTTCCATCAAGCAGTTGCTTTCCATTAAACTCTACTGAACTTGATATTCTTTCAATTTCATCTTTTAATTGCTTTAACTCGTCAGCTATCTTTTCTCTTTCTTCTTTCTTATTAATTTCATTTGCAGATTGTAATGATAAAGTTCTCATTCTTTGTAGTATATTTCCAGTTTCTTCTAATGCACCCTCTGCTGTTTGTACAACTGATATACCATCTTGAACGTTTCTACCTGCTTGGTCTAATCCTTTTATTTGAGCTCTCATTTTCTCAGATATTGCAAGTCCAGCAGCATCGTCAGCAGCTCTCTTAATTCTAACCCCAGAAGACAACTTCTCCATGGACTTACTTTGTCCACTTACATTTCTTCCCATTTGATTGTTTGCTATCAAAGCACTTACGTTTGTATTAACTCTCATTATTTTACCCTCCTTAGTATAGTTGACATCCTTGTCATTTTTACTTTTATCTTCACTCATATAATCGGACAAGTTAATCTATAACTTTATACTTTTTTATTAAAAATATTTACTTTTTCTCTATTCAGACTAGAATACATTGTATTTGCCTGTTTAGTAAATTTGTACTCATGCAACTCTTTTTTTACTTCTAATAATTGTTCTTGTAAAGTAACTCTTATTTTATTATCGATTTCAATTAATTCCATACTATTATAAAACTGTATAAAGTCATTTTTATCAACTTCACTTATACTATTTATAATATCTTGTCTCTCATTTAATCTATTACTTATATTTTTATATTCCTCTTTTTCAATCAAATTTATAATTTTTAAAGATATGTCTTTATATAGATTTATTTTTTCTTCTAATTTATCCATAATTAATTACCTTGAGCTTGTGAGAAATAGTTCATTTGTGAAGAATATTGATTCAACAAAGACTCCAAGGCTGAATATTTAGCATAAAGCCTTTTCTCTTTATCATTCATTTTTTCAACTAACCTGCTTATATTTTTTTCTTGCTCTGCAATCTGTTTTGAATATACATTTTCACTGGCAGAAGCAGTCTTTTCTATACCTGCTTTTTTTGGCAGTTTAGAAGTTGAACTTCCAGAATACTCATATACAATATCTTTTAATTTTTCAAACAGTCCTTTATTATCATGATTTGAAGAATATCCAGCTAAAGTTTTATATACCTTATCACTATCATCTATAAGTGCATTTGAAAAAACATCTTTATCAAATGATATTTGCCCTTTTTTGTTATAATTTTCAGATTCATTAATACCCAATTTTCTTAAAGCAAGAATAGTATCTGCATTTCCAAAAAACATAGATTGAATATCCTCAACAAAAGCTCTCAATTCATCATCATTTCTGAGTATTCCCTCTTTGGCCTTCTTTTCCCATTTTTCTATTTCTTCAGTTGTCATATCTTCTTTTTGCTCATCTGTAAGAGGTGGATAATCTTTTGGCTTTTTAGTAGTAACTAGCCCATATACCTTATCCATTAATGCATTATAATCCTCTACAAATGCCTTCATATTTTTAGTAGCTTCTTCAGTGTCAGTAACAGAAACTAATTTAGCAGTCCCCTTTGAATTTACATTATAATCAATGTTATCTATATTAAATGAATTATGTTCTTGGTTTATATGCGTTACTCTTCCATATTCATCAGTCACATCAGCTTCTAAATTTTTTCCATGTACTACCGCAGATTTATTTCCACCAGCATCAGTTGCAAAAGTAATACCATTATCATTAGCAATTTGGTCAGCTAAATTATCATTTCCAACTACCTCCAAGTCAATGTTTGATGATGAACCAGTCTGTTTTCTTGAAATAATCAATTCACCTGTCATTTCACTATAAGAAGCTTTTATATCATTCTCTGCACAAAGTGAATTTATTTTGCTTACAATGGTGCTTGTAGTATCCTGCTCAGATATTGGTATATTTACACCACCTATATTTAAAGAACTAGCTCCACTAGCATTTGGAGGAAACTGTTGAACAACAGGATCACTTGAGTTTAATTTAATAGTCACTTTTGCTGGTTCAGCCATTTGAGAAACTGCAAATTGATAGTTTATCTTTTCTGCCCCTGCGGAACCTTTTGCTACTATAATACTTTCATCAGAACTAGTTATGCTTGTAGCAGAGTATGCTTTTTTGCTTACTATACTGTTAGGAGAATCTACATTAAGATACTTGTCATAAAGACTTTTTGATTCTTTTATAATATCTCTATATATTTCTTGTTTCCATTTAACTATTTGCTGATCTTGTTTCGCTTTATTAACTTTTTCTTTATCCCTTGTCATACTAGCTTCTATTATACCTTCCATATCAAAATTTCCAGAAAGGCCTGTGACTCTTATTGGACTTATACTTGACATATATTTATCCTCCTATCATAATTATATTTCTAATTTATTATAGACTTCATACCATGTATTTCTTATTTGTTCTACTATTGGCAATATATCATCAATTATTTTGATATCTTTATTTATATCAGCCCTTATTAATTCATATTTTATAAATTCATAAACTTTATACATATCTTTTGCCCATTGTCCTGCATTTTGATCTAATGTATTCATTAATTCTGTAAATATATTTTGAACTCTTACAAGTTCATTATGAGCTTTTAAATAGTCTTTGTTTAAAAGTGCAGTTTTTGATATATTAGTATATTTTACTGTTCCATCTACAAGCATCAACAGTAATTCCTCTTTTGATAACTTATTTAATTCAGTTAGATTTAAAGCCATTATTTATACCTACTTCTTTCTTCTTTACTTTTTTTATCAGCTTCATGCCATGTATCTTTAATTTGTTCTATTACAGGTAATACATTATCTATTATTTGTACATCTTTCCTAACATTTGCTCTTGATAGTTCATATCTTACAAAATCATAAACCCTATACATATCTTTAGCCCATTGCCCTGCACTCTGATCCAATGTAACCATTAGCTCTGTAAATATATCTTGAACTCTTATAAGCTCTCTATGTGCCCTTTGTGTATTTTTATCTAAAATAGCTCCTCTAGCTATTTTTGTATATTTTAATGCTCCATCAACAAGCATAAGCAACAATTGCTCTTTGGATGCCATAAAAATAGCATTTTGCTTATAAGAATTATAAGGATTCTCTCCATACATATATTACTTCCTCCAAGTGTTTTATTTTAATGATTTTAGAATTTTTATATTTTTATTTGTAGCTTTTACATTTTCACTTTTTACTTTTTCATATATTTCTTTTCTTAATATGGTTATATTATCAGGAGCAGATATGGCTAATTTTATGTTATTTCCATCTACACCTACAACTTTTACTTCTATGTTTTCTCCTATAAGTACTGCTTCATCTTTTTTTCTTGAAATTACTAGCATCCACCATCACCTCTCAATAATGGATGCCATATTGAATATTCTTCATCCTGTAAAATTATTTGCATACCACAATTATTTCTTACATTTATTACTATAGGAGCTTTCATGTTCACAGTTGATTCTTCAAGTGTTTGCCCAATAGTGATTATATTAAGTAACATAATATCATTTGGAGATTTTACTTCAAGTTTTTCTATTATTTCTTGATTTAGGACTATTTCATACTCCTTAATAATTTCAAATGGTGATACAACAATAAATCCTATACAATCTTCTTCAGTAGAATTAAACTCTTTTAAAATATCTTCATTTTCTATATCTAAAAGCTCATATTCTTTTAAATTTTCAAAACCTAGTATTCCTTTTTTTAATGTAACTTTCATCATATCTTCGTTATTTTACTATATGTAATCTAATATAGATACATTAAATAACTTTCCTCCTGTTTGTAGTGAAGCTTGATAGGTTAGTTCTGCAGCTTTTAATTGAACAAGTTTTTCTCCATAATCTATCTCTTCATTTTGCGACAGAACATCCTTTAACTGTATCAAACTATCATCATTTTTTTCCTTCATAGCATCTACTGTATTCGCTTTTGTACCATAAATAGACCTAACATTTACTGTATTTTCTATTAATTTCTCCATATCACCTAAACAAGTTGTTGTCAACTCTTTTATAGCAGCATCATCTGGATTTGCTAGCTTCTTTGATATATTATTTAAATCTTCAAATGGATCAGCCTTTGTTGGGTCAAATCCAAGACTACCCAATTTAACATTATAATCTACACTTATTCCTTGAGCTATATCCATACTCAAAGAATCTTTTAATTTATTAAGATTTATACTAGAATTAAACTTCAAACTTACTGAGCCATCAGCATTCTCTATACACTCAACAGGTGGTGTTCCTGTATTTGAACCAGAAAATATGTACTTACCTTCATGCGTTGCATTTAAAGCATTTGCTATTTCTTTCATTTTCTCATTAGTTGAATTGCTAATAGTTTTTATTTCGTCATCTGAATACGAACCATTACCACTTGACACCAAACCCTTCTTTATGTCTGATAATAAATTCCCAAGCTGATCTAATGAAGTATCAGTTGTTTCTAACCAATCTGCTGTATCTTTACAATTTTCAATATAAGTTTCCATAGTTTTTATTTCACTTTTTGAATTTAATATCTTTATTGCTTTATATGGATTATCAGATAGCTTATTTATTTCTTTAGTTGTATTAACTTGCCTATTAACCTTGTCCAATCTTTGTAAATTATCTTGTAATGAATTTAGATAACTACTTGACATCATACCTGTACTAACTCTCATTATAGACTCCCCCTTCTATTAAATTATTCCATTTATTACAACATCCAGTAGTTGCACAGCTGTAGACATAACTTTTGCACTTGCTTGATATGAACGTTGTACTTTTATAAGCTCTGTCATTTCTTCATCCAAAGATACACCTGAAACACTCATTCGTGAGCTATCAATATTATTTATAATTTTACGTTGATTAACTTCATCTTGATTCACTTTTTGAGAGTCTAAACCTACTGATTCTGCAAAAGCTTTATAGTGATCACTTATTGTACTTACTTTTCCACCAACTGCTCCAATATCTATTTTTTCATCTTTTAGTTTAGCAATTTTTGAAGCCTCATCAGCAGTAAGCTTTAATTCATTTGAGTTACTCTTTATGTCTGGGTTTACTTTTATGATATCTTCACCAGCTACATTCGAAGTTATAAAAAAATCGTTTACTGTTATTCCAGCAGATGTATTATAAACATCATTTATCTGTTTAGCTAATCCATCAGATACATCTTTTAAATCACTTTTATATGTATCAATTTTGCCATGCATTTCAAACAATCCTTGTAAAGTTCCTGATACACCTGTTTTCCAAGTTCCATCTGCATTTTTTAATTCATTAAGTTCTAATTTACCATCTGCGAGCATATTTTTAACATCAGGATTTTCAAGGTCTAATTTAAAACTTAAGTCATCTAATATTCTATCTCTTTCATCAAGTAAATCATTTGGTGTAGAGCCAGAACCAGATATAACATCAATAGATTTATTTAAATCTTCAAGACTCTTTAACATGTCATTTATCTGTTTTATCTCAGAGTCTATATTATCATCTATTTCCCCTTTTAACTTATCAAGTTTTTTATAACTTTCACTTATTAAAGTTGCTAAATTTGATGCATTTTCTACCACTAGACTTTTTTTACTATCACTATTTATATCCTTTGCTAATGATTCCCATCCTTTGAAAAAGTCATCTATACCTGTAGATATACCATAATCTGATGGTTCATTTATTATAGTTTCTATAGTATTATAATAGTCATACTTTGAAACTGTCTTTCCATATTTGTGAGCTTCTGACCTGAATTGATAATCATAAAAGCTATTTCTAGCTCTTGTTACATCTGTTACATGTACACCTGTACCTAATTGACCTCTCCCAATTGCATTGTTCAGGCTAGGCATATACATTGGACTATTTGTGGCAAATTCTGTCCTTTGCCTAGAATATCCTTCTGTATCTAGATTGCTTATGTTATGAGAAATTGTCTGTATTGCCTTTTGATGAGCATTCATACCTGAATTAGCTGTATTTAAAATGGAAAATAATCCCGCCATATTTTTCCTCCCAATATCTATTTTCTAATATTTCCATAAGAATTATAAGTTGTAGTTTGTTTATCAACTGGTTTTATAAAATTAATCATTTTCTTAGTAAAAATAAGTTCCTTCTTTATTAAGGAATCATTTGACTCTTGTTGATTCTTAGCCAAAGCAATGATATGCTTTAACTCTGTATATATTTCTTTTAAATATTCATCATTACTATTTTCAATAACTTCACTCATTGGAACATCATCATTAAAAAGTTGTCTTCTCTTTATCTCTATAGATGCAAGTTCTCTACTGATATCTTCTAATTTAGGATTTAACTTATTTAGATTTTCTATATCTTTTACAACTATATAATCAAATTGTTCTTTTAATAACTCCATCATATTACTAAGTATCTTTTTTTCTTCATATATTATAACTTTTAAGTCTGTAATCATGGCTTTATCCTCGCATATCCTCTATCATTTTTTTAGCAATTTCTTCTGGTTTTATTTTGTAAGTTCCACTTTCCAATGCATTTTTTATTTCATCTATTTTTTTATTTCTAATAGTCTCATCATTCATATTTGATACGCTCGCCATTTCCTTTGCAAATTTAGATAGTTCTATCTTGTCTGTTTTATTAGTTTTTTGAACTTCTTGCACTTTTTTTACATCAGATGTATTCTTTAAATAATTATTTATTACAATATTTGAACTCACATTTTTAATATCCATAGTTTCACCTCCAAAATTACAACCTTATATTTTAGTTATCGGTCAAAAAAGAAAAATATTTATATTATTCAAACATATTTTAAATTTTTCATAAAAATACCCCTTTTAGCTAAACTCGTATAGAATAACCTAAGGGGATGCTATTTAAAGCTTTAATTTATATCTGAATCTTCTATTTTAGATAATCTTACAGATAATTTTTCATTTGTAATAATGCTTTCTCCATAAGCAAATAATCTATCATTTGCATAGATATCTAATTTTTCATCTATATTTTTATTCAGTTTTATTATAGAGCCTTCTTTCAACTCTAATATATTTTTTATTATTTCTGTTGTATTTCCTATAGAAACAGCTACATTTACTTTTGCATTAAAAACATTTTGATTTTCTTCTATAACTCCAGATTTTTCTTCTATTAGTTGTCCAAAATTTAATTCATATATATCTTCTTTTTTACTATTCATAAAACTTTTCTCCTCATATAAAATCTTACCTATACATATCTATTAACAATCCTTGTATCATATCAACAGTAGAAACAATATCTATGTTTTCTTTTTCTTCACCAAGTAACTGATTAGTCATATCCTCAAGTTTATTATTGACAATCTTTACATTCTTATAATACTGATGCTCCCAAAAGCTACTATTTTTATCAAGTGAATACATATTATCTACAACAGATTTTAGATATTCTTTTATAGCATTTTTATACCTACTAATATCTCCATAATTTTGAGTAAGTACAAGCCTTTCTCCAGCCCTTTTTACACTTTCTAGATTCTTTTTTATATCCTCTAATGAAGAAGATTGTTTTACAAAGTTTAGACTATCAGAAAATTTATTATTTTCCTTTGTTTTCTTTACCTCTATATTTCTACTTGGACCTATATTTAGCTTATCTATATTTATACCCATAATAAAGCCTACCCTCTATAATATTTCATAACTTTGGGAACATAATTTTGCGTTTCTTTTGGCATTTTATATAAGTCAGAAACTGATTCTACCCCTCTACTTTTCATCCTTCCAGGACCACCATTATATGCCATCAGTCCCATTTCTATACTACCTCCAAACATATCAATATATTCCTTAATGTGTCTAGTTCCAGCATCTATATTCTGCTCTATATTAAAAGGGTCTGTAACACCCAAATCTCTACAATTTTCTGGCATAAGTTGCATAAGACCCTTAGCACCAGCAGAGGAAACAGTATTTGGATTAAAATCCGATTCAACTTTAATTATTGCTTTTATAAGGTTTGCATCCACATTATATTTTTTTGATGCTTGTTCTACAGCATTTTCAATTCTTGACTTTGTACTTTTATCTTTTGTATCAACTTCTACAGACTTACTAATTGTATTATCTGCTGCATTATCAAGTTCATTAAATAACTTTTCAGAATTAGATAATGAATCATAACTATTAAAATATGTTTGTTGATTATTTTGTGATAATGCTTTTAACAGTGTCATCATAATCATATCAAATCCAGATGAATTATTATATCCACAATTACATTGACTTGTAGTATTACTACTAGATAGTTGTGTTAATGCCAGTATATTAATTAGCGAACTTATATCGTTCAATATAAAACTCCCCTTTCTAAATTTTATAGACTTAAAAGTTAAACATATAAAACCCAAACTACTTGAGTTCATATAATCCTCTCTCCAATAGTTTTATATAAAATTTATTAAAACCTTAGATTTATTTAGTCATATTATTATTATCGGATAAACAAAAGAAATATTTATATTTTACATAATATCTTATTATATTTTCTGTAAACAATATACCTATTAACTTATAACCATTCTTTTTCTAATTGTGTATTAGACCCTGTTATTAATATTTTCATTAATCGTGTTTACCTCCAATAAATATTCAATTCTGCTTAATAATTAATTATAACATAGCTTATATTTTGACTTGAGTAGAATATATTATTTTTATATAAATAAAAAAGAGATGTAATATTGAATGATTATAATCATATTATTACATCTCTCTAAGTTTAAATATCCAAAATATAAATTGTAATTACCAATTAAATATTAAGACCTTATCTAAAATACTTAACTCCAGATTCAAATATCTTTTGGTCTTTTTCACCTATAATATTCTTATATACTGCCTCACCAATTCTCTCAGAATGTCCCATCTTACCAAACACTCTACCATCAACACTAGTTATACCTTCAACAGCATAGAATGAACCATTTGGATTAAATTCAATATCATAAGTAGCTTCGTTATTAAAATCAACATACTGAGTTGCCACTTGTCCATTAGCAATTAATTCTCTCATAACCTCTTCACTAGCAACAAACTTACCTTCTCCATGAGAAACTGCTATATTATGAATATCACCAACATTAGTTTGAGCTAGCCAAGGAGATTTATTAGAAGAAATTCTAGTTCTAGCAATCTTAGCCTGATGACGACCAATATTATTGTAAGTAAGTGTTGGTGCATTTTCACTTTGAACTCTTATTTCTCCATAAGGAACTAATCCTAATTTGATTAATACTTGGAATCCATTACAGATACCTAGCATTAGACCATCTTTTTTAGTTAAAAACTCATTTATAGCTTCTTGTACTCTAGGATTTCTAAATACAGTAGCTATAAATTTACCAGAACCATCTGGCTCATCACCTGCACTAAATCCACCTGGTAACATTATTATTTGAGAAGATTTTATCTCATTCACTATTGTATCTATAGAATCTTCTATATCTTTATAAGTTAAATTCTTAAATACTCTTATATTTGCATTAGCTCCTGCTCTTTCAAATGCTCTTGCAGAGTCATATTCACAGTTTGTTCCAGGGAATGCTGGTATAAATACTCTTGGAGTAGCTATACTTAATGATGATTTTTTAGCCTCTCCTTGTGATATATAACTTATAGTCTCTATTTTTGATTTTACTTCTTCTGCTTTAGTTGGGAATATAGGCTCTAAAGTACTACAATGTGCTTTATATAATTCATCTAATGAAAGTTCTTCACCTTTGATGAATAAACTAGCTTCTTTAACTGTACTTCCAAGCACTATGTAATTATATCCCTCTAACACATTTAAATCATCATTCGCTAATTCAAGTACTATATTTCCATAACTAGCCTCAAATAATTTATCATCTGTAAGTGCCTTTTCAGCTTCTTCACTAAACTTAAATCCTACTTTATTACCAAAAGACATTTTACTTATTGCTTCACCCACACCTGCAAATCCCAATGCATATGTTGATAAAACTTTATTTCCATGTATAAGTTCTCTTACTTTATCCAAGTTTTTCTTTAATTCTTCAAAATCTATAACATCATTTTCTGATTTATTTACACATAACATTACTACTTTTGAGTCTGCTTTTTTAAATTCTGGAGATACTACTTTTCTAGCATCTACTGTATCAACAGCAAATGAAACCAATGTTGGCGGAACTTCAATATCTTTAAATGTACCAGACATACTATCTTTTCCACCTATAGCAGGTATCTCAAATTTACTTTGTGCATAGAATGCTCCTAAAAGTGCTGAGAATGGTTTACCCCATTTTTCTGGATTGTTACCAAGTTTCTCAAAATACTCTTGGAATGTAAGTCTTGTCGTACTGTAATTTCCTCCAATAGCAACCAATTTACACACAGATTCTACTACTGCATATAAAGCACCATGGAATGGACTCCATTTTCCTACCTTTGGATTGTATCCATAAGTCATTATTGTAGAAGTATTAGTTTCTCCACCAAGTACTGGTATCTTAGCAACCATACCTTGAGTTGGAGTAGCTTGGTACTTTCCACCAAATGGCATAAGTACTGTATTACCACCAATTGTATTATCAAACATCTCAACTAATCCTTTTTGAGAACAAACATTAAGGTCAGATAATACTTTTGTAAATTTATCTTTCATACTTGCACACTTAACATCTTTCACTATTTCATTAGAGCTAAAGAATGTGTTTTCTTCATCTACTTTAGTAACATGGACATCAGTAGTTTGTTTTACTCCATTTGTATCCAAAAACTCTCTATTTATATCTACAATTGCTTTTCCATTCCAGAACATTCTTAAATATCCTGTATCAGTTACTGTAGCTACATGTGTAGCTTCTAAGTTTTCTTCTACTGCTAATTGTATAAATTTATCTTTATTTTCTTTTTTTATAGCCACAGCCATACGCTCTTGTGATTCTGAAATTGAAAGTTCAGTTCCATCAAGCCCATCGTATTTTTTAGGCACTAAATCTAAGTTTATGTCCAAACTATCAGCAATTTCACCTATAGCAACGCAAACTCCACCTGCTCCAAAGTCATTACATCTTTTTATCATTTGAGCAACTTCTTTATTTCTAAAGAATCTTTGTATTTTTCTTTCGTTAGGAGCATCTCCTTTTTGAACTTCTGCACTACAAGTTAAGATTGATTCTTCACTATGCTCTTTAGATGAACCAGTTGCTCCTCCACAACCATCTCTTCCTGTTTTTCCTCCAAGAAGAACTATCACATCTCCTGCTTCTGGTCTTTCTCTTACTACATTTTCTTTTGGTGCTGCTGCTATAACTGCACCTATTTCCATTCTCTTTGCAACGAAATTTTCATCGTATACTTCTGCAACTTGTCCAGTTGTAAGGCCTATCTGGTTACCATATGAACTATAACCATGAGCAGCTTCTGTAGTAATTTTTCTCTGCATAAGTTTTCCAGGTAAAGTATCCTCTAAAGTTGTTCTTGGGTCAGCACTTCCTGTAACACGCATTGCTTGGTAAACATAACTTCTTCCTGATAATGGGTCTCTTATAGCTCCACCTAGGCAAGTAGCTGCTCCACCAAATGGCTCTATTTCAGTTGGATGGTTATGAGTTTCATTTTTAAACATTACTAAATATTTTTCCATCTTACCATCAACTTCAACATCTACATTTATACTACATGCATTTATCTCTTCACTTTCATCTAAATCATTTAATTTTCCATTTTTCTTTAATTCTTTTACTGCAACTGTAGCTATATCCATCAAACATATATCTTTATGTCTGTTCACATACACATTGTCTCTTGAGTTAAGATACATTTGATACGCTTCTTTTACTATATCATTAAACTTACCATCTTCTATTTTTACATTTTCTATTTCAGTCATAAAAGTAGTGTGTCTACAATGATCAGACCAGTAAGTATCTAGAACTTTTATTTCTGTTATAGTTGGATTTCTTTTTTCTGTATCTTTAAAATATTTTTGAACGTGTTGTAAGTCTCCTAAAGTCATTGCTAATCCTTTTTCACTTACAAATGTTTTTAATCCATCTTCATCTAAATCTATAAATCCATCTAATACTTCAACTGTTGTTGGTATTTCAGTTTCCATTTTTAATGTTTCTGGTTTCTCTAAAGATGCTTCTCTACTATCTACTGGATTTATACAGTAATCTTTTATTTTAGAAAACTCTTCATCAGTTACTTGACCTGATAATATATAAACCTTTGCTGTATTAATAGCAGGTCTTATACCTTGATTTACGATTTGGATACATTGAGCTGCCCAATCACCTCTTTGGTCATATTGACCAGGAAGAAATTCTATCGCAAATACTCTTTCACCATTTAACTCTGGTATTTCTTCATAATATACTACATCTAGATTTGGTTCAGAAAATATTGTTTTTGCTGCATTTTCATAAACTTCTTCTGATATTCCCTCTACATCATATCTATTTAATATTCTTAAATTTTCTATATTGCTTATGTGTAAACTTTCCAACAAGTCTTTTTTTAAAGCTTTAGCCTCAAGGTCAAAACCTTCTCTTTTTTCAACTAATACTCTTCTAACCATTGAGTCTTTATTTTCAGTATTCAACATACCTTATCCTCCATTTTAGAAAAATTATCTTCCTATGTCTGTTCTATAGTGCATTCCTTCAAAGTTTATTTTCTTTATATTCTCATAAACTTTTTCTGCTGCGTCCTTAACTGTAGTTGATTTTGCAGTTATACCAATTACTCTTCCTCCATTAGTAACTAAATTACCATCAAGCATCTTAGTACCACTGTGGAATACTACTATATCATCATCCAGGTTTTCAAGACCAGTTATAATTTTTCCTTTTTCATAACTGTCTGGATACCCTCCTGATGTAAGCATAACACATACTGCTTCATCATCACTATAATTTATTTCTATATCTTTTAATTTATTATCCAATATAGCTTCCATTATCTCATGTAAATCTGTTTCTAATCTAAATAAAACAGATTGTGTCTCAGGGTCTCCAAATCTTACATTGTATTCAAGTACTTTCTCTCCATCTTCAGTTATCATAAGACCAACAAATAAAATACCTTTAAAGTTAAGACCATCTTTTTTGAATCCTTCTAAAGTTTTTTCTAATACTGTCTCTTTTACTTTATTTGCTAATTCTTCTGTATATATTTCACTAGGAGAAAAAGTTCCCATCCCACCAGTATTTGGTCCTTGTTCATAATTATTTACTTTCTTATGGTCTTTTGCACTTGCCATAGGAACTATTGTGTCATTGTCTACAAATGCCAAGATTGAAGTTTCTATTCCTTTTAAGAACTCTTCAAGTACTATTTTATCTCCAGCAGTTCCAAACTTCTTATCTGACATCATTTCTTTTAAAGTTGCTATAGCATCTTCTCTATTTTCAGGTATTACAACACCTTTTCCAGCAGCTAATCCGTCCGCTTTTATTACTACTGGATATCCAAAGCTATCTATTTCTGATATAGCTTCTTCTAAGTTTGTATATTCTTTATATTTTGCAGTAGGTATGTTATGTTTTATCATAAAATCTTTTGAAAAAGCTTTACTTCCTTCAAGTTGAGCACATTTTTTATTAGGCCCAAAAACTCTTAGACCTTCCTTTTCAAACTCATCTACTATGCCCATAACTAGTGGTACTTCTGGTCCTACTATTGTAAGACCTATTTCATTTTCTTTTGCAAATTTTAAAAGTTCTTCTATATTAGTATCACTTATATTTACACATTCTGCTACATTTGCAATTCCTGCATTACCTGGCGCGCAATAAACTTTTTCTATATTCTTTTCTTTGCTTAGTTTCCAGCATATAGCATGCTCTCTTCCGCCACCGCCTACAACCAATATCTTCATAATATCCTCCTTAGTGTTTGAAGTGTCTTATTCCTGTAAATACCATAACCATATCATACTTATCACAAGCTTCTATTGAATCTTTATCCTTTATAGAACCACCTGGTTGAACTACTGCTGATATTCCATATTCATGAGCTAATGTTACACAATCATCAAATGGGAAAAATGCATCTGATGCTAAAACAGCTCCTGTAAAGTCTTTATCTTTGTTATTTTCAAGAGCATTTTTTAATGCCCAAATTCTTGATGTTTGTCCACAACCTAAAGCTAAAGTTTGACCATTTTTTACTATTGCAATTGCATTTGATTTCATATTTTTTACTACTCTCATACCAAATTCCATATCCTTAAGTTGTTCATCTGTTGGCTTTGCTTTTGTTACATTTTCACTTTTTTCTGCTAAAGTACTATTTCTATCTTGTATTAATAATTTTCCATCTAAGTATTTCATTTCGTATGGTTGTAAACTATCTTCTATCTTAGCTAATTTTAATATTCTTAAATTTTTCTTTTGTTTAAGTATCTCTAAAGCTTCTGGCTCAAAATCATATGCTACTACTATCTCTAAGAATATTTCATTTAATTTCTCTGCTGTAGCTTTGTCTACAGTAGAAGTTATTCCTACTATTCCACCAAATATTGAAACTTTATCTGCTTCATAACATTTTGTATATGCTTCAAAAGCATCTTTACCTAATCCCACTCCACATGAATTAGCATGTTTTATAGCTACTGAAACTACTTCTTCACTATCTTTAAATTCTCTCATTACTTCTAAACATCCATGTAAATCGTTTAAGTTGTTAAAAGAAAGTTCTTTACCGCCTAATTGCTCATAGTTTAAGATTGGATTTTTTGCATTTGATTGTGAATATAAGAAACCATTTTGATGTGGATTTTCTCCATATCTTAAAGTTTGTTCTTTTTGGAAAGTTAAATTTAATATGTCAGGATATGTATCTCCAACTTCTCCAGCAAAATAACTAGATATTAACGCATCATATCTTCCTGTAGTTGAGAAAGCTTTATATGATAATTTTTTTCTGTCTTCTAATGTCATTGTGTCTGTTTTTAATTTTTCTATTATAGAATCATAATCTTTTATATCTACTACTACTATTACATCTTTATAGTTTTTAGCAGCAGAACGTATCATAGATGGTCCACCAATATCTATGTTTTCTATCATTTCATCATGACTTTTTCCAGCCTTTAAAGTTCCTTCAAAATCATATAAATTTACAGCTACTAAATCTATTGAATGTATTTTGTGTTCATTTACAGTTTCCACATGAGATTCTTTATCTCTTTTGTAAAGTATCCCACCATGTATATATGGATTTAATGTTTTTACTCTTCCATCTAATATTTCTGGGAAGTTTGTAACATCTTCAACTTGCATTACATTAACTCCATTTTCTTTTAATGTCTTAAAAGTATTTCCTGTAGATATAATTTCATAATCTAGCTTGTTTAACTCTTTAGCAAATTCTACTACACCTGTCTTGTCAGTTACACTTATTAAAGCTCTCTTACTCATTTATAAACACTCTCCTACCTTGAAGTTTTAATTTATTTTCACAAAAAAGACTTAAACTTTCTATTAAAATCCTATGTTCAACTTCTAACACTCTTTTTGCAAGTGTCTTTGCATCATCATCTTGATTCACCTTAACTACATCTTGCATTATAATTGGTCCAGTATCAGCACCTTCATCAACAAAATGAACTGTAGCACCAGTTACTTTAGCACCATAATCTATAACACCTTGATGAACTCTTTCTCCATAGAATCCAGCTCCACAGAATGAAGGAATTAATGATGGATGTATGTTTATCATTTTGTTTCTAAACTCATTAACCAGCTTTGGGCTGATTATTTTTAAATAACCAGCCAAAACTACTAAATCTATTTTATTTTCTTTAAGAATTTCTATTATCTTGTCTTCGTTAGTTTCACAAATTGCCTTTATGTTATGATTTTTAGCTCTCTCTAAACCATAAGCATCTTGCTTACTTGAGATAACTACTTTAACCTGACCTTTTATTTTTCCAGACTCAGTTCCATCTATAACTGCTTGTAAATTTGTTCCTCCACCAGATATTAAAACTCCTATATTTAACATAATTCTACACCTTCATGACTATCTACTACTTCACCAATTATATATGCTTTATCTTCTAATAACTCACTGTATTTTTTATCTACATAAGCAGCATTGTCATTTTCTCTATTGTTTATAAAGTCTACAACATTGTTAGCATCTTCTTTATTTACTATTAAAACTAGTCCAATACCCATGTTGAAACTTTTATGAAGTTCTCTCTCATCAACAGCATTAAAACCTTCTATCATTTTAAATATAGGAGGCTTCTCCCAAGATTTTTTATTAATATCTAATCCTAATCCTTTAGGTATAACTCTTGTTATATTTTCTATAAGCCCTCCACCAGTTATGTGAGCTATAGCTTTTATATCATGTTTAGCTAATACATCTAAAGCTAATTTAACATATATTTTAGTTGGTGTTAAAAGCGCTTCCCCAACTGTCATTCCTAGTTCTTCAACATATTGTTCCATTTTATAGTTGTAAGTTTCTAAAAATATCTTTCTTATAAAAGAAAAACCATTACTGTGTACTCCACTTGAAGATATACCAACTAATACATCTCCTGATTTAACACTATTTCCAGAAACAATCTTTTCTTTGTCTGCTATACCTACAGAGAACCCTGCTAAATCATAATCATCATCTCCATACATACCAGGCATCTCAGCAGTTTCTCCACCAATTAGTGCGCAACCAGACATTTTACAACCATCTGCAATTCCACCAACTATTTTTTCTATATGCTCAGGAATTAATTTCCCAAGAGCTATATAATCAAGGAAAAATAATGGCTTTGCTCCTTGACAAATCAAATCATTTACACACATTGCAACTAAATCTATTCCAACAGTATCATGCTTGTCCATCATTTGAGCTATTTTTAACTTAGTCCCAACACCATCTGTAGATGCAAGCAAAACTGGTTCTTTCATTCCTACAAAATCTTTTAAACTGTATAATCCACTAAAGTTACCTAAATCTCCAACTACATTTCCATCATAAGTTCCTTTTATTTTACCTTTTATAAGGTCTACTGCTCTATTTCCTTCATCTATATCTACACCTGATTCTTTATATGTTAACATGAAAATAATTCCTCCTTATCAATTTTCTTAACTGGGTATTCTCCATCAAAACAAGCTTTGCAGAAAGTAGACTTATGTTCTGCTGCATCTAACATTCCTTCTATATCTAGGAATTTTAGACTATCACATCCAATATATTCTCTCATTTCTTCTACATTGTTACTTGATGCAATTAATTTAGAACGATTTGGAGTATCTATTCCATAGTAACAAGAGTAAGCTACTGGAGGAGATGTTATTCTAAGATGAATTTCTTTTGCTCCTGCTTCTCTTAAAGATTTTACTAACTGTTTAGATGTAGTTCCTCTTACAATTGAGTCATCTACTAAAATTATAGATTTTCCTTTTATTATTGTTGAAAGAGGGTTTAATTTTATTTTTACTGCTATTTCTCTTTCTTCTTGTGTAGGTTTTATAAACGTTCTTCCTACATATCTATTTTTAACTAAGCCTTCACTTATTTTTAATCCACTAGCATTTGCATAACCAATAGCTCCTGGCCAACCTGAATCTGGAACTGGAACTACCATATCTGCATTTACATTTTCATTTTGAGCTAATCTTTCACCACATTTAATTCTAAATTCATATGCATTTACATTGTCTATAGTTGCATCGTTTCTTGCAAAGTATATGTGTTCAAATATACAACTCTTCTTAACTGGCTTATAATTTTCTGAATAAAAATATGATTTTAATTCTCCATCTTTAACTATTATTATTTCTCCTGGCTCTACATCTCTTATAACTTCTCCGCCAAGTATATCTATTGCACAATTTTCTGATGCAAATATATATTCATCACCCTTTTTACCAAGTACAAGAGGTCTGAATCCATGTGGGTCTCTAACTGCAACCAATTCTTCCTGACTCATTATTACAAGAGCATATGCACCTTTGATATAATCCATAGTCATTTTTAAACTTTCTACTATATCACCTTTGTAATATCTTGCAAGTATATATAAAATCACTTCTGTATCTGAATTAGTTTGGAACATATATCCATCTTCTTCTAACATGTCTTTTAAATAATTTGCATTAACTAAATTTCCATTATGAGCTATGGCTAATTGTCTTTTTCTACAGCTTCCAACTAAAGGTTGGCAATTAGAAACATGACTCCCTCCAGCTGTTGAATATCTAACATGTCCAATACCTATATTTCCTTTTAACTTAGATAGTTCACTTTCTTTAAAAACATCTCCAACTAATCCCATATCTTTTTTGTACTTAATTTCTCCATCATCTAAAAGAGCTAAACCACAGCTTTCTTGCCCTCTGTGTTGCATAGAATATAAAGAATAATATAGTTCTTTAGTTACATCTTTATTAGAGTAAATCCCTAAAACTCCACACATACATTTGCCTCCTATTTATTATTCATTCTTGAAAGTACTTCCGTATAACCTTCTACAAGGTCTCCAAGGTCTTTTCTAAATCTGTCCTTATCTAGCTTTTCATTTGTATTTACATCCCAAAGTCTACAAGTGTCTGGTGATACTTCATCTGCCAATATTATGTTTCCTTCTGAATCTTTACCAAATTCTATTTTAAAGTCAACTAACTTTAGGTTTAATTTTAAGAAAAATGCTTTTAGTAGTTCATTTATTTTTAAAGTTTCTTCTCTTAAGAATTTTAATTCTTCTCTAGTTGCTAATTTCATTGCTACTGCATAATCGTCATTTAACATTGGGTCACCATAAGCATCATTTTTATAGCTTATTTCAAAGATTGGCTCATCGAAAACTTCACCTTCTTCAAGACCAACTCTTTTGCAAATAGAACCAGCAGCGATATTTCTCACTATTACTTCTAATGGTAGAATCTCTACTTTTTTAACTAGCATCTCTCTATCTGATAAACTTTTTATAAAGTGTGTATTTATATTATTTTCTTTTAACATTTCAAAGATTATTGTTGATATCTTATTGTTTAATATCCCTTTTGAAGATATTTCTGCTTTTTTCTCTCCATTAAATGCTGTTGCATCATCTTTATAGTAAACAACATATTCATTTTCATTATCTGTAGAGTATACTTGTTTTGCTTTTCCTTCATATAATAACATCTGCTACCCCCTTAAATTCTTGTCGTCTTCTAGCACCTTTTGTGCCATCTCTTCTCTATATGATTTCAAATCCTCTTTTAATTTTGGGTATTTTAAAGTCATTATTTGTAATGCCAATAAAGCTGCATTTAAACCTAAATCTATTGTAACTGTTGCAACTGGTATTCCTTTTGGCATTTGAACTATTGATAAAAGTGAGTCTAGTCCATCCATAGTTGATGATTTAATAGGTAATCCTATTACAGGAATTAATGTTTGTGATGCTATTACTCCTGGTAAATGTGCTGCTTTTCCTGCTGCTGCTATTATTACATCAGTATCATCTTCTATTTCTTTTAGGAATATTGAAAGTTGTTCTGGTGTTCTATGAGCAGATAATGCTCTTGCTACAACTTCTATTCCATATTTTTCAAGCAGTTTTATCCCTTCTTCTAATTTTGGATAATCTGATTTTGAACCCATAACTACTGCTACTTTCATTAGACTTCCCCTCTCCGTTTATAAGTTATTTTACACTCTAAATCATTCGTATAATTATACGAATTATATATATTAAATTTTATATTAATATACATATATTATCAACTCTTTTTTGAAATTTTTTAAAAAAAATATTACTGGCATTTTTTTCGTTCGTTATGTTACGAACTTTATTTTTATTTTTTTGTTGAAATAAAAAAGGATTGTCTCAAAATTGATTTCTTTAATCAAATTTTAAGCTCAATCCCTTTTATTAACTTTGATATCCAAAGATTCTTACTACATAAATTAAATAGTTATATTTTAAAAGTAGAATATTTATTAAAATACAATAGACTGTATATATTTGATGTCTAAATAACTTCTAATTTCAATATTTAATATTGCTCTTTATGTGATTATATACTATTTCTCTATAGTATTCTAAAATATCATTATCTTTAACCTCTTTGCCTTCTTTTTTATCAAAGACAGAATCACTATATTCATCAAAATTAATGGTTCCATCTATATTAGTAATATCTTTTGTTTCTAGTATATAACAATATTTATCATTATTAACCATAGCTTTATAAGTTTGACCAGGATATATTGATTCACTATAAGTGAACTCACGACCCTTACCTCCTAGTGTCTTTGGAAGTACACAATCATACTTCGATAGATCATGTTCTATATTTGCCAACTTCAGAGTTATAGGAATTAAATCCATATTACTTATATACTCAGTATCATCATTGGATACACTTCCAGACCCTCTAACCATTAATACACTATTAGTTATATTTGATTTTAATAAAAAATCATCTTTGCCCAAGAATGAAGCTCCATGATCTGAGAAAATACTAATTAAATACTCTTCTTCAGAGTAATTCTGTAATATATAATCATAAATTCCTTTCAGCTGACGATCTAATTCCTTAAGTGCTACATCATATTTCTTAATAGCTTCCTCATCATATTTTTGCCATGCACTTACAAATGGACTCCTTTTTGATAAAGATGTCTCTATATCCAAAGATGTTTGATTAACAATACTATAATTAACACTATAATTTTCAATATCATCTAATATTTTATGAACATCACTTAAAGAGATAAATACAAATTGATTTGTTTCTTTAAATGATTCAATATGTTCAATTGCATCATTAATTATTTGTGAGTCAGAAAATCCTAAACTATTCTTAAAAACTGTTCTATCAAATCCTCTAAAACCACTACTATATGAGGCAAATGCATATGTACCGCTTATATTTGCAGTAAAATATTCATTTTTTTTCATAATCTCACTAAATAAATCTATATCCTCAGGATATTTATATCCTGCACTAGAATGTAAAAAGTGATGATTAGTTGTATATAATCCTGTAAGCACACTTGTCAAGGATGGATATGTCCACTCCCCTGTAGAATAACAATTTTTAAATATAATTCCTTTTTTAAAAAAAGCTTTTGTGTAAGGCATTGATTTATATTTTGTTTCTGATAAATATTGTTGAGATAAAGCATCTATAAATATAGTAAAAACTAATTTTTTATTATTTTCTTTGAATCCTAATTCGATTGGTTTTCCAACTATAACATCTTTATCTGACTTTAAACTAACACCATTATTTACCCTATAGTATTTAAAAAAACCTGGTGGATCTACTTGTTGTGATTTAAAATTATCAGTTCTAATTTTGAAGTCAATAACTTGATTATATTCAGTTGTAGCAATTGGAATAATATATTTCCCATTATCCAAATTAAATTCTTTTGTAGTCATAGATTTAAAACCTTCTATTGGACATATTGAATATATCTCAGGATTGTTAACAACAGTACATAATTTTTTTTGAAAATCTGCTAAAACATTATTATATTTATCAGAATAAAAGCATAGATAATCATTGTACTTACTACTTGAATTTTTATTTAAATATTCTTCTATTATAACATTCCATTTATTATTGTAAAAACATGCAGGAAATTTGGCAATGCTTAATTCAATGAATCCCAAAAATCTCTTTAAGTCTTCAAGCACTCTTGTATCTTTTATACTTTCAATACAATAATCAATGATATTTTTTACTTGTTCATTGGCATAAACTAGTTTTTCATTTACATAATCATAGCCCGAAATCTTAGCAAAATGCTTTAAGAATGTTACACTCAGCATAGCTGCTTTAATAGCATCAGAATATTTACCTTTAGCAATCAAAATATTTGCTAAATAAAAGTTATTATCATAATTATTAGGTCTAAATTTCAAGGCCTTTCTAATATGTTCTTCTGCAAGTTCATATTCTTCTGCAAAAAAATATGTAACTGCACGTGCAGTGTGAATCTCACTGTCAAAAGGTAATACTTGCTCATATTCCTTAATATAATCTAGTGATGTTTTTACATCAAAAGATTCTTGGTTCATTATTTTATTTAAAATTCCCATATAAGCTCCTTTCTAATCTACTTAGAGTATTGTAAAGACTTATTCATTATAAAATTATTATTTTGAATTATACATCTTTCTGAAAACTTCAAATCTTCTTCTGTATCTATTTCAAAGCAATCCTTAGAATCTATTTTCTTAATGTACATATTTAAATTTTCTTTATTTTGCATTACAACATCATCCCAAAATAGACTTTCAAAATCTCCACTATCTACTGTTTCCTCTAATTTTTTTACTATAATATTTCCATCTGTTAATGACCAATAGGACACTCCACATAATATGTATCCACTATTATTACCCACATACATATCATAAACCTTGTCATTTTTATCAAACTTAAATATATACTCATTATTGAAATTTTCCTTATAAAAAGTAAAATAAGTAGATTTATTTATATCTGGATCTATAAAATTATTATATAAATATACATCTCCTTCTATAACATAACTATCAGGTAAATGCTCTCTTAATAAATACATAGTATAAATATTATTGTACATATCGTACTTATCATTATGTATTAATTCCACATTATATTTTTCTGCTAGATAGTAAAATTCTTCTTTTAGATATCCTACAGCTATTTTTATATCTCTTATCCCCTTTTCTAATAGAGATTCTATTTGAGTTTCTATCATTGGTTTTCCATTAACTTTAACTAATGGTTTAGGCGATTCTAAAGTTAATGGTCTCAATCGCGTTCCCATTCCAGCTGCTAAAATTATTGCTTTCATATCTAATCCTACCTTCCAATTGAATATTGTACTTGTTTATAAAATTTAATCTAGTATTTATTTTTGTTATTTTAATGATTTAAATATAATATAAATTTTAACTTATCATCCTCAGTATAATTCATCAAAACCTACTTAACTTAAATTAATAACTATCTATCCTTTTATTTATCGGACAATTTGTTAAAAAATTTATATTATCAACACAGAAAGTTTTTTAAATTAAAAAGAACTTTAATATTCTTTTAAACATTAAAGTTCTTTTTCTAAATGATTTATTTTTTAATGCGAAATAAATTTCTTATAATTTAAATCCTTAATTCTACATAGCTACTCCTAACTATTTTATGTAATTCTATCACTAACATTTTATTTACTACATATTTTTATAATCAAAAACAATAAATCCTTATATTCTGAGATTATAAAATCTGGCCTATAAAACAATTCTTCTACTCCGTGACTTCTATGATTCATCCAAATACTCTTCCATCCAGCTTTTTTAGCACCTACTACATCATTTTTATAAGAATCACCTACATAATATGTATTTTCTCTATCTAAATTCATAACATTCTCAGCCATTCTAAAGATATTGATATCTGGCTTAGAAAAACCAACTTCACTAGAAATAAAAATATGGTTTTTGTCAACCCAGTTTTCAACATTCAACTGCTTTAACTTCATTCTTTGATGTGCTGATGGTCCATTCGTTATGATTCCTATATTAATATTTCTCTCTTTAGAAAAATTCAAAACCTGCTCAATTTCTGGTATTAAAGTAATTTGTGATTGCTGATATATATACTCATCTTGAAAATTTTGGGCATCCTTTTCTTTAATAGGATTTCCTAATTCTTCAAAAGCCTTCATTATTCTATATACATGCATTTTCTCAATTGGCATATCTCCACTCTCAGTCAAATGGAACACTTCATCACTATACTTTCTACTGCTTATATATAAATCTTCAACAGAAATACCTTTTACTGAAGAAAATATCTTATCATATGCAATATAAAAAGGTGTCAATTGATTGTATAAAGTATCATCTACATCAAAAATTAAATTAATCAAAATATTAGTCCTCCCAAATTTAGTAGTGGTAAGTATAATTATATCTATAAATACCTAGTATAACAATACTTGCCACTATAAGTCCTATTATTTATTTAAAATTCTTGTAGTAACACCTTTTAAATTATAACATTCTGCATACTCACGTAAAGGGCGCTTAATGTGGTCTACAACAAATCTTTGACCATCAATATTATTTTTACTTAAATTACTATAAAGTACTTCTATCTCTCTTTTAACACTATCATTGTTGAATGTATAGTGACCTGCAATATCTAATATCTCATTAGATAAAACTTCATCTTTAAATATTTCTTCAATAGTTAAATCTTTCTGTTCTCCCATTACCCACTTTCTCCAACGTCCACATTCAATAGCATCTACAAGAAGAACATCTCTAATATTTGAAGTTTTTTCAATTAATCCTTCTTCCTTTAGTTTTCTTTCAACTTCTGCTAACTTTAAGTATGCTCTCGTCTCTTCAGTTCCATATTGAGGAGCAACATTTGTTGCAATAATTTGAGATGGTATATGTTCTAATAAAGTCACATCATCCAAATAATCTCCATTATGTTCTTTTAATCCTACTCCATACTTTTTAGCCATTTGAGCTAAATCATAAGCATTCTTAAAATTAAAAGTACCTACTTGTTCTGTTTTTCTAGTTAGAGTCCCTGTCTGACCAACTATAAATGTTGGCATTGGTAAATCTCTCTTTTCAAGTTCAACTTTTAATTTAGTTATAAATGTCTCATATGTATCAGTTGAAGTTAATCCTCCATTTGTTTCCTCTGTCCCAACTTCATATCCTATTTCTGGCATATTGAGTCTTTTTCTTTCATTCTCACAATATTCAATCAATTCTACAGTTCTTTCTAGTACTATATCTAATGGAATTACCTTTCCCATTTCAAATGGGTCTTTTGTAGGGTCAATCATTAGTAAATCAAAACCTGCCTCAATATCAGCTAAATAAGATTTTTTTCCTAATTCCATAGCTTTATCAACATGCAAATGGTCGTTTCTTTCTTTATCTCTTTGCCATGGTCCTCCATGGTCTCTGCATAAGTAATATAGACCATCAAATCCAACTTTATCAGCTATTTGCTTAATATCCTTTGTAAAAGTTTTTTGATTCCAACCATTTACATAACCACCACCTAGTTCATCTGCATCTACTTGATTTCTACTGGCAATAAACATTAAAGGAAAATCATTATCTTTTGCTAGTTCAAAACTCGCTTGTAACAAGTTTGGTGACATAGGCCCAATCCCTAAAAGTGTTGCACTTTTCCCCTCTTCTTGTAAGTCTAGTAGTCGTTGTACGACAGTTTTTATTGGTAACTTTTTCATGACTATATCTCCTTTTATTCTATTTTTTAGATGTATTTAATAGTAATACTATTAAATACATCTTCTTGTTATATGTAAAATAAATTAAACTCTATTGAAAAGTATCTTTTATCTTTTTGATTAATGCATCAGATTTTTTAATTATGTCAGACACACTCATTCTTACAACTTTTTTTCCTTTAAATCTATCCATATTTCTAATTTCAACATCATTAGTTAGTATTACACAAGCTGCTTCCTTAATTTCTTTAGGTGATAATTCATTATCTATTCCAGAACTCCCTTGAGTCTCAACCTTTATTTCTATATCAAATTTCTTTGCTGACAATTCAAGAGATTCAGCTGACATATAAGTGTGTGCTACACCACTAGGGCAAGATGTTACTGCTACAATTTTCATATTCTTATCTCCTTTAAAGTTATAATTTTGTATGATTATTTTTTATAATAAATTTTATATAAATTAATAGTATTTATATACCTCTATAATTCTTCAAATACTAGTTCAATAGAATCCTCTATATCTTCTTCGACTTCTTCATCTTCTTTTACATCTTTCTTCACTAATTTCATCAATATCGCAACAGCAACTGCTCCAGTTAATACAGAAGCTATATATCCCAACCTGTTATCGACAACTGGGAGTACTATCAAACCACCCCAAGGTGCATGATTTAAACACCCTAATAAGAAAGCCATAATGTTTCCAATAATAGACCCAGCCATAATACAAGGAATTACTCTAACAGGGTCTGCTGTTGCAAATGGAATAGCTCCTTCTGTAATTCCAACACAACCCATTAATAGAGAAGCTTTTCCTGAGTCTCTTTCTTCCTTACTAAATTTTTTTGGGAACAATAATGTTGCTAATCCTAACCCTATTGGAGGTATACAGATTGCCACACCAACTCCCCCCATTAAATATGGAAGTGTGTCAACTTGAGTTTGGGCAAAGGTTGCAGCAACTTTGTTTATAGGACCACCCATATCTGAAGCTATCATTCCTCCTAAGATTCCACCTAAAGGAATTTTAGAAACACCAGACATTCCATTTAACCAATTAGTCATCCATGTCATAAAAGAAGCTATAGGCTCTCCAATTAAAAATACAATTATACCTCCTGTAATCAATGTACCAAGCAAAGGATAAATAAATATTGAACCTAAAGTTCTCATTGTTGGAGCTAATTTAATTTTCTTTAATTGTAAAACAACAAATCCCGCTATAAATCCTGCTATGATACCACCTATAAAACCAGCATTTACTTCTTTTGCTAAATATGCACCTATCATTCCTGGAGCCAATCCTGGCTTATCTGCCATACTAAATGCTATATATCCACCTAATATAGGAATAAATAAAGCTAGACCAGCAGCTCCAATTTGATTCAGTTTAGCTAACCATCCAGTTTCTGGTACAGCGGCTTGTCCACTTAAAGTAACTGATAATGCAAATAGTATTCCCCCAGCAACTACAAATGGAATCATATACGATGTTGCTGTCATAAGATGTTTCTGTAAAAACTTTAAAATCCTCATTTTAATCTTCCTCCCCTATTTTTTCTTTTATAAGATTATAGACTGTTTGTTCATCTGAATTTCTAATTTGATTTCTAAAGCTCTCATGCATCAATAAACGTGCGAGTCTTGACAAAATCTTTAAATGTAGATTATTTTCATTGTCTTTTGTTACAGATATCAGAAATATTAAATCCACTTTTTCGCCTTCTTCTGTCCATACAATAGGGGTATCAAGCTTTCCTATAGTAATACAAGAGCTTTTAACTCCTATACTTTGGCTATGAGGAAGACCTATTCCATGTCCAATATAAGTCGATAATGTTTCCTCTCTCTTTAAAACATCTTCTAAAAATTGATTTTTATCTTTTAGATAACCCTCTTTTGATACTGCATCTACTAATGATACAATGGCTTCTTCTTTTGAATTAGCATGTATTTTAAATGAACATTTTACATTGACTAATTTACTCATACAGTGACCTCCTTTTCGTATTTATGAATTAAACTTTCTGCTTCTTCTTTTGTCTTCGCTCCCTCTAACATAGTAATGAAATTAGTCTTATAAACCATTTTAGTTAAATTAATTATTGCAGGAATTTGCTCCTTTTTATCTCTACTTGCTAGACAAAATATAATTTTGACTTTTTTATCTCCAAAATTAATTGCTTCTTTACATATCAATAAACTTATGGAACTTACTTTAACTAATGAATTATCATTCCCATGTAACAGAGCAAACTCATTATCTTTTATAGCATAAAAGCCCACATTTTTTAAAATATCTATAATATTGTCAGCATACTTTTCTGATACGAAATCACAATCAGCAAGTATATTTGAACTAATCTTTACAGCATCTTCCCATTTTAACTTTTCATCAATTATACTTATAGTATCGATTCCTATTAAATCCCCTAAGTTAAGTTGTCTAGATAATATTCTCTCATCACTGTATCCAAGCTCTTGCCATATAATACTCAATACTCTTTTTTGTGCATCTTCTTCTAAAAAATCCAACCTTTTTTTTATTGACATATAATTAGTTAATACATTCTTCCTTTTTATTCCTTTTTCTTCAAGCTTTAAATAATCCTCTTCTTGTAAAAATGGATTTATCTCAATAATTGTTTTAGGTAAATCTACTATTATCTTTGATGTTGTTACAATAAAATCAATACTTTCCCATTCTTTATAATCTTGTAACTTATATGATGGAATACTATCCACTATATTTATCTGGTAATCATTTATTAAAGTATCCTTTAACATAGCAATTACGCCATAACCAAATCCACAAACTAACAATATATTTTTATAATTATTTCTCTCATTTCTATGTATGCTTCCTAAAAAGTGTATTGCTAAAAGTATTATTTCGTTTTCATTCTTTATTTGATTTAATACTCTATTTTTTTGAATAGAAGCCTTAGTAGCCTCTAGTACGTACTGGTATTTGTCTGGTATGACATGAAATAATTCTTCATAAATCTGTATATTCTGTTTGATTCTCTCTATCAATGGAGCAATATGATTAAGTAATCCTTTATAAAGAATCATATCTTCCTTAAAGTCACTTTCCAATATCTCTGACATATTGTAAATTAAGTCTTGAACTATCATTTCTGTACTAATCAAATCCATATCTTCATTTAAACTTGCATATTTATTTGTAAAAAATACAAAACTCTTTAACAACAAAATTTGTTCTTTAGTTAAATTTTTTTGTATTATTTGTTCAAATTCTTGGTCAAACTTATTTTCAAAATATGGTTCACTTAAAGAAGAAGATTCTAAAGGATGTTTTTCATCTGAATGTATATACCATGTAAAAAGGAAAATATTTGACACATACCATGTAAAAGATTCATCGTTTAAAGTCCATCCCATTTGCAATAATAAATTTGTAGACCAATTATATATATCTCTCAAAGAAATACCTTTAAATATTTTTTCAATTATATTTACTATATACTTCTCAAATACACTTAAATCAGATTTTTCCTTGCCAAAAAGATAGGAATATAATTTTAATATATTCAATCGTTGTTTATATATAGTATCTTCATCCCCACTTATCTTGAAAGCTTTATCATAAGTAATAATTATTTGATTTCTTTCCAGTTCACTCGACAAAACATTAAGATCATTTTTAATTGAACTTCTAGAAACTTGAAATTCTTTACTCAATTTTTCTAAATTTAAGTTATCTATTTTAAACATTGATATAATCTTCATAATGGATACTCGTTCAGTTAAAGAAAATACATATTCATTATTATCTATTAATACTACTTGGAAGTCATTAGGAATAATTAATACACCTTTATTCATCTTTTGTATTACAGGTTTGTTCAATGACTGTAAAACAATATTTAAATTATTTATATCATATCTAACCTTTCTTTCTTCTATATTTAGTTGTTTACTAATCTCCTTGTAACTTGTCTTATTTTTTCCTTTTAGAAAATTCATAATGATTAACATTCTTCCACTTATCATATTTTCCCTCCTTTCAAAATAATTAGAATTATCAATATTGCAAATTTTATATTATTCTGTATATTTTCATTCTTTTGTGTCTAAAGAAGTAACTATCTTTCTATATTCAGAATAATACAATAGGGCTTTGACTACAACTTACAATATTTGAAAATTGTTTTTACAAAATTTGTAGCTACATTTTTTTAGTAAATACACAAATAAAAAAGACAAGTTATATTTTTAATTATATAACCTGTCTAAATTTTTTATTTTATATTTAATCACTAGATATTCTTAAAGTTTTTATTTTATTATTTTCATATGTGAACTCTTCAAACTCAGATATTAATAGTGGTTTAGAAAAAACATAACCTTGGATATAATCACATCCTACATTTTGTAGAAACTCTACTTGCTCTAATTCTTCAATTCCTTCAGCAATTACCTTCATGCCAAGCCTTCTACTAAGTTCAATAATAGACTCAATAACTACCTTACCACGTTCTATATTGTTTTTACTGATAAAGAATGAACGGTCGAGTTTAATTATATCAACTTTAAAATCTTTCAATATCCCTAATGATGAATATCCAAATCCAAAATCATCTATAGAACACTTAAATCCTTTAGAATGAATATCCTTTATTACATCTATAGCTTCTGGATTTTCTAAGAAGATAGATTCTGTAAGTTCTAAATCTATTAAATGTGTTGGTACATCATATTTATTACATATAAGCTCATATTTTTCCAAAAACGACTTATCCTTTAAATGTTGTCTAGATACATTAACAGAAATTATCAACACTTCTTTACCTTCTTTTATCCATTTAGAAATCAATTTACATGTTTCTTCAAGTATATATAAATCTAACTTACATATAAATCCACTTTTCTCAAAAAGGGGAATGAAATCATTTGGATAAATTATGCCTTTTTCTGAATTTCTCCAGCGCGTAAGAGACTCTGCTCCACTAACTTTACCATTTTTTATATCAATTTTTGGTTGTAAACATATAAAAAATTCTTTATCTTCAAGGGCTTTTTCCATTAGATTTGAAATTTCCTTTTCAGATATTAATCGCTTTCTTTCTATATCACTATAAAAAGAAAAATCACTTTGATGAGCTTTGTTGAAGCTTTTTCTTGCTGTATTTGCATAGTCTTGTATTGTGATTAAATCTTCATTACGATTTTCAATTGTGTAAATACCTACTGATATTCTTAAAAAGTACGGATTTTCTCTGTTTTCATTAAAATAATTTATATCAGCTTCTATTTTATACAATAACTCTAGAACTTCTAACACTGGTCTATTTTTAATAAACAAATAGAAAAGGTCTGCATCATGACGACATACAAATTCTTCATTTTTAGTAATATTTTTAGATAAAACAGTATAAATATGTTTAAGTGTCATATTTCCTTTATCACTACCAAAGCAATCATTTATTAACTTAAATTCCTTTATATTTATCGCAATCATCATATAGGTACTATCTGGTGATTCTGAAATTAAAGGTTTGACTAACATGCCAAACTTGGTTTGGTTAATGCCATTCGTTATATTATCTAAATACGCAATATTTTCTATTTGATTTACATATTTTTTTCTTATTGTATATAAAAGCCCTGTTATAATTCCAATAATACATGTAACTATAAATGTCATTATTATTGTAAAAGAGTTTAACTTATTAAGTTCACCAAGTACAGCTTCTTCAGGTACTACAAGAACAAAATACCAATCATTTAGGCCTTTTGTAATTGGATAATAAGTTAATAAACACTTTATATTTTTTGATGAAGTTATTACAGTATGTCCTGACTTTTCATTTTTAAAATCATTAAGCATCTTTTGAACCCAAGGCTCATCCATAGAATCTTTATATTTGTAACTAAGGTCTTTTATTAATTCACTATTTTCGCCTATAAAAAGTGGGTTTCCCTTACTGTTAATAATCTCAATAGTTCCTTCCCCATTAAAATTCTCTATGTTAAGGATATAATTCATACTTTCTTTATCAGAGACACCTATTAAAAGACTAGACACCTCATTCTTATCATCAAATATTGGCACAGTGTAGAGCACAGCCCCTAGCGACTCTATTACCTCTGAATATTCTTTACCTTCCATTCCTTTTTTATATGAAACAGTATTCTTTAAGTCAAACTTTTTTCCACTTAAAAACTCTGTCTTCCCTTCTAAATCAATTATTCCAATATCATAATACTTATAACTAGTCTTTCTTTTAGATAAATACTCATAACGACTATCACCCTTATATTGTTTAATAAAATCTGCCATTATTCTTAAATCAGATAAGATAAATTTTATTTTAGAATCAACATTCATTACAATTTGTGTAGATACATCTTTTAAATAGTTCTCCGCTTGTTTATTAGATATATTGTGCAGTTTTATGGTATTGAAAATAGTAATTACAAGGATTGAAATAATAAGTAGATATAAAATTATAGACAGAAACAAACTATTTTTCTTATACCTTGATAATTTCATTTTTTGTCCTCCAAGTTATAAATCTATTTTTTAAATGTATATTGAAACCTACGAAATTCACTGCTACTAATTCATTCACACTATATTATATTATTCTATTTCTTAATATTCAAGAATACTACTTTAATATTTCATTAATAAATTGTAAATAATAACTTTATTAATCAATCATATGAGATATAATCTTTTATGTGCATAAATATAATAAATACAATGTCTAACATCTTATTAATTAAATTTACTAGACACTATTATCTATTAATAAAAAAACTATCCCTAATTTTGAGATAGCTCTTCATTTTAATAATACCTTTGATGTTTACTAAATAGATATATTATAATAGTTCTCATTTATTTTCTCTAATAACATGGCATGGATTCCCATAAGCTATGGTATTGGATGGTATTGACTTCGTCACAACACTTCCTGCACCAATGGTTACATTATCTCCTATCGTTACACCTGGTAAAATAATACTTCCTCCACCAATCCAAACATCATTCCCAATTTTAACTGGAGCAGTTATAGTTTTACAAAATTTAAATCCATCATCAGTTCTTTCTCCAAATCTATCTTTAGCATTTGTTGGATGAAAAGCTGTATATATTTGCACATTAGGGGCAATTAACGCATTATCACCTATTATGATTTCATTATCATCTAAAAAAGTACAATTCATATTTACTTCACAATTATTACCAAAATAAATATTATTTCCATAGTCAACATAAAAAGGTGCAGTAATCCATATGTTCTGTCCTCTTTTCCCCAAAAGCTCAGTTAAAATACGTTCTTTATTAATATTGTCATCTGATTTCAAATTATTATACTCTCTAGTTAAATCTTTTGCCTTATGCCATTGATACAACAATTCTTTATCTCCACAATCATACAATTCTCCTGCTAACATCTTTTCGCGTTCTGTCATTTCATCCTCCTACAATATTTAAGTATTTTAATCAGACATAATATTTAATATTATCCCATGTATATCAGTACAATAAAAAAGTAAATACAAAGATAGTAAGTAACTATAACCTCTACCTAAATTTAACTCTATACTGTATATTCACTACACAAATATAACACAAACTATATTTGTATTACAATTCACCACTGTATTGCTTCTTTATTTATATTTGAATTTTAGTACCTAAATTAAACAGTACTTATTGTCCCATTAAAAATTTAAATTTACCCTTGAATCTGACACCATGTTAGGGTATATCATGCATTCAGAGAGGTGAATAATATATGATAATAAACCTTCTATCTATTTAAAATGTAAATATCTTCGCTTTTGACTTTTCAGAAACAGGAAAAAGTGGTGGAAATGAAAAAGATTTAAATTACATTGTTACATATATACGAGAACTCACCCAAACACTAAACTTGTATATTGTGTTTGAGTGATGATATTACAAATAAAAAAATATCCCCACTATACCACTTATTAGCATGATTATGATAGGATTGATTTTCCATTTACGCACTATCAATAACATAACACAAAATATCATTAATGCAACCCAATTTAATTTATTAAATATAGAGTTGATATCTAATGTATTTGTCCCAAATAATGCAAGTATTATAATTGTAGCTGCGGCTGAAATAATTAAACCTAATGATGCTGACTTTAGACCATTTAACACTTCAAATATGTAAGTAGAATTCTGGTGCTTTTGAAAAAAATTATATAAAAATAGAGATATCACTACTCCACACAATACACAACCTAAGGTAGCCGCAATAGCTCCACATAGACCTCCAATTTGAAGTCCAACAAAAGTAGAAGTATTAACAGCTAATGGACCTGGTGTCATCTGTGAAATAGTTATAATGTCTGTAAACATCTTTTCGCTTATCCATTCAGTTTGACTTACTACTTGCTCTTGAATTAAAGGTATGATTGCATAACCACCACCAATACTAAGCAATCCTATTTTTAAAAATATGAGAAATAAGTTCCAAATTATATTCATTTATTTTTCCTCTTCTTGCAGAATACTCTCACTATACACACACAGCAGCAAACAAATAATATGAGAGCTACATTTATACCCATAATGAAATTTGCAAAGAAAGTGACAGGTATCATAACTGATAAAAATATAGATTTTTCTTTTAGTATCATAGAACACATGTCAACAATCAAATCCACGATTAGTGCAGCAACACCAGCCTGCATTCCTTTTAATACTGCGTTAACGATGGCATTGGATATAAAAGTTGTATAAAATATTGATACTAATCCAAGAATAGCTAGTGGGGGTATTATAGCAGATATACAACTAATGATAGCACCTAAAGTACCTGCTACTCGATAACCTGACAAAGCAGATAAATTGATTGCAATTGCTCCAGGAGTTGATTGTGCAACTGCCGCCATACCCATCAAATCATCCTCTGTAAAGTATTGCTTCTGTTTTACAAAATAACGTCTAACCATAGGTACAACTACATACCCCCCTCCAAAAGTGAATGTACTAATGAATAAATTGATAGTTAGAAGCCAAAAATATGGTTTTTCACTTTTCTTCAAAATCTACCTCCTTCTTTCTTCCTTCTCTTATTTAGTATATCTCTTGCCCTGCAATCTGTAAAATGATAGAATTTAATAGAATCAATTAATTTTATTCATGTCTAGTGAGGATATTTATTATGAACATAAGATATTTAGAGATTTTAGAAGCAATTGAGCAAACAGGAACATTCACAGGTGCTGCAAAAAAATTACATATTACACAATCTGCAGTATCTCATGCTATAGCTGAACTTGAACAACAGGCTGGCACGGCACTATTTGATAGATTTCCAAGAGGAGTATGTTTGACTAGTTGTGGTATTTCTCTTTTAGAAGAAGCACGCAGTATACTAACCGCTTGTCGCAATTTAGATAAGAGAATTAGCCATTTAGAGGAAAGTACACCCATAAATATTGTATCTAGCATTACAATTGCTTCTTTTTTACTTCCACCAATCTTAAGTCGATTGAAGAATTCATTTCCATCTCTTAAAGTGAATGTACGTGTTGAAAGTGCTAATTCAGCTATGGACATTTTAAAAAGTGGAGAAGCCGATATAGCTTTTTGGGAAGGTATAGAACCACAAGGGGCATTTCGCACAATTCTATTAGGCTCCTATAAATTATGTGTTGCATGTGCTCCAACTTTTCCTTTATCAGAACAGGTAATATCTCTACACCAATTATGCACATTTCCATTGTTGTTGCGTGAAAAAGGAAGTGCTATTCGTGATACTTTAGATAGTGTATTATCTCTTTCCAACCAAAAGGCTTATCCCGTTTGGGAAAGTGTTAATTCTTTTGCACTTATTAAAGCCGCAGAGGCAGGATTAGGTATAACCATTTTACCAGAAAATTTATTATCAGATTCTCTATTACATAATAAATTACGATTGATTAAATTAAATGGTACAGATATGGAAAATAAAATGTTAGCAATCTTACATAAAGATAAAAATATCACACAACCTTTGAAAATAATATTAGACAATATAACCAATATACTTTAGTTTAAAGATTTAATTTCTTAACATCAATTTTTGTTAAATGAAAAAAGTGTGTACTATTCTTTGATATTGTGATATTTTAATTATCATCATTATCTAGAATAAATACACACTTTATTTTAGACATCATCTAAACTGAAATAAGATGATAGTCTCTATTGTATATGTTTTAAATTAATAATATATTCTTTTTTACCTCTCTCAACTCTAAACTTATCATTTTTGTTAGGATAAATAGTCACAACATTATCTTTATACTCTGATTCATCATATTTTATATTAAGTGGCATAACTTCAGATTCTGCACATAGATAGGTAACAGGCTTATCTTTGTTCATTACAACAATCTGTACCATGCCATCACCCTTTGGAGATGATATATTCCTCCATTTATATCCTACTGTTTTATATATATCCTCTGCGGATGTCCCAGATTTAAAAACATATATTTTATCCCATTCAGGAGTCGTTACTTCTGATAATCTTATCTCGCTCTTATCTTTACTGACTTTATTAACTGAAGAAATGAACTCTCCAAATTTTTCATCTTCTTGATTTTTTTCAAATTTAACTAATTTACTAGCTTTATCAACCACATTCCATTTGTCATTATTTTTCTCTAATTTAAAATTAATCTTAGAAATACATTCTCCATGTTTCCCTGGTTCAGTAACTATAACATTTTCCCCTGATTCATTTTTATAATCATGCTGCTCAATTTGAACATGATTATGTCCAGCAACTATAGCATCAATTCCATCAACTTGTTGCGCTAAGTCTTGTATTCTATTTCCTGGGTTTCTAGGTTTTTTAGGTTTTTCACCTGTATGTGCAACAGCTACTATGATGTCAGGTTTCTCTTTTTTCATTATATTAACCCATTTTTTAGCATCTTCTACCAAATCATTCATATACAGTTCACCATTATATCCTTCTTGGTCTTTTAACTCTAATGATTTAGTATCTACAAGCGCTCCATCTTTCCATTGTTTTCTCTCACCAACTTCTTTTATAGTAAGCCCTAAAATCCCAAGCTTTACATTTCCTTCAGGCGTATTAATATTTTTTATTATGTATGGTTTCGTATAATTTTCTCCATTTTTCTTATACGTATTTGCTGATAATATATTTATCTTTTGTTTTTCAAAATCAGATATCATATTATCTAAATAGAATTTATTATTAGATATGAATTCATGATTACCAAGAACTGCAACATCATAACCTACTTCTTTCATATCTTTTGAAATAGGTGTTTCAATATAACTTTCAGAACCTCCATCATTATTTTTTTGTCTAGCGCTAAAATAATCATTCATACTGCTACCTGATACTTCCCCACTATCAAAAAAATCTCCAGCATCTACTAAAGTTAGATTTTTATCTTTTTCTCTTTCTTCTTTTACATAAGAAGTTAATTCATAAGGTATCACACCATGTAAATCAGTAGTCGCTAACACATTTATTTCTGTTGTTTTCTTTGAGGCACACCCAGACATAAGTGCTGCAAATAGAAAAGTAACTACTATAATTGTTTTATTTTTCATAATCCCTCCATATTCTAAAATATTCATTTTAATATACTAACTACCAAGTTATTCTATAGTATTAATATTAATACATTATGTACAGAAATCATATTTATTTTCATATACATAAAATGTTAAAAAATAAAAAACTTGATAACTTAATATCCAATCTCCTTTATCTTATCTTACTTAATATCGTTTTCAACATTATCCAATCGTTGCTAATAAGTATAATTTATATGCTTATCACTGTCAAGTTTAGCTCATCTCCTCTACAATATATCCCAAAATTACCTAATTTCTATCTACTTAATTTATTAACTACTTCTATTTACTCTAATTTATGCCATCTTCTCAATTTAACTTAATCAACACGTCTAGTCCATTTTTTGAAGTAAAATAACATTAATATGCATAAATTTATTCAATTTTCAAATAATCATGTTGAATAATAACTAATTCTGTTGTATTATTGTAGTTGTAGAATAAAACTAAATCGGCAAAGCTAGAGAAATTTAGTGACGCAAAGCTATAGGGACTAAGACTTATAAAATCAATTATAAGTTATGTCAGCCAGTTGCCAAAAAGATATATTCTTTTTGTTTTTCATGAAAGTTTTTTAGGGGGATAAATATATTATGTTTGGAGATAAAATGGATAGATGTACACATATATTGACTGCTTACATTGGTAGTCCATATGATTATTGTGATTTTATAGATACACAGCTAGATGATTTTATACTAGAGTACGGAGAAAATGTGGTAGAATCTTGCCTACATCAGGTGATGATATTGGTAAGTAAGTATAATTAGGTAGGTTTTATTTTCTAGAAAGACCTTTTTAGTTTTATCTACATTTAAATAATCTTATAGTAAAAAATTTTAATATCATATATTAGTTCTACTACAATTAAACTTGCTCAATATCGAAAAAAATCTGGACAAATTTATTATAAATTAAGTAGTTATGAAATCGAAGAAATAATAAAAGGATTTGAAAATCTATTATTTAAATAAATTTGATTAATATAGATAAACAAGTCTAGGTAAGTTTATTATTAGATAAATTTAAAAAGCTATAAACCTTGTAATTACAAAGTTTATAGCTTTTTTATTTATTATTCCCACTCGATAGTCCCTGGTGGTTTAGAAGTTATATCATAAACTACTCTATTTACTCCATCAACTTCATTTATTATTCTATTAGAAATTCTTTCTAATACATCATAAGGCATCTTATACCAGTCAGAAGTCATTCCATCAGAAGAAGTAACTGCTCTTAAACCAACTAGATAAGCATATGTTCTTTCATCTCCCATAACTCCAACAGTTTTAACATCTGGTAATGTTGCAAAAGCTTGCCATATTTCTCTATATAGACCTGCTTTTCTAAGCTCGTCCATATAAACAGCATCAGCTTCTCTTAAGATGTCACATTTTTCTTTAGTTACATCACCTATAACTCTTATTCCTAAACCTGGCCCTGGGAAAGGATGTCTAAAGATTAATCCTTCTTCTATACCAAGCTCTAATCCTATTTTTCTAACTTCATCTTTAAATAACTCTCTTAATGGTTCTACAATTTCTTGGAAGTCTACATCTTCTGGAATTCCACCAACATTGTGATGAGATTTTATTGTAGCAGCATTTCCATGTCCACTTTCTATAACATCTGGATAGATTGTCCCTTGAACTAAGAAATCCATTTTTCCTAATTTATTTGATTCTTCTTCAAATACTCTTATAAATTCTTCACCTATTATTTTTCTCTTAGCTTCTGGCTCAGATACTCCTTTTAACTTAGATAAGAATCTATCTTCTGCATTAACTCTTATTAGATTTATATCAAATTTTTCTCTAAATATTCTTTCTACATCATTTCCTTCATTTTTTCTAAGTAATCCATGGTCAACAAATATACAAGTTAAATTGTCCCCAATTGCTCTATGAATAAGAACTGCAGCAACAGAAGAATCAACTCCTCCACTTAAAGCACATAAAGCTTTTTTATCACCTATTTTTTCTTTTAATTCTTTTATCTTATCTTCTATAAATGAATCTGTAGTCCAGTCTCCTTTTACCTTACAAATATTATATAAGAAATTTGTAAGTATCTTATCGCCTTCTAAACAGTGTTCTACTTCTGGATGGAATTGAACTCCATATAAGTTTCGTTCTACATTTTCCATAGCCGCTACTGGACAATCGTTAGTATTTGCAACTATATTAAATCCTTCTGGAACTTTTTCTATTAAATCTGTATGACTCATCCATACACTATTTGTAGTTATACCTTCAAATAATGATGATTTTCCATAAGTTATAGCCGTTTTTCCATACTCTTTTTCTTGTTTATTACCTTTTCTTACAACTCCGCCTAACACATGAGACATTATTTGAATACCATAGCATATTCCAAGTATTGGAACTCCTAGTTCAAATATTTCTTTTGATATTGTTGGTGAATCTTCTAAATATGCGCTATTTGGTCCACCTGTAAATATTATCCCTTTAGGATTTTTTTCTTTTATTCTTTCTATGCTTGCAGTACATGGAAGTATCTCACAATATACGTTGTTTTCTCTAACTCTTCTAGCTATCAACTGATTATATTGTCCTCCAAAATCTATTACAAGTACTAATTCATGTTTCATAAATTTACATCTCTCCTTGTATAATATAGTTTTTATATATTTATTTTAACACAATACAGTCTAAATTATATTAAATCTTTTTACACAAAAAACCTGTATAGTAACTTCCATAATTTCTAACAAAAGTGAAATTACTATACAGGCTTCCAAAATGCCCTTTATCTTATAGCCAACACATAGGGAGTATAACTCAGCCTACACATTTACTTAACTAGGTCTTTTGGTATAATAATTTCACTCATAGTCAAGATATTTACGGTATCTTGGTAGAGACTCTCAGACCATATTTCTGAGCATATACGAGTGAGTTTATATTTTATATATTTTTTTCTGTTTGCTTTTATTTAATAAAGCTGAGTATTAATTTATCAAAATTTATTGCTTATGTCAATAAGTTTTCACTAAATTCTTCTTTTATTCTAAAATTTATATCAGCAAACACTTTTTTTATAGGAATATCTTCATTTTTTGCTATAGTTTTACATTCATTGTATTCTGGAGTAGCCTTTATTAGTTTATCTTTATAATATCCTAATTTTACTGTAACTACTCCATATTTTGTATCCAATTTTACAAATTTTCTATCTAGAATTTCTCTATTGTAGGAATTATATCGCACTCCAAATGTGCTAGTTTCTAAAAGTAATATTTTAATAAATTTTTCTAAATCTGATTCATTACATAAAATTGATACTTTTGTTGCAGGTCTATTCTTCTTCATATAAATGCTCTCTGTATAAATATCTAATGCTTTCTCATTTAATACTTTTTCATACAAATAAGAATAGATTTCTGAAGACATATCATCAATGTTTGCACTAATTTCATAAATTAATTCTTCTTTTTTTTTTCACCTAATACAGTTCTCAACATATTTGGTACTTCAAATTTCTTATGACCTATACCATATCCAATTTGTTTTGGAGAAAATTCAAACTCATCTACAAACTCATCACATAAAACTTTTATGATTGCAGCTCCTGTTGGAGTTGTACATTCTCCTTTTACATTATTTAATTTAATTGGCACACCTTTTAAAATTTCCATAGTTGCAGGTGCAGGTATAGGTATAATTCCATGCTCACATTTTGCAAAACCTGAACCAACAGTCACTGTACTAGCACAAACTTTATCTATACAAAGTAAATCAACTAATATAGAAGCTCCTACTATATCCACAATTGAATCTATAGCCCCTACCTCATGAAAATGTATCTTATCTATTGTAGTTCCATGAACTTTAGCCTCTGCTTCGCCAATTACCATAAATATTTTTTTTGCATTAGATTTTACATTTTCATTTAGACCACTTTCATCTATAATCTCAAATATATCCACTAAATTTCTATGTGTATGTGTTTCTTTTGTAATTACTTCTACTTTTGTACCTACTATTCCATTCTCATTTTTTGAGCTGATGTTTATGTTAAATTCATCGCTCATTTTTAGTTTATGAATTTCCTCCAAAAAAATTTCCTTAGGCACACCTAAATTTAATAAACTTGCAAGGGTCATATCCCCTGATATACCGCTTATTATATCAAAATAAAGTATTTTTTCACTCATATATGTCTCCTCAATTTTAATAGTAAAATATAATAGAAATTAGATTTTATTATATAATTTATGTTTAATTTATATCAATATATTTTATTTATTATAGCTTATTTATCATTGCTGCTAAATATCCTGCGCCAAATCCATTATCGATATTTACAACAGATATTCCAGATGCACAGCTATTTAACATAGCCAGCAATGCTGCTAATCCTCCAAAATTTGCTCCATATCCAACAGAAGTTGGAACAGCTATTACTGGGACATCAACCAATCCTCCAACTACACTTGCAAGAGCGCCTTCCATTCCTGCAACAGCCACTATTACTCTAGCACTATCTATTTTATGTCTTTTATTTAAAAGTCTATGTATACCTGCCACACCTACATCATAGATTCTATCAACATCATTACCCAGAAATTTAGCTGTATAATATGCTTCATCTGCTACTGGTATATCAGAAGTTCCTCCTGTAGCAATCACAATTTTGCCCTTTCCTATATTCTCTATAGCATGATTTTGAATTTTGAGAATTTTAGATAACTCTTCATATTCAGCATGATTATATATTTCTTTAATTTTTATAAAGGTTTCTTTTCTACATCTTGTCCCCAATATATTAGAGCCTTTTTGATTCATTTTATCAATAATTCCTAAAATATGTTCGTCACTCTTTCCTTCACAATAAATAACTTCTGGATATCCATTTCTTAGTTCTCTATGATGGTCTATGTTTGCATAGCCAAGGTCTTCATATGGTAAATCTTTTAATCTATCTAATGCAACATCTATATCTATGTTCTCATTTTTAACTTCTTCAAGCAACTTTCTTAAGTCCATAATCTCGCATCCTTTTTAATTTTGATTTTTTATCTAATAACAATTATACCTCAATTAGTATTTATGTAACATTACTTATACATAAAAGAACTATTCCAACTTAGAAATTAAAACTAAGTCAGAATAGTTCTTTATATTAAGATTTATGTTCTAAATTTTTTAAATTACATCATTCCTGGCATTCCGCCACCCATTCCTGGCATTCCTGCATCTTCTTTCTCAGGAAGGTCAGCAACAGCAGCTTCAGTAGTTAAGAAAGTACCTGCTATTGATGCAGCATTTTGTAAAGCACTTCTACTAACTTTAGTTGGGTCAACTATACCAGCTTCTATCATATTTACATATTTTTCATTTAATGCGTCAAATCCAGTTTCTGCTTCAGAATTAACAACATTTTGTACAATTACAGCACCTTCAAGACCAGCATTTATAGCTATTTGTCTTAATGGCTCCTCTAATGCTTTTTTAACTATTTGAGCACCTAGTTTAACTTCTCCTTCTAAACTATCAACTAGTGTGCCTATTGCTGGTATAACACTAACAAAAGCAGTTCCTCCACCAGCTACTATTCCTTCTTCTACTGCTGCTCTAGTTGCATTAAGAGCATCTTCTATTCTTAGCTTTCTTTCTTTTAACTCCACTTCTGTAGCAGCCCCAACTTTTATAACCGCTACTCCTCCAGCAAGCTTAGCTAATCTTTCCATTAGTTTTTCTCTATCAAAATCTGAAGTAGTTTGCTCTACTTGATGTTTAATTTGGGCTACTCTATCTTCTATAGCTTTTTTATCTCCAGAACCATCTACTATTGTAGTGTTTTCTTTAGTTACTTTAACAGATGAAGCTCTACCTAACATAGATAAATCAGCTTCTTTTAAATCATAACCTAATTCTTCTGATATTACTTGAGCACCTGTAAGTATTGCTATATCTTGAAGCATTTCTTTTCTTCTATCTCCAAATCCTGGAGCTTTAACTGCTACTACATCAAATGTTCCTCTTAATTTATTAACTACTAATGTAGACAATGCTTCACCTTCTACATCTTCAGCTATTATCAATAATTTTTTACCTTGTTGAACTATTTGCTCAAGAACTGGTAGTAATTCTTGTATGTTAGATATCTTTTTATCAGTAATTAATATATATGGGTCATTTAAAACTGCTTCCATCTTATCTACATCTGTAACCATATATGCAGAAACAAATCCTCTATCAAACTGCATACCTTCAACAGCATCTAATTCAGTATTCATAGTTTGAGATTCTTCAACAGTTATAACTCCATCTTTCCCTACTATTTCCATAGCCTCTGCTATTAATTTTCCAACTTCTTCATCTCCAGCAGATATAGAAGCAACTTGAGATATAGCTTCTTGTGTTTCCACTATTCTTGATTGATTTTTTAATTCTTCTACTGCTACTATTACTGCTTTTTGTATCCCTTTTCTTAATAATATTGGGTTAGCCCCTGCTGTTACATTTTTTAAACCTTCTCTTATTATAGCTTGTGCTAAAACTGTAGCAGTTGTAGTACCATCTCCAGCTACATCATTAGTTTTTGTTGCAACTTCTTTAACTAATTGAGCACCCATATTTTCAAATCTATCTTCTAACTCTATCTCTTTTGCTATAGTTACACCATCATTAGTTATAAGTGGAGAACCAAATTTTTTATCTAATATAACATTTCTTCCTTTTGGTCCTAATGTTACTTTTACTGTATCTGCTAATTTATTTACACCAGCTTCTAAAGCTCTTCTTGTTTCCTCTGAAAATTTAATTTCTTTAGCCATTTTAAACCCCTCCTAATAAACTTATTCTATATTTATTCAATAACAGCTAATACATCACTTTGTCTTAGTATTGTATACTCTTGTCCTTCTATCTTAACTTCTGTTCCAGAATATTTTTGGAATATAACTTTATCTCCTACTGTTAATTCCATTTTTATTTCTTTTCCTTCAACTATTCCACCTGGTCCAACTTCTACAACTTCAGCTATTTGAGGTTGCTCTTTAGCTGCTCCTGGTAAAACTATTCCACTTGCAGTTTTTTCTTCTGCTTCTACTTTTTTAATTACTACTCTGTCAGCTAATGGTCTTATTTTCATTCTTTACGCCTCCTAAAATATTAAGTATAGACTAGTTCGCCTATGTTTTTAGTTATTTTTAAATTAATACTACTTTTATATGTAGATTTATATATATACTTTTTATTTATTATCACTCTATTCAATAGAGTGCTAACAATTATTATAATATACCAATCACACATAATTTTCAATACCTTTTTTAATAATTTTTTATAATATTGGTGAAAATAATCTGGCTACAGATTCTTTAATTTTTTGTATAATACTTCTATTCTTAAATACCTCCAGATTAAGTTCTTCACAGTGACTTAAATCTTCAAAGAAATCATCTGTCATTACTCCAATAACTTCTTCATCATAGATAAATGCATTTACTTCAAAGTTAAGCATAAAACTTCTTAAATCCATATTAGCTGTCCCTGCAGAAGCAATTTTATCATCTATTATTACGACTTTAGAATGTATAAATCCTTTATTATATAAATAAACCTTACCACCTGCTCTTAATATTTCTTCAAAATAGGAATAGGATGCTATGTTTACTATCTTGTGGTCTGCAATTTTTGGAAATATTATTCTAACATCTACTCCACTAAGTGCAGCACTTTTTATAGCTTTTAGTAAACTCTCATCAGGGATAAAGTACGGTGTTTCTATATAAACATTTTGCCTAGCTTGGCATATTGCAGAAAAATAAGCATAATGAATATCTTCCCAATCACTATCTGGACCACTTGCAACAACCTGTATCATACTTTCGCCTACATTTCCAACACTTGGAAAATAATTTTTAGTTACTAAAACTTCTTTTGTTGTATAATACCAGTCAATCAAGAATGTCATTTGAAGCATATATACAGAAATACCTTTAATTCTAATGTGAGTATCTCTCCAATACCCAAACTTATCATCTTTGCCTAAATATTCGTCTCCTATATTTATTCCACCTGTATATCCAATTATTCCATCAATAACAACAATTTTTCTATGATTTCTATAGTTCAATTTTCCTCCTATTATAGGAAATTTTGTAGGTAAAAATGCTGCTATTTCTATACCAACTTCTCTCATTTCCCGGAAGAATTTTCTATTAAACCAAAATCTCCAACATCCTACATCATCATATAAAATTCTTATTTTGACTCCTTCTTTGGCTTTTTTTATAAGCTCTTCTTTTAACACCCTACCTATATCACTATCTTTGATAATAAAGTACTCTAGATGGATATGGTCTTTTGCTTCTCTTATATCTTCTATAAGCCTTTTAAACTTTTCATTTCCATCTACAAAGACATCTACTTTATTATTTTTAGTAAATGGAAACATACCAGTCTTTAAAAGCATATTTATTACTCTTTTTCTGTAACTACCATCTTCTTCGTCTCTTAAAAGCTTATTTTGCTTTATAGATTCTTTTTCTAGTTCAACGATTTCTGTTATCTTTTCTAATGTATCAAAAAGTTTCTTTTCTTTTATATTGTTAGCTAGTTTTTGAGTCTTAAATAATTTTCGCTTTCTAATATTTCTACCTGAAATAGCATATACAATTAGACCAATTCCTGGAAATATAATAAACATTAATAACCAGGACATGGTTTTTGCAGGATCTCTATTTTCAAGTAATATAATCACAGAAATTATGGCTCCAGCTAGATATGATATAATTAAATAGAACAGAAATATTGTGCCTATTACTCCCATAATTCCTCCCCCTTAATTTTATTTTCCTATACCAAGTTCTCTTGCATAGTAAAATAAATACTGTTGAGCAAATCCAGACATATCTCCGAATTTATCAATGCCATAAGTTCTCATTTTAGGTAGACTCATATCTTCATCTATGTAGAACTCTTGCATAACCCTCTTAACCCAAACATCAACTGGAAAAGAATCATATTTTTGCATGCCAAATAATGCAATACAATCACATACTTTTGGTCCTACTCCATTGAATTTTAAAAGTTCTTTTCTACAGTCATCTGTAGTTAAATTTGTATATTCAGATACCTTATCATTATTTTCTATAACCGCCTCTGTAGTACTTTTTATGTACTTATCTCTAAAGCCTGTTTGACATGCTCTTATTTCCTCTTGTGAAGCCTTATTTAGCTCTTCTGGTGTTGGGAATGCGTAGTATTCATTACCTTCGTACTCACCTATGTACTTGCCAAATTTTTTTGATAAATTTTCTATAGCTCTTTGTATCATAGGAATTCTATTATTAGAAGAAATTATAAATGATATAAGCATTTCCCATCCATCTTGTCTTAGTATTCTTATTCCACATCCAAACTCAGTAGCCTTATTTAAATATTCATCCATATTTTTTAGCTTATTTTTTATTTCTGTATAATCAGTTCCTAAATCAAAGTAATTATACCAAATACTATTAAACTCCTCTAAATTTGTATTATTTAAATATATCTTATCATTTTCTTTTTTTACATTTAATATTCTACCCTTTGCAACGCCAGTGTATGAGTCATCTTCTTGTTTGTGCCATCTAAAACATTGACCACACTCAAATATATGTTTTGGATCAAAATCTGTTACCCCTTCTAGTATAACTCCATTATCCTTTTCATAAACATTCATAACTAAATCTCCTTAATATTTATATTTTGCTTTGTCTATTTATTTAAAAACTTAACTTTAATATGTGTATTTTACTTATTTTAACACAAAGATAAGCAATTTCAAAATTTATAATGTTATTATTATGTAAAATAATATTTTAC